>NZ_CP045997.1:9943825-10188429 GCF_010233585.1 Spirosoma endbachense
ATGCCATCAAGGTCTGGCTAGAAAAACACCTGCTGAGGTGTACTGTACTCCTTTGCAAGTCGACGTAGAATCGGAAAACCTCAATTAAAAAAAGCAAAAACTGGTCCTAAATATAGGGAGCACTATACTATGACATCATTGTCGGGCAGTGTATAGGGAACGAAACGATCTATACGCTGGTCAAGTCGGTATAAACCTGATCTGTTGGACATCCATATTGTGCCTTGTTTATCTTGCAGAAAGGCGCTGAATGTTGGTAAATTGCCAGGACGTTTGTAATGCCTGTATTGATTCGTGGCTGGATCGATACACACGACCTTATTTGAAAGAAAACTAAGCCACAAACGTCCTTGCCTGTCTATATAATGCGCATCGATAATATCACGACCAAACATCTTTTTGAAAGCAGGTTGCCGCGAAAAGCTCGTAAATTTCTCACGTAAAGGATCAAGAATATCAATGTCGCTCTGATCGCTGAATATCCAGATACGACCTTGTGGATCGAGGCTTAATCCGAAAAGACTGGATGATGTAATCCCTGGCTTTCCGTCGGCTCGGGGCTGAAATACTTTAAAGTTGTTGCCATCGTAACGACATAATCCATCACGTGTAGCCATCCAGATAAATCCCTGGTGGTCTTGTATGATCGATGGAACAAAAGCCTGTGGTAAACCCTGGCGAAAGGTTATTGCCTCGGGTTGTGGCACTACTAAAGCCTGCGCCCAGGCAGACACTCCACAAGCTAAAATAAGTAGAAGTACAAATAATCCCGATAGCCGATGATAAATCAAACCCGATTGCATTAGTACTTTCAAGAAAGGAGCTAGTAGAAAGCCAGTTATAAATAAGCTGGCACGTTCGTTATTTACCGGGAAGATAGTTTATGAATTAGTATATACAATAACTATTCCTATGTATTATTTTATTTGCTACGGCTATTGGGGCTGATATTACTGTTTTTTATTGTAATTATTAAATTGTAAAATATGATTATTGTGGTATCGTTTCATTAGACTAGTAAATAAGTATACTTATAAATACCATTTGGGTATAAATATTAGTTCTATTTTATATATATAGCTACTTTAAGGCTTTTCGGCCTCTTGATTAAAGCATTTGAAATAAATTATAGTATGCAAAATTAGTCGAATATTTTATTGTAAAAGCTTAATAATGAATAACTTATGTATTTGTACTGGCTGAAATAACAAGACTCAGATAAGGTAAGACGCATAAATAGATTTTAGAATTATGTAATAAGCTAACCTATTGCTTATTTATTAAAATTCGAAAAAACGTGCATATACGAGCCATAGTTTCCTTATCAAATAGTATTATATTGCACTTAAGAATAGAATTTATGGATATTCATTATGTGCAGAATATGAACAGATTATGTGCCTGATAGTATTGTTTTATTGATTAACCGGGATACGATTCTGGCTTATAGTGCACGGTATTTATTCATAATTGATTGATTATTACGAAGATTAGATTAATACCGAAATTGATTAATCAATTTCGGTATAGCCAGTACATGTTTTAAATGACTTAACGGATTTATTAAACGCTTAAAATGGAAGGCAACGAGAAAGATATTGAACTGGCTGGCAAACTTACGCAAGACGTAAACGAAGCGTTAAATCGCCGAATCGAAGAGCGGTTTCGAGCCGCTCTATTCCTGGCCAATCCAACCCTTGATATGGCAGGTGTTACGGTGATTAGCAATGTAGCTAATGATGATGAATTAATAGTTGGCGGAGTCGAAGACGAAACGATTGATAAAGCAATGGCGATCTTTGAATCAGAAAAATAAGACGTCTTTGTTAGAGTAAAGTAATCGATTATGAGTTTTTTGTAAAAAAAGATCTCGAGCCGTTTAATTTAGAATTTGCTTGCCATTCGGAAATGACAATACAAAAACGCCGAGCGTAACTACCACGGCGTTTTTAATTTTATTTTTTGTATCCACCTATTTTGTATAAAATCAGGTTCGCTTTTTCAACACAAAACACCCATACAAACCTGCTTAAAATTAACCTGCTGCAATAAGGATACCCATTACAGGAAAGCTAGCTATAGAAAAATAGAATTACTTCTGGCAAAAGTATTTTCTGGTAATCTAACCTCTGACTATATACGTACGTTGGTATACATTCGTAAAGATGTTATGACAGATCACCTTGATTATATCCGCTTTGAGATTACACGACGATACATTGAACTCGCTGAGTCTGGGCAGGTCGATGATAAGTATCTTGAACGGGCTCGTCTAATCGTTGATGTTATACAGCAGAACACTAAGCTTAAAAAAGCACAGGCTACTATGGGTGATGAGTCATTTGGCCGACTCATCGGCAGCTAAGCGGGTTAGTTTTTAGTAACCTGCCTGAATTTAGTACAATAGCCAGTATTGAGGTAAGTTGATTGTCTACAAAAAACGCCGAACGCATCCGGTTCGGCGTTTTGGCAATTTCCACACCATTGTAGGCCACCGCTGTAAAAAGACCTACATTCCCCATTAATTACGTGGCCTGGCTCCGCTGCGTTGCGGAGCCAATAAAAAAAACGCCCAATTCATGCGTCTGGGCGTTTTTTATCTTACCTGTATTGTCTACATATATAATACTCATTAACAACGCTGGTTGTTATGCCTTTAACCTTCTTTTTAACTGAGGTTTAACGTAAATCCTTTAACCAAACAAACGCCAGGCTCATCATAGGCCCGGCGTTTGCCCACTACTTACATTTACCCAACGACGCGATATGCACGCCATGGTATCTTACAGTACGCGAAGTTGGGTTACATGGTTGCGTAAGCCGAAAAATGAATAAGACTTTAACTGAATTTTGACAAAAAACGCCGGATTCAATGCGATCCGGCGTTTCTTCATCACACTCTACTTGAACAAAAACAGGATAAGTGGATGATGTTTTTGAGATTGTAAAACCCGCGTTTGATGATAAAAGAAAAGCATGTTCTTCTCACCAGATACGTTGAAAGTTGAGCCAGCGTTTCATTTTAATGATAACTTAATTGGATACCGTTATCCACGGATGTGCCTTCAAACCGTGCTAGTAGGCTCAGACTCGTACTGGAGTCTGGTGATCAAACCAAACCCCTTATAACTACTTGAACTTCAGATAATTGTGTCAGATTAAAACGAGCTTAGATGATCAGTTTATAGCCAATGCCACGAATATTGACAATCTGTATCTGAGGGTCTTCGCGGAGGTGACGCCTAAGCCGCGTAATAAATACGTCCAGGCTACGACCATTGAAGAAAGAGTCATCGCCCCATATCTCCATCAGAACGACAGTTCGTTCCAACACCTGGTTTCGCTGCTCATAGAGCCGTCGGAGCAGCTCGGCTTCCCGGTACGAAAGCAAAACTTCGTGACTATCAAAGACTAATTTTTGCTTGGGCGGGTCAAACTGATAGCGGCCAATCGGTAAAAAATCAGATACCGGCTGAACGGGCAATTGCGGAGCCAGCGCACGTCGGAGTAGCGCATTGATACGGACGATCAATTCGTCGAGACTAAATGGTTTTTTGAGGTAATCGTTACCACCCAGCTCGAAGCCACGCACCACATCGGCTGTCTGTGAGCGGGCTGTCAGAAACAAAACCGGTATATCGGTGTCAACTTTGCGAATTTGTTCAACCAAGGTAAATCCGTCCATTTGAGGCATCATAACATCAGCTACGATGATATCGGGCCGTTCCTGCCGAAATAGCGTCAGACCTTCGTCGCCATTGGCAGCATAACGGACCGTAAAACCACGTACTTCGAGACTATCGCGGACGATCATGCCAAGAGCGGCCTCATCTTCAATTAATAGAACGGTTGGCATACAGTACGTTTTCAGTTTGTGGTTTATGGTGAAGGACATTATTGGCTACGAGACCGCTTTACGTACTGAAAACTTAGTCAATGATTGGTGAACAGTAAAATAAATTCGCTTCCTTTTCCTGGTTCGCTTTGTACCTGAATGTGACCTCCGTGTCGCTCAACCACTTGTCGAACATAGGCCAATCCTAGGCCAAATCCTTTGACAGTATGCAAATTGCCGGTCGGCACGCGAAAGAAACGGTCAAAAATAGCCGACTGGTAGGTTTTTAAGATGCCAATGCCATCGTCGACAACCGACAGTTGCCAACCATCTCTATTCTGACGAAACGCCAGCCGGATATGAACCTGATCGCGTGAGTAATTTATAGCATTATCGATCAGGTTATTGAGTGCATTGCCAAAATGTACACGGTCGACCAGCACTGATGTTTCTGCTGGTATATCGGCAATAAATGCAATCGGTTTGGGCGCACGAAGCTGATGGTTCGTAATCAGATCGTGCGCTAATTCGGCCAGGTTGACCAACTCGGGCCGGAGCGTAAGCTCACGTTTTTCTTCGACGGCCAGATTCAGAACTTTCTCGACCAGGTCAGAAAGCCGTTGAAGGTTAGTCTGGGAGATAGCCAGATAGGTTTGTGTTCGTTGTGGATCGTTCAGCGCGCCGAAATTCTGGAGTGCTTCAATCGCTGCCGTTACGGTAGCGATTGGCGTTTTCAGTTCGTGCGTCATGTTATTGATGAAGTCGTTTTTTACTTCCGACAGCTTTTTTTGTCGCATGATCGTCGACAACATAAACAGGAAACAACCCGTTGTGAGCAACAACAGGAGCAGTGAACCACCCAACAGCCAGCCCATTCGGCGCAGAAGGTAAAAACTCGGTGCCGTAAATGACGCCCGTACGAAGAGATTCTGAACGGGATTGATCGGCAATGGTGACGTTTGAAGCCTATTGTCTGGACCCGATTGCTGCCCATCATTTTTAAAGATCAACACATCGCTAGTGCCATGACGTGGATGAATGGTGATTGTATCGAGTTGAAAGTCAGTGTCGATCGCGCGTCGGAGAAGTTCGGTGCAGTAGTCGCTTTTCAGTTTAAGCAGGTTCAGTTTTTTGCCGCCAGCCCAATTGAGCATGACCAGACTGGAGATTCGGCGGGCGATTGAATCGGCCGGTAAGGGGGGTAAGTTATCGGGTCGTTGCTGATTGGTATTATACGTAACGATCAGCCGTTTAGCGGGTTGTTTGCCAGCTTTTGGCTTTTTTGACAGGCTGTCTGGCTGATCGTAGAAGAATACGCGGGTCTGTTGGTTTTCGGAGCCATACTGGCGTATAATGATGCGTGAACTATGGCTATCGGCGAGGGCTTTACTGCCCTGAAGCTTTTTGCCAAGCAGTCGTCGGGCTTCACCAACCTGCTGTTGTTCCAGCACCTGAAACAAGGCGTCCTGAACCGTCTGACTGAATTGCTGCCGGTCAATTTGGTAGTTTTTCCATAGCCAGTAAGCCTGGAATGCATTGATGCCCACAATGCAGGCCGTCATTAGCCAGAAAATAGAACGAATTCGCCGATTCATAGACAAATCTACATCCTTCGGGCGGCCTTTGCCAATGGTGTTAACACTGTTTAACACTATATAGCAGTGCATTACAAAGCAACGCCTGAACTTTGATCCGTCAAATCAAACCAAGCGATTACGTATGAAAACGCATTCTATTTTAGCCATTATCCTGTCTCTACTAGCAACAATGTCGCGTCCTGCTTTAGCCCAAACCGCAACTGCGAATCAATGGTCAGGGCAGATTACGTATGAAGTTGTTCGTAAGGTTGATCTTAACAGTACGCGAATTATAATAAACGGTGAGCAGGTTAAACCGGGTGATCCTAATTTTCCTGCCGATGTTCCTGACACTCGTACGTTCAGTCAGAAATTACTGGTTTCGGGAAATTTTGCCAAAATAAACCGCGACGAAGAGGGCATGGTTGTGCGGACAATGGTAGGCTTTGGGGGTGGTGGAGGTGCACCCCAGACAACAAACCTGGGACGTCCGTTTGAGGAGCAGGTATTTTTAGATCTGAATGGACAGAAAACCATTACAATGCTGACAATTGGCAAAGACAAAGACGCGAAATCCTATCGCGCCGAAATGCCTTTGCAACGGGCAAGTGACTGGCAGCTAACCGATCAAACGAAGAAAATAGCGGGTTTTGCCTGCCGAAAAGCTACGGTACCGTTTCGTAAGGAAACCTATACGGTCTGGTTCACGACCGAATTACCTTTTACGTACTCGCCAATTCAGGAACTGACGCCCGAAGCAGGTACAGTATTGCTCATCGAAAGCAGCCGCGAACAATTTAGGGCTACAAAAGTCAGTGCGTCTGCTGTTGATGCGAAAGAAGTGCAGCCGATAACAACCGCCGAAACCGTAACCGCGGCCCAATTGGCCGACCTTCGCCAGAAGGCAACGGCTGATTTTCGCCAGCAACTAATGACGGGCGAACGGAATTAAGTCTCCTGACTTCAACGGCACACACACGCTATCCATGAAATCCTTTTTATTTGTTGTCGTGCTTCTACTGGGCGCGATCGAGGGCGTGTTTGCCCAAAAAAGCGCCGGAGCGTTACAAATTCAGGGTGCAGTAACTGATTCAATAAGCGGAAAGCCTTTACGGTCGGCATCGGTCTCATTATTGACCGCCCGCGATTCGGCTTATGTGATGGCTACGATTACAGACGGCGATGGACGCTTTCGTTTTCGAAATATAGCGGCCGGAAATTATCGGGTATTGATCACATTTCTGGGTTATCGGAACGCATCGCGCAGCAGCAGCGTAAATCGCGAGACTCCGATTGCTGATCTGGGAACGCTGCTTATGGTCGAACAGTCGAGTACGCTGGGCGAGGTGGTCGTCAAACAGGAGCGAACCCCCGTTGAGGTTAAGGGCGATACGTTGCAGTTCAATGCGGGTTCGTTTAAGACGCAGCCGAATGCACAGGTCGAAGAATTACTTCGGAAACTTCCCGGCGTGGAAGTAAGCCGCGATGGAACCATTCGGGCGCAGGGGCAAACCGTGAATCGGGTACTGGTCGATGGAAAACCATTTTTCGGGAATGATCCCAAAATGGCGACGCGCAATCTGCCTGCCGACATTGTGGATAAAGTGCAGTTATATGATCAGTCTTCGGATCAATCCCAATTTTCGGGCATTGACGATGGCAATCGGGAGCGGACGATCAATCTGACCATCAAACGTGACAAGCGAAAGGGTTATTTTGGCCAGAATTCGGTAGGCGCGGGTGTTGACCGGGATGGTGGTCCGGCGCGGTATCAGGGACGATTGAGTCTCAATCGGTTTAACAATGGGCGTCAGCTTTCCCTTATCGGGCAGGGTAACAACCTGAACCAACAGAATTTTACCCTGGGCGATGGTGCGGCTAGTGGCCCTGTTATTGTTGGTGGACCTGGTGGAATTTCACCGGGTGTTAATCAAACACCGACCAACATCATTGAAACAAAAGCCGCTGGTCTGAATTACCGCGACAAATGGGGCAGTCGGGCCGAAGTAGCCACCAGCTACTTTATGAATCAGGCCATCACGACAACTGACCAGCAAAGCCACCGCCAGAGTATTTTACCCGAGCAATCGTTTCTGACCGACCAGCACAATTATTCGCAAAATCGTGTCACAACGCATCGTTTCAATGGTCGTCTCGATTGGCAACTCGATTCATTGACGAGCCTTCGTCTGACGCCCAACCTTTCGTGGCAAACTACGGGATATACCAGTGAGCTGGCCAGTCGTTCCGTTTTGCCCGGCATTTCTGGCCGTAATCCGCAATTGCTGAACACGGGAGAAACAAAGTATGGCTCCACCGGAAATGGACAAACTGTATACAATAACCTCCTGCTAATGCGTAAGTTCCGGCGCGAAGGCCGGTCGCTTTCGGCCAACCTGAATACGGTTTTAAACAACGGTAGTACAAACGCACTGAATCAATCGGTCAATAGCCTGTATGATTCTACGGGGGCTAATCCGAATGAAATCCGGCTTGATCAGCGCAATAATCAAGGGACTTACGCGCTTCTGAACACGCTGACTGTATCGTATACGGAGCCATTATCACTGACCCGAAAGCTTGAATTTAGGTATGCCTATGCCAACAGCCGAAACCGTGCTGAACGGGATGTCGCCGACTTCAATGAAGCATCCGGACTGTATGATCGCCCTAATTCGGGGTTAAGCAATCGCTTCGGCAGTGTGTTTGCCACTCATCAGGCGGGTGCGACCCTGCAAACGCGCCGACTGCGCTATACCTATGCGCTGGGTTTCGATGTGCAGCAGGCCGAACTCCGTGTTGAAAACCGCTCGGTCGATACCAGCCTAAGCCGTCGATACCTGAACGTTTTACCCAGTGCCCTGTTTTCCTACACGTTTTCAGGAAATCGTAATCTGCGCCTTCAATACCGGACCCGATTAACGGCGCCATCCATCACGCAGTTGCAGCCCGTAATCGATAACACCAATCCGTTGAACGTTCGAATGGGAAACCCGACACTGCGACCGGAGTATTATAATAATGTTACGCTGACCTTTAACAGCTCACGTTCGCAGGGAAGTAAAAGCTTGTTTCTGTTCGCCAGTCTAAATCAGAGCAACAATCGGATTGCCACCACCACAAACATAAGCAGTGCGGGTGTGCAGATTACCCGGCCCGTTAATGCTGGTGGTTACTGGTCGGCGAATGGGGTTCTATCGCTAAGCCGGAAACTTAAACCCCTGAAAATGAGCATGACGCTGACAACGAATGCCGGTTTTTCGCGGGCAGTAAGCTTTGTCAATGAGCAGAGCAATGTGTCGCATAACCGAAGCATTGGACAGGGGCTTCGGTTGCAGTCGAATTTCAACGGCAAACTTGAGTATGGGCTGAGCGGTAATCTGACTTACCAGACGGCAACTTATTCACTGCTTCCCCGTCAAAATACATCTTACTGGATCAACTATGCCACCGCCGATATTCACTGGCAGCTGCCGTTTCGCTTCGTGCTCACGAGCGATCTGACTTATACGGCAACATCGGGCCAGTCGGTGGGTTATAACCAGCAGTTTGCGCTCTGGAACGTGACCTTGGCAAAGCAGTTTTTCAAAGGAAATACGGGCGAGGTTCGCATACAGGCGTTTGATCTGCTCAATCAGAACCGGAGCCTGGTTCGCAACACAACCGATACCTATCTGGAAGACGTTCAGAGTCGGGTGCTTCGCCAGTATGTGCTGGTAAGTTTCGTGTATAATCTGCGAAAGTTTGGGGTATGAGAATATTAAACCTATAAGGTTTTTGAAACCTTATAGGTTTGTAATCATGGCGTACAGAACCCAGAGCCTTGAACCAGTAAAGCCCTGGGTTCTGTATGTCTCAGAGAAAATAACTCCAGGAAAAGCATAAGTAGAAAGTAAGAAGGGCTGGGTGTTTTCTTTCGTCAGAGAAAATAGCTTATTATGTGCCGGAATTCACAGACGAAAGTCGTTCTTATACTCTTCTTTTTGTTGCCGTTTTATCAGGGCATTGCTCAGCAACGCTTTGCTGAGCTTGGTAATTTTTCGCTCGAAAACGGTCAGGTTATTCAAAATTGCCAGCTTGGTTACCGAACCTTCGGCCGACTGAACGCAGCTAAATCGAACGCTATTCTGGTGCCTACCTGGTTTGGTGGCACGTCGCAGGGGAAAGCGTTTGTGGCTAATCCGGGCGGTATTGCCGATAGCACCAGCTATTTTACGATTGTGGTCGATGCGCTGGGTAATGGTGTATCTTCGTCGCCATCGAATAGCACGGCTCAGGCAGGAGCGCAGTTTCCGCAATTCACGATCCGGGATATGGTTCGCTCAGAGTATGAGCTGGTTACGAAGTCGCTCGGCCTGACTCATCTGTATGCTGTCATGGGCATTTCGATGGGTGGGATGCAATCGTTCGAGTGGCTGGTTTCGTATCCTGATTTTATGGATAAAGTCGTTCCCATTGTGGGAGCCCCGAAACAGAGCAGTTATGACAGGCTGTTCTGGGGAACACAATTGACGATTCTGGAGCGCGGCAATTTCGCGCCTGAAGCCATGAAGACCGTTGGTGATCTTCATGAGTTGAATTTAACGACGCCCAGCTACTTTATGAGCCACCTAAAGGCAGAAGAAGAACCAGATTTTGTGCAGAAAAAAGAGAATGGCTACGTAAATACAAACCCGTACAATTGGGCGTCACAACTGAGAGCCATGATTGGTCATGATATCTACCGGGGCCGGTCAATGGCTGAACTCAAGTCGGCGATCAAGGCAAAACTACTGATTGTCGTGGCCAAACAGGATCATATGGTAACGCCCGGTATGGCTACCGAACTGGCTAAATTTCTGCAAGTGCCCTTTGTCGAGCTTACCAGCGACTGCGGCCATCTGGCCACCTCCTGCGAGGAAGAAACGATCAAGAAGTCAGTCAGGCAGTTCTGGGAAAGTAAGTAAAATAGGATTTTCATTAAGAAGCCGCAGCGTGCCACGGTTCAAAACCGTGGCACGCTGCGGCTTCTTAATGAAAATCCTACAAAGGAATCATTTACTGAATTGTTGGAATACCTGGTTCAATAAATACCTGTTTAACAATTGGAAACTGTTGCTGAACCGTTGTTCGTATTCGATTGATCGCCTGATTGATCTCGGAGGTCGATAAGGCATCCTGAAAATCGATGACAAGTAACACCAGCACTTCATCGGGACTGAAATACATGGAGGGCGACTGAATAACGCTCGTCACGGCATTATCACGTTCGGTTAGGGCTATGATCTGGTTTAAGGTTGCTGGCTCGACACTCTCGCCCATGAGCAGGCTCCGGCTTTCGCGGGCCAGCACGATCGAAACCCCGGTCAAAATCAGGCCGATGATGATGGAGGCACCCCCATCGAAGTACGGATTATTGAACTGATGACCCAGAAAGACGCCCAGAAATGCTACGATCAAGCCGAGCAGATCGGAAGCATCCTCAAAAAGAACCACGAATGTAGACGGATCTTTGCTGCCTTTAACGGCCGACCAGAATGGCTTATCGCCACGCTGGCGGTTAAATTCCCTGAGGGCGGTGATAAAGGAAAGTCCGTCGAAACAGAAGGCCACGCCCAGAACAATGTAATTCCAGAACGGTTTTTGGATTGGTTCGGGATGTTGTAAATGGGTAATGCCTTCATAAAAAGAAACACCACCACCTACACCAAAAATCAAAATCGAGACAATGAATGCCCAGAAATATTGTTCTTTGCCGTAGCCGAAAGGTCTTTTATCGTCGGCTGGTTTTTTACTGCGGGCAATCCCCAGTAATAATAGAATTTCATTCAGCGTATCGACTAATGAGTGGATTCCTTCAGAAACCATGGCCGAGCTGCCCGTAACGCCAGCCGCGATAAATTTGGTAATGGCAATTGCCAGATTGGCGGCTAAAGCACTGTAAATCGGAGTTTTGGACGCTGGCATAGATGATGTGTAGAATTGGTGGAAGGTGAACGGCCTGTAAACAGACTTTGCTGAGGAACGGTTAGTTGTGGTTGGCAGCTACAAATAGAAAACCCGTCAAATTAGGTGAATTTGACGGGTTTTCTGGTAGGACATTTGACTTAGTTTATTCGTCCTCAATGGTTACGTGCTGTTTTTTTGCTGCTTTTTTAATCCGGTCCTTAATCACATCCACTTCGTCGGCATCGTATTTTGCCGCATTATCCTCGTGATTAATGTAACTCCATGCCGCACGGACATGCTCGGGTGTATCAATTGGATACTTCTTGTTGGTACGGTCAGCAAATTCTACGTCTCCGTATTTGTGCTCACCTTCGGTCGGCTTTACATCGTCGCGCCGATCAATTTTCGGGTCGTTTGTCATGATCGTTGAGCGTTTATATTTTCCAGGTGTTCAGTACTGAGCCTTGCTACAGGTTGAAATGTTAGATCGGTGCTAGGACTTAATACTGAACGTCTGTTCTATAAAATCAACACACTCAGCTAGCAAATGTTCGCATTTAGCTCAATAAGTTGACAAAGTTACCTCTGGCAATAAGCGATGTGAATCGACGAATAATAGCAATCTTGAAAACCACGGCCCTTCGCTACGTGTTGCTTAAACAGACAGGCGTTTTCTGCCCATGAAGCGGGCAGAACGAATACCCTGCTTTACTTTACATTACTCTCTATGTCTGCTCTTTTTTCTCCGATCACCATCCGAAGTATCCAGCTCAAAAATCGAATTGTTGTTTCGCCAATGTGTCAGTATTCCAGTGAAAACGGCTTTGCCAACGACTGGCATCTGGTCCATCTGGGAAGTCGTGCTGTAGGAGGTGCTGCGTTAATTTTTACGGAAGCGACGGCTGTATCGCCCGAAGGTCGTATTTCGCCACACGATCTGGGTATCTGGAAAGACGACCATATTGAAGGACTGAAACGAATAACGCAGTTCATTAACCAGCATGGCTCCATTGCCGGAATTCAGCTGGCTCATGCCGGACGCAAGGCAAGCCACCATCGACCGTGGGATGGAGGGAAAGCCATTCCGCCCACTGAAGAGCGAGGTTGGGAAACCGTTGCACCGAGCTCTATTCCCTTCACAGAAGCCGAACCAAGACCGTTGGCCTTAACAAAAGCAGGTATTGAGAATGTGCTGATTGACTTTCAGGACGCTGCTCGCCGTGCCGTGGAAGCTGGCTTTCAGGTTGCCGAAATTCACGCGGCTCATGGTTATCTGCTCCACGAATTCTTGTCGCCCTTGAGTAATCAGCGAACGGATGAATACGGTGGTTCGTTCGACAACCGAATTCGCTTATTGCTACAGGTAATTGAACAGGTTCAAGCTGTCTGGCCAGAAGAATATCCGCTTTTCGTTCGCATATCGGCAACGGAATGGACCGAAGGCGGCTGGACCGCCGATGACTCGGTAGCCCTGGCATCTGTCCTGAAAACCAAAGGGGTGGATGTTATCGACTGTTCAAGCGGAGGGAATGTAGCCCATGCGAAAATTCCGGTAGGCCCTGGTTACCAGGTAGAATTTGCCGAACGGGTGAAGCAGGAAGCTGGTATTATGACCGCTGCGGTTGGCCTTATTACGCATGTTGAGCAGGCCGAGGCTATTCTTGCCAATGGGCAGGCCGATTTTGTTCTTTTAGCCCGCGAATTCCTCCGTGATCCGTATTTTCCACTGCATGCTGCCCATGCATTAGGTGATGATGTTGTCTGGCCGTCGCAGTATGAGCGGGCAAAGCCAAAGTAATAAAGTAACGGTGCATAAGTAAAATTAGGATGGGCATAAGCCAATTTGCTTACTTTGGAGTTATATAAACATCGTAGCCGTTTTTTTACTTAAAATTAATTATCAGCCATGCGTTGGTTAGGACAAAGAGAAAGTGATAACGTCGAAGATCGACGCGGAGGAGGTGGTGGCGGATTGCTGGTGGGCGGTGGTATCGGCACCGTTGTTATTGCCGTTATTGTCATGCTCCTTGGTGGAGATCCGTCGGAAATCCTGAATCAAAGTTCGCCCAGTCAGCAAGCAGCTCAGGCTCCATCTGGTCCGCAGCCCGACGACGATGCAGCCAGTTTTACGCGGAAAGTACTGGGTAGTACGGAAGATATCTGGACGAAATTGTTTGCCGATCAAGGGGCACAGTATCGAAAACCAACGCTGGTTATGTTCCGGCAAATGACCCAGTCGGGTTGTGGTACGGCCTCGGAATCATCTGGACCATTTTACTGCCCTGGTGACCAGAAGCTTTACATCGACCTGTCATTTTACGATGAACTCAGTAAGCGCTTTGGCGCTCCCGGCGATTTTGCAATGGCTTATGTTGTGGCCCATGAAGTCGGTCACCATGTGCAAAAACAGTTGGGTATTATGGATAAAGTCGACGCGCTTCGTGAGCGATTAAGCGAACGGGAGTACAACAAAGTATCCGTTCGGCTTGAGCTACAGGCTGATTTCTTTGCGGGTGTGTGGGCACATCATGCGCAGGGAAAGAGCTTTGATTTTGAGCCGGGTGATGTTGAAGAAGCCCTTACCGCTGCCAACGCCATTGGCGACGACCGCATTCAGGAGCAAACGCAGGGGCGCGTAGTTCCTGATGCCTTTACACATGGCAGTTCTGCGCAGCGTGTATACTGGTTTAAAAAAGGGTTGAAGACGGGTGATATTAACCAGGGCGATACCTTCAACAGCCGTGAAGACGCTAATTTACAGTAAATTTAAGCCTGTTATTTAGGCTATTAAAAGATAATTTTGTGCAAGCCGGAGCTACTGAAGTTCCGGCTTTTTTTGTATTGGTCGCTGACAATTACCCTGGAGTTCAAAGCGTTCAGGAAAGCCAGGATTACTTCTAGTTTCAAGTCTCAGTAAGCTGGCAACTTGCTTATATCGTGACGATTAATTTACTTTCTGGCCTAAACGAATAAATTCACTATGGAGTCTCAATCCTATCCTGAACAGCACCACCCTTCACTAACGGCCGAGCAGATTAAACAGGAGCAGGCTGCCTTCATGACCCAGGTCTACGGCTGGATGACTGTAGCGTTACTCGTTACCGCAACCATTTCGATTTGGGTAGCTAGTTCGCCCGCCGTTCTTGAATTGATTTTTGGTAACCGACTGGTTTTCTACGGGTTGCTGATCGGTGAGGTGCTGCTGGTTATGTATCTTTCGGCGGCTGTGCAGCGCGTTTCTGCCCAAATGGCGATGGCTATGTTTCTGGGTTATGCCGTTATGAACGGTTTAACGCTGTCGTGTATCTTTCTGCTTTATACGGGTGGTTCGATTGCATCTACCTTCTTCGTAACGGCCGGAACATTTGGGGCAATGAGTGCTTACGGTTATTTCACCAAACGCGATCTGACATCCTGGGGAGGTTTTCTAATGATGGCCCTAATCGGTTTGATCATTGCTTCGGTTGTGAATCTGTTCTGGCAGAACGAGACGCTCTACTGGATTGCAACGTACGCTGGTGTTCTGATCTTTGTCGGACTGACCGCATATGACACGCAGAAGATCAAAGAAATGAACATCGTTGGTAATGCGGGCACCGATGAAGATCGAAAAGAAGCCATCATGGGGGCGCTGCGTCTCTACCTGGATTTTATCAATATGTTTCTTTACATGTTACGCCTGTTCGGACGCCGACGGTAAGTTAATATTGTTTTAAAGCAGAAAAGCACTCCATCGCGGGGTGCTTTTTTTGTTTTATTTCACAATGCCAGAAAGGTTTACTTTAGTCCGTTTTTTGTTGCTGGCTTCATAGGTAGCCTATGAAGCCAGCAAGATAATCTTGTAAACTGATTCAAACTCTTCGTACCTTAAAACTCGTATGGGAGGGAAATCAATGTCGTTTAATCCGTTGAAGTGACGATCATTCCCAACAATATAGTCTGCATTGGCAGCCACAAAACAGTCTACAAATTTATTGTCATCCTTATCGCCCTCAATGAGATTCTATCGATACAACGGCTCAACAACATGAACATTAGGCAGCAAAAGCAAGTAGCTTAGTTTGGCGTCAGTAACGTTTAAGCCGTAGCGCTGCTGAATAACCTCTTCATATTCCAACAGAATTTCGGTTGACAGGCATAAATCAAACTTATTCTTTAGAATGCATTCGTAAATCCAGTGGTATTTGTATTGCGGAGCAAGTGAAACTAAGAAAACATTGGTATCCAGAACGAGACGTAGTCTATTCATTTAGCCAACGATCTAAATCATCCTGTGAAATGCCTTTTTCTTCCTCGGCTTTAGCCAGGTTACCTACTTGTTTATTAGAAAAATACTCAGCCAATATTTTTTTTATAGCCTGCAAATCTTCGTCGGAAGGCTGGAACGAATAGACCTTCAGCAGTTCTAATTGAAGTGGGCTTAATTTTTCAGTGACCATAATGCTTAACTTTTCATGAATATAACGGACTTGAGTTATGTAAGATTCGAAACCAAGCAAATCCAAATGAGCCGACTAAAAAATAAATGTAATAACTCAATCGGAGTTCGGCATATTTTTTAAGCTACAATGGTTAAAAAATGCTTTTTCAATATAATTTTCACATGATAGGTTATAGGATGAAGTCGCTTTCTTCTCATAATCATGTGCTTTATGTATAAGTATAACAAAACCGCCCGGCTACCTCTGAGCAGCCGGGCGGTTTGCCCTGGACAATGAAACCTGCACTTATAACTCTATTTCCGCGTCTAGATTGGTGAAGGCGATCTCGCCATCGTGATTCAATTCCATCAGCACAACCGATTTTGATCTCATACGAGTAGAGCTGTATAAAAAGTATTATCTGGCATATACTTTGGTAACGAGAGAAGCCAAGTTAACTAGTTGCCAGTAATACCAAAAATTCATCGGGATTCAGAACGCCAATCGATGGAAACGGATGCAATTTGACAACGTCGAAGTGTACATCATACGTGATAATGTAATCGGCTCCGGCCATTAAACCTGCATCAATAAACTTGTTGTCATCTGGGTCGATCTCAATGATTCCCCATGTAAACGGCGTATCAATACGAATCACACCCGGCAATTTTGTTAGGAATTCCAGAAAATTATTGGCAACAACTGCGTTTGTCTTGCGAGCTAGTATTTCCTGATATTCGAGCAAAATAGATGTGCTTACCACCAATTCGATTTTTCCGAGAGCTAATGCAGTAATAATAGCTCTGTAACGTGATGCCTTAGGAAGAGCAGCCAGTAAGACGTTTGTGTCAATAACAATCCTCATGGTTGAGGATTATACGGTGTACGCTCATGCCCTTTTGCCCACTCGTCAATAGTGGCTGCATTCCAGTTTTTTTCTTTCCAAAGGTTGTCCATTTCGGCATCGGCTTTGTCTAAAAAGTACTGGGCCAGCAATTGACGAATTTCAATGAGTTGTTCATCCGACAGCGTATATGCAAATGTTTGCAATAACTCTAACTGAAGGTTAGTAAGTTTAGCTGTACTTGACATGATATAGTTGTAAAGTGAAAATAACGGTTTTTCGGTAATGTTGATTCAAGCCATACTATACGGCTGGCCAGTCAATCTTGCTGGCATAATTCAGTTTTATCAGAACGAACTATTCCTTTTTTTACCTCGCTCTTTAGAAACGATCCCGAGAACTCGATGAATACAACCTCGCCAGACATACTAACTGATACTTTTTAGTACTCCGTACTTACTATTCATCGTGCATATAAATGAATGCATTTGCTAACAAATATAAGTAGAATCAAACAAAACCGCCCGGCTACCTTTGAGCAGCCGGGCGGTTTGCCCTGGACAATGAAACCTGCACTTATAACTCTATTTCCGCGTCTAGATTGGTGAAGGCGATCTCACCATCGTGATTCAATTCCATCAGCACAACCGATTCTTTTTTGACTTCACCCGACAGGATTGCTTTCGAAAGTTCGTTGAGCACCCGGCGTTGCAAAACACGCTTCAGCGGCCGGGCACCAAACTGCGGGTCGAACCCTTCTTCGGCAAGCTTGTTTAGGGCTTCATCGGTAGCGTCGAGTTGAACACCGTTTTCGGCCAGACGTTTCCTGATCACATTGAACTGGATGTCCACAATCTTGCGAATATTCTGCTTCGTTAGTGGCTCGAACATCACGATCTCATCAATCCGGTTCAGAAACTCTGGCCGGATGGTTTGCCGCAATAAGTCCATGACTGCCGACTTGGCTTCTTCCAGCACCAGGGTGTGGTTCCAGCCTTCATCTTCGGCGAATTTCTCCTGAATTAAATGACTACCGATGTTGGAGGTCATGATGATGATCGTGTTCTTGAAGTTGGCCACGCGACCTTTGTTGTCGGTCAGACGACCCTCGTCGAGCACTTGCAACAGAATGTTCCAGACATCAGGATGCGCTTTTTCGATCTCGTCAAGCAATACCACCGAATAGGGTTTCCGACGTACAGCCTCGGTCAGTTGACCGCCTTCGTCGTAACCGACGTATCCCGGAGGGGCACCAATTAACCGGCTTACGGCATGGCGTTCCTGATACTCCGACATATCAATCCGAATCATCGCATTCTCATCATTGAACAGGTACTCGGCCAGAGTCCGGGCCACTTCCGTTTTACCAACCCCCGTTGTACCAAGGAAGATAAATGAACCGATCGGACGTTTGGGGTCCTGCATACCGGCCCGGCTTCGACGCACCGCGTCAGCAACCACTTCAATAGCTTCAGCCTGACCTGCTACACGCTTGCCAAGTTCTTTTTCCAGACTGAGCAGCTTCTCGCGATCACTTTGCAGCATCTTCGAAACCGGAATACCTGTCCATTTGGCAACAACTTCGGCAATGTCCTCAGCAGTAACTTCTTCCTGCATCATTCGATCCGATGAACCGTTATCTGTGCCCTCTTTAGTCAGCGCATTTAGTTTCGTTTCGATCTCAGGAATGCGTCCGTAGCGAATTTCGGCTACTTTACCATAATCACCTGCACGTTCGGCCTGTTCAGCTTCCAGACGGAGTTTATCGAGTTGTTCTTTTAACGTACGACTTTCGTTTACCGACGCTTTTTCGGTTTCCCACTTGGCTTTTAGACTGTTACGCTGTTCGCTAAGGTCTTCAATCTGCTTATTTAGCAGCGTTTCTTTCTCTCTGTCGTTTTCACGACGAATAGCCTCCCGTTCAATTTCCAATTGCATGATGCGCCGATTCAACTCGTCGAGTTCTTCAGGCACGGAGTCCATTTCGAGCCGAAGTTTAGCGGCCGCTTCGTCCATAAGATCAATGGCTTTGTCGGGCAGAAAACGGTCAGTAATGTAGCGAGTCGAGAGTTCAACGGCAGCAATGACCGCGTCGTCTTTGATCCGAACGCCGTGGTGTAATTCGTATTTTTCCTTGATACCGCGAAGAATAGATATAGCGTCGGGCATGTCAGGTTCATCGACCATTACGGCCTGGAACCGTCGTTCGAGCGCCTTGTCTTTCTCGATGTATTTCTGGTATTCCTTGAGTGTTGTCGCCCCAATAGTATGGAGTTCACCGCGCGACAGCGCTGGTTTCAGGAGGTTGGCTGCGTCCATAGCGCCTTCTCCACCGGCACCCGCGCCAATGAGCGTGTGAATCTCGTCAATAAAGAGAATAATCTGTCCATCGGAGTCGGTTACCTCTTTGATGACGGATTTTAGCCGTTCTTCGAATTCGCCTTTATATTTGGCACCCGCAATAAGGAGGCCCATGTCGAGCGAGACGAGTGTTTTAGATTTCAGGTTTTCAGGAACGTCGCCTGATACGATGCGTTGGGCAAGCCCTTCAACAATGGCGGTTTTACCGACGCCCGGCTCACCGAGCAGAATCGGGTTGTTTTTGGTCCGGCGGCTCAGAATCTGGAGCACACGTCGGATTTCTTCGTCTCGGCCAATCACCGGATCGATCTTACCCATGCGGGCGCGTTCGTTCAGGTTAACGCTGTACCGTTCGAGCGATTGGTACGTTGCCTCGGCGTTTTGATTTTTCACGGAATTTCCTTTTCTAAGTTCGTTAATAGCCGCTTTCGTTTGCTTTTCGCTGAAACCGGCATCTTTCAATAAGGTTGCAATTTGATCCTTACCTCCCATAAGACCAAGTAACATCAGCTCAACGCTCACGAATTCGTCGCCAAATTCTTTGGTGTAGTTGCTGGCTTTGGCCAGTGCTGCGGCTGTGTCATTACTGAGGTACACACTACCATTGCCCCCAGAAACTTTAGGATATGTGGTCAGAATGGCCTGGAGGGCACTACTTGTATTGGGTAAATTGATGTCAAGCTTTTTGGCAATGAAACCAATCACGTTTTCGTCTTCTGAAAGAATAGCCTGGAGCAGATGCCCCGTTTCGATGGCTTGCTGGCCGTTGCCGAGGGCAATCTCCGATGCCTTCTGAACGACCTCCTGTGCTTTTACGGTGTAATTTTTAAAGTCCATGTCAGTATCAGGTTAGGTTGCTACTGTATGCCTATACGTTAACAAATCACGGGCCGAGGTGTTTTTTCGGACATTTTGGCGGAAAAAACACTGTTTCTTGCCAATAAAGAGACAAAATGGCAAGAATAGGCTAATAAAGCCAAAAGCCGCCCTGTTTTCACAAAGCGGCTTTCCATTCGTTTTCTATTGGCTAATCCAGACTTTCGGCTTCTATGGGTTTCATCCGTTCCCGTACAATTTCGGCCTGGTGCGGTTCTGACGTTTCGATTTGTTCCGCAACTACTTCGGCTTCAGCATCGTGAACAACGATTCGATCATAGTCATGGAACTTGCCTTTAGGGAGCCAGTAAGCTAATAAGCCTACATAAGCGGCTGCGAGGCACGCAGCTGCCCAGCCAACAACCGGTTGTTTGTTCCATTGGCGAGTGGCAATGCCACCAAAACCGGCTACAAATGGTACCATATACCACGGGTCATTGAGCCGTCGGGCAATAAAGTAACCTGCTCCGGCTGTGGCGCTTAAAATGCCAGCGGCAACCGGTTCGTCCCGTTCTTCGTCGGGCTTCCAGCCACCGATAGTCAATAATGTATTCGGAGTGCCAACAACCGTAGCCGCTGTCAGCCAGCCCGCATAAAGGCTTACGGGAATACGAAGGTATTTTTCAGGAACAGGCACATCCGTTTTGCCAATCTCCAGACTGTGGTGGAGGGCTAATGCAGCGGGCAAATTAAACTTAGTAATCAGATCGGAGATAACGATGCTTTGCGGATCATTCTGCGAAAAGAAACGACCGAAAAGGGCATTAAGCGTCCAACTGGATAACCACCACGGGAGTGCTTTCGTATAGCGGGGATTGTATTCCTGAGAAGGTAGCGCCTGATGAACAAGCAGGGCACCTAATCCTGAATAAATCGTTGACCAGACTACGCCAAAAGCCCAGCCTGCCGGAACGATCATATTTTTCTCGAAGACATCCTGGTATTCGACCGGAACGTCGTACTCATATTCTGAGCCATCGGGGTTGTCCTGCTGGCGTTCCCGACTCTGCTGACGGGATTTACTGCTTGATAGTGTTGTGTAAAGTATACTGCCAACCGCAAATGCAGCCGTGGCAATACGCCAAAACGATGAATTTTTCATGACAGAGTTTTATTAGGAACACAAAGCGCAGCAGGAAGTCAGGTTCACAAAAGAGGTAATTCAGTTGATAGCTTATTTCCTTGTGAGCCTGACTTTCTGGCGTACTAAAAAAGTGCTGGATTGATCCAGTTAACAGAATTTATACTCAGGAAGCATGACACGCTTTACTGAACCGGCCTTCGGTTATGCAGCGACCTCTTCTTCTACTTCTTCCTCCCTCGGGACAAGTTGTTCTGCCTTTGATCTGGCCGTCTGATAAACATCAACGACGGAATCTAAAACGGATGACAGGCTATCGGATACCGACGATAACGCATCAGATAGGGCATTCCCCGCAGATTTGGCCTTGTACCGGTAGCGTGCTTTGTCAACAGCGCTGGTATTGTTATAGGCAACTGCCAAAGCAATACCGGCCAGCACCGCAATGCCGAAACCAATTCCCCAGGTCAAAGCTGATGATTTATCGTCCTGATTTTCAGGCTCCGGCTGTGGTTTCTGCGACATTTTGCCGTGCATAAGCGAAGCCAGTGCTTCCTGAGGGGCAACGTAGGCCAATACCTCATACGATTTGTTTTTCAAGCCACCCGGAACAACTTTAGCTTTACCAGCCATCAGCGCTTCATAACCATCTTTAGCCACCATGACAGGGTCCTGTACTTCGTCGGTTACCTTTGTATTTTCGGCACCCGCTTTATTGAAAAAGTCAGTATCCGTAGCATTTGGTAACAGAGCCGTAATGGTCACATTGGTCTCTTTTAACTCGTTGACCAACGACTGGGTGAAGTTATACACATACGCCTTGGTTCCGGCATAAACGGCCATCAGGGGCGTAGGCGTAATGGATAGAAGCGAAGCTAGGTTCAGGATTTTGCCCTCGTTGCGAGCCAGCATATCGTACAGAAACAACTTGGTCATCTGGGTAAGGGACAGCACGTTGAGATGAATCATGGCTTTTTCGCGTTCCCAGTCCGTATCCGTAGCAAACAGGCCATACAAACCCACACCGGCATCATTGACCAGCACATTGACCGTTATGTCCTTGGCCTTAACCTGATTGTAGACGTCCTGTGCGGCATCTTCTTCGGCCAGGTCTTTTTTGATGACGGTTATCTGTTGAGTGCCATAATTACTTTTGAACACATCTGCCAGCCGATCCAGTGTATCGTCGCTACGAGCGACCAGCACTAAATTATAGCCATCCTGAGCAAAAAGTTTGGCCAATTCCTGGCCAATTCCGCTAGAGGCACCTGTAATCAGAGCAGTTTTTCCTGTTTCTGCATTCATAACGTTTGAATGGTTAGTGAGTAACCTATTGAACTACGGACGCTTAAAGTTGTTTTGATTATTCGGTGTTAAGCGATGGCAATTAGTTATTTGCCAACCAGATTTTTGGCAAATTGTAGGGGAGAATTAGCTGCTTTTGCTGAAACTTCGTTAAGAAGAATTGTTAACGAAAGGATTATTGCAAACTACTGTGCCACAGTTAGTTCAACGATTCGTAAAAACGGATGGCTCTATAGTTTGCGATAATACTGAATGTGAAAATCCGCTGTTAAAACAAATACTACTATGAAAACGCTCACTGGACTTTTGATTATTGCTATTCTTACAGGTTGTTCATCTTACCGGATTACCCGGAATCAGGCCGATAAGGCAGCAACCTGGTCGGCTTATCGAACCTTTGCTTTTGTCGATACCAATCGCATCGACCCTTCACCCCGCGAGGCCTATCAGGCAACGGTCGAGCAGATAAAACGGACGGTAGCTACTGAGCTGGCCAATCGGGGGTATCAGCAAACAAAGGATAATCCGGATTTACTCGTAAATATTGGTGCTGTTGTGAAAGATAAAACACAGACTCGCCAAACGACAATTAATGAGGCTCCACTTTATATTGGTCAACGGCGCTATCAATGGCGAAGCCAGGAGGTGCCGGTTGGTACGTATCAGGAAGGAACGGTCAATTTACATATTGTGGATGCTCAGCGTAATGCGCTTATTTGGGATGTAGCCATATCGAGTGTGTTAAACCGACAGCAGGTAACACCGGTTCAAATTGGAGAAGCCATCAGTAAGGTTTTTTCTAAATTTCCTGGCAATCGATGATCAATAAAAAGCCCTCCACGTTACTTGGGAAGGCTTTTTATTGATCCATTCAGATTCGTTAGACCAAAGCCTCTTCTGCTTTGGACTTAGTAGTGGAAACGGCATTCGCCACGGAATCAATGACTGATTTAATAGCGTCTTTGGCCGAGCCAACAGCTTGCCCGGCTTTATACCGATAGCGAACCCGGTCGATGGCATTGCCCAGATTGACACCTTCGGCCCAGCCATTGTGATTTTTATACCGGGAGGCAATGACAATACCGGCAAGGGCGACTGCGGCAAGACCGATTCCCAGGACCAGCGTCGACGGTTTTTTATCCTGTTCGGCTTCGGCTACATCTTTCATCTGCGATCGCGCGGCCTGACTAACGACCGAATCGGGTAACACGCGAAATGTGGCAGCCTGCACTTTGGTCGAGAAGCCAGCAATTGCTTTGTCTTTGCCTTTCATAAGCGCCTGATAACCTTCTTTAGCCACATCAGCCGGGTCCATCGAGCGTGCCTGCTCCTGCGCTACAGTGTTCATGGCCCCTGCTTTATTGAAGAAGTCCGTATCGGTTGCGGGGGGCATCAATACCGTAATGGTGATGTCGGTATCATTTACTTCGTTGCGCAAAGCTTCTGAAAACGAATAGATGAATGATTTCGTAGCTCCGTATACAGCCATGAGCGGATTAGGCATAATAGAGGCAATTGAACCGAGCATCAGGATTTTGCCTTCATTGCGCGCTACCATATCTTTCAGAAACAGCTTCGTCAGGTGAACGAGCGCCGTTAGGTTGACCTGAATGACACTCAGCTCTTTCTGTAAATCTGTCTCGGTCGCGAACTTGCCATATTCACCAAAACCTGCATTATTGACCAGCGTATTAACGGTGATATTCTGGCGATTGACTTCATCGTAAATTTCCTGTGGTGCTTCAGGGTTCGACAGGTCTTTTTCAATGACTGTAATGGATGTTGTGCCGAACTGTTGCCTGAATTTATCCGCTAAATCCTGTAGTTTGTCTTCGCTGCGGGCTACCAATACGAGATTATAGCCATCCCTGGCAAACAAGGTCGCCAATTCTCGTCCGATACCGCTTGATGCCCCAGTAATAAGGGCTGTTTTTCCAGTTTCCGTCGTCATGGTTGAGTAAACTAATTAGGTTTCTATTAGTCAACCCGACGGTAATAAAGTTGTTTGGTGATCGTGGTCAATAGTTAATTGGGCTAATCAGCAGAAGCAGAATCGAGTTAGCTCAATTAACTATCGACACAATTAGGTACGTTACTTCACAACGACTTTCACATCAATTTTGCGGAGGGCAGGGCGGACTATACCGGACGTGTCATTCTTAGGTACGCCAGTACCGCGTCCAATGGCGTCGATCCGGACGAAATCGATGCCTGATGACATCAGTTGCTGTTTGATTTGATTGACACGCTTGAAGGATAAGCTTTTGTTGGTAGTGCCAGTGCCCAACTGTGCATCATTTGCATAACCGACGAGCTGAATTTGTAACTGTGGATATGTTTTCAGCAAGGTTGCCAGCTCGCCTATAGTTGCCTGTGAGCCAGCCGTCAATGATAGGGAACCTGGATAAAAAGATACGCCTGCCAGCGGGAAAATTTTACCCTTTGGCAACGCTGCATTACCGAGGTAGGGCGTCATCAGCTGAGTCAGATTTCCTGCCAGTGCACCCGGTTGCGCGGGCGATACGGCTGTGGCTGCAGTAGGGGGTGTTACTTTGGGTTTCGGTTTCGCCGTCGTATCGATCGGTACGGCTAATGACCGGGTTACCGTATCTGCCTGGATCGTATCGCTCGTGATTGTTGTCACGTCGCTTGCTTCTTCTGACGTTGCCGAATGGTTTTTGGTGTTCTGGAATACATAATAACCACCAATACCAAGAGCCACAGCCAGCAGGGCACCCATTCCCCATTTAGTCAATGCGCCGTTATCAGTATCTGATTCATCGACAGGGTCATAGCTTACGGAGGGTCGATTAACCGTAGCTGTTGATCGTGCTGTTGAGCCGGACCCATTCGAAACAGAACGGCCGGGGCCCTCTGTCACGTTGCGTCGGGCCGGAGTTGCCAGACCGCTTACAACCTGCTGAAGACCAACCTTTTCGACGAGCCGGGGCATAAACTCTTCTGGCACTGCATTGACGAATGCTTCCCGTTCTGTGAACAGCGAAGCAGCCAGGCCATCGGCATCTAGTTTTCTGTCTTTTACCTGTTTGCCCAATACATGCAAAACAATGGTGCTCGTAAGGCCTAACAGCGAAATTGCCGATGAGTTACGAATGCCTGCGTAACCAGAAATCATACTACCAATCGAGCTTTTCATGGCCGGTAGCAAATGACTGATCACTTCATCACCCTGCGTGATTAGTGCGTTGGTTTGGCTGGGATCACGTAAAACGGTGGCCAGATTATCGGTTAGAGTACCGTCGTAACGGCCTTTCTGAATATGGTTAAAGAGCTGATTGACACCAATTTCGGTTGTAGTCCGTTTCATCAGACCACCAACAATTGTATACACAAGGCCATTGACAGCCTTGTTCGTTTTTTCGGTCGGCTCGTCAACATAGGAGGCAATCCGTGTCAGAACGTCCGAATTCAGTACTTCATTTAACGTGGCAAACAAATTCATATAAAAAGTTTCAATCAGGCAGAAAGTGGGGGCTCTTACTTACATCACATCCGAAAACTAGCACAAAAATGCCCCAGGGGATTTTACCCCGGCGATAAAATTAGGGAAGGTTTAGCAAAGGTCGCATAAGACTTCAGGATAAAATTCCTGATTTTATCGCTTAGGCAACCGTTCAATCACTTCCTGGTACTCTGTTTCGACATCCCGAAGCCGATTTTGACAAAATGTGATCAGTTCGGTCGCTAACCGAATTTTTCCGGGTAGCTCATCGAGTGGAACCTGGTCATTTTCAATTTCATCAACCAACGTGGCAAGTTGGTCATAAGCTTCCTGATAGGTCATATATCTGGTTTTAGTAGGCAGACTAGTGCTCACTGAGGACTGAAGACTGCTTGCTTATTACGTTAATGCTACCGTCATTCATCTGTATCTGGAGGGTTTCGCCAGATTGGATGCCCGTACTTTTGGTTAAAATATGGCCGTTGCGCAGAACGAGAGCATAACCGCGCCGAAGTACATTAGACGGATCGAGATGGCGAATGGTAACTGCTTTTTCTGTCAGATCGGTGTGGCAGTCACGAAAAAAGTTATGCATAACAAATCGTAACCGCTCCGTTTCAGCGTCTAATTGTTCGCGGGCAGTTTGCAGAGCCTCACGGGCAACCAGCACCAAACGATCCCGAAGGAGCAGGCAGCTTTCTTCAAACTGCCGATTGTGTTCAATCAGAAACGCAGCTGCTTTGGTTGGCGTTTTCACGCTTTCGTGGCAGAGCAAATCAGTAATACTCACATTGCGTTCGTGGCCGATACCCGCCAGAATTGGAATGCTAAAACCGGCCACCGTTTGCCCCATCAGGTACGTATCAAATGAACCGAAATCCAGTTGTGAGCCACCACCGCGTACGATCACAACGGAATCATAGGCTATGTTGCTCGTTCGAATACGTTCCAGTTGGTCGCAAATCGCTTTTTCGGCTCCTTTTCCCTGTACCTGCGTCAGGTATTCATCGACCACGAAATCATAGCCGAACGGATTTTGCGCGAGCTCATGCCGGAAATCACGCCAGCCGTCGGAGCCGGGAGCCGCAATAAGGGCAATTCGTTGCATTACAGCCGGACGGGGCAATAACTGGTTGGCCGTAATATACTGACCCGCTTCGAGCCAGACCAGATCCGGGTGATTCAGGACAAGCGCATCCAGAACAGCCTGACGCTCTCGCTCCAGATTCCCGAGCGTATAGGAGGGGTCAATTTTAAGAATTTCAAGCCGTAAGCCATAAACCGGACTGAAACCCACCGATACAAGGAGCAATAATTGAATATTACGGGCAAAAGCTACGCCCGTAGCATTCTCGAAATCGTTGATTGTGTGGTAGTTCCGTCGCCAGATGCAGGCATCAAGTTTAGCGAGTGTTTCCCGACCCGCCGACGTGCCAGACGTATCGCGTTCAACCAGCGTCAGAAAGCAATAGCCCCGGTCAGGGTAATTTTTGATATCACTCGTCTCGGCTATGACCCATACCGGTTTCTGCCCGAAAGCGTCGTCTATAACGGCTTCGAGTGTAAAGGCTAGGTCAGAAAGACGAATGGGGTTCATAATGATTGAGTGAATGACTGAATGAATGAGTGAATAGCCAATGCGCGTTTTATTCAATCAGTCAATCAATCAGTCAGTCATTAATTTAGAGTCCTTCAAATTGTCTTAGGAATCGAACGTCGTTTTCGGTGTACAGGCGTAGGTCATTGACTACATACTTCAATTGCGTAATCCGTTCGATACCCATACCGAAAGCAAAACCAGTATATTCCTCCGGGTCGATGCCACAGTTCGCAATTACCTGAGGGTCTACCATACCAGAGCCCGCAATTTCGACCCAACCAGAGTGCTTACAGATGTTACAACCCGAACCACCACAAATCTGGCAGGAGATGTCAATTTCGGCACTTGGCTCCGTAAAAGGAAAATAAGATGGCCGGAACCGGATCTGAGTGCCGGGCTCGAACATCTCTTTCACGAAATGATAAAGCGTATCTTTTAAGTCTTTGAAACCTACATTACGGTCGATATAAATACCTTCTACCTGATGGAACATGCAGTGCGCCCGAGCCGAAATTGTTTCGTTGCGGTAAACGCGACCCGGCATGATCGATCGGATTGGTGGTTTCTGGTGCTCCATCAGCCTTATCTGCACGTTAGACGTATGAGTCCGCAGCAGCATATCGCCCGATGGGTTATTGTCTTTTTTCTCGACAAAAAACGTGTCCTGCATATCACGCGCAGGGTGATTGTCGGGGAAGTTCAGGGCACCGAAGTTATACCAGTCTGATTCGATTTCGGGACCGTCGGCCACGTTGAATCCGATCCGCTCAAAGATCTGGATAATCCGCTGTTTGACTAAACTTAATGGGTGTTGTGTGCCGGTCAGGTTCGGAACGGTTGGTAGCGTTAGATCAACGGGAGGGGCGCTATTGGCCGATGCCTGCTGTTCTTCTACCAATTGACTGAACGATTCAAATCGCTCCTGTGCAAAGTTCTTGAGGCCATTCAACTCTTGCCCGACGGCGCGTCGGTCAGTTGCCGGAATATTTTTCAGCCCTTCAAACAATTCAGTTATTACGCCTTTCCGACTGATAAACCGCATTCGAAACAGTTCTAGTTGCTCTTTCGATGCGACGCTATATTGATTAATCTCTTCGTATATGGCTTTAACGTTCTCCAGCATAAGCTACAGGTTGATCAGTCTTTTAGGGGCAAAGGTACGTAAAACCGGGCAGAGCATACGTTTTAGTTGCCTGCCTTACTCACTGATTGAGGTTTTTATTGCTTAACAGTGGGGAATTCAGGCTATAAATGTCGCTAAAATAATTCGTTAAATTTTGTTGAGTAAGCGGCAAAACCACACTGAAAAATAGTGAATTATAAAATAATATGAAGAAATTATCGTCAGCAGTGCCAAGTAGGTCTGATTGTTGTGACAATACTCAGTAGAATATGCGTTGAAACAACAGCTTTTGCCAACGTGTCGGCGTAGTAAGTACCTGAATTTCAATATTAAAATCGTAATCATCAAACCTCACTTACAGCGGCTATGAAAACATTCGCCAATGACTCAATTTTTGATCCCATGTCTATGCCGTTCCACAAAAGTGTGGAAAAAATTGCCGACTCCACTTGTTTGCAGAAATTACTCATCCCATTTTACGACCGTAAACGCACTGTTTCAGTAGACGAAATCGTACGCCTGGAGGGCTGTGGAAATTACACTAATTTTTTCCTGAAAGATGGTACCAAAATGTTAGTGTCACGCACGCTGAAAGAGTACGAAACCCTGCTCGACGGTCAGGCATTTGTTCGGGTTCATAAATCGTGCATTGTCAATCTTGGTTTCGTACGCAAATTCTTTGTGAAAAAGGAGGGAGAGCTGGAATTGACGGATGGCCAGCAGGTGAAAATTTCACGTCGCCGGGCGCAGATGTTTATGGATCGTATTCGTGATTTTCAACCTGTAGGATTGAACTGAGGCTATCAGGAGGTTATTTCCCCTATCAGTAGCCCGTATGCCTCCCATTTGCTCGACTGCGTAGTTTTACGTATTAAGTTGGGTACATTCACTTAAAGATTTTAATGTATATAAGAATAGTGGCTTGATTATCAAACGTTTGCCGATGAAAGGCAGGGGTTGGTAATCAAGCCATTTATTTTGGAACCCATACGAAGAAGGTAGTTTTGTTTCATCAATCAAGAGCCAAAACACTGAACCAAAAACATATTCGATATGGAAGCCACTATTTTCTCATCTGTTCAGCCACTCGCTATAGTTCCCCAGTTTCCAGCCTCTTATCAGCGGGGCTCACAGCGAATCGCTTTGCCTTATCTGAACCGCACCATTTTTATCTCCGTAGATGATGTTTTGTGTCTGCAGGGAGAAGGAAATTACACATTCCTGTTTACCCGGGATCGCAAAAAATACCTGGTCTCCAAAACACTGAAGGAGTTTGAAAAAACGCTGGATGGGTCGATGTTTCTTCGTATTCATAAATCATACATTGTAAACCTTGCCTACGTACAGCGCAGCGTTTTTAACAAAGAACGCCAGGTTCAACTGGCTGATGGCCGTGAGGTGGCAATCTCACGTCGTCGGATGAAAGACATTTCTTTGCAACTGACACAATTCTGGCAAAGACTGCTTAACTAAACGTAACGGCCCATTTTACTCAATTGGAGAGAACGGCCATTTACTGCATAATAATTTAGTGGGTTAATTGAAAGAACAACCGTTGCCGCGGGCTCCTGATAAGAGTGGACGGCAACGGTTCTGTTTTTTTATGCAGCATAACCCTTAAACGCAATGAAGCGAAATCGTGTGATTTCGCTTCATTGCGTTTAAGGGTTCCCGTGAGCTTAAAACAACCGGTAGGCTAGCGTAAGCTGCCATGAATTCAGACGCTGACTGAATTTCCCGGCACTGTTTTCAATCTGCGCAATATCGGACAGATTACCTTCGTACCGGACATCCAGACCAAAGGAGCCAATGTCCAGACCGCCCCCAACCTGGTAACCATAATAAGCCTGAGACCAGGCATCATTCAGGGTTCCGCTTGTGTATTGACGTACGGCATCACCTAATTTCTGATTATCGCTAACCCGGAACGAAATAATCGGGCCTGCCATTACCCGAATTGGGCCACCTTTGATCCCCAGCAAAATAGGTACATCGAAACTGGTGGTTTTAACGGTCACGTTTTCTGTAACGCCGTTGCGCACAATGTTGAACGAGCCTGCTTTCGTTGAGTACAACAGTTCAGGCTGAAGAAATAAATTTTTACCGAAACGAGTGTAAATCCCGAACGAGGTGCCCGTTTTGCTATCGAGGCTGGCACTCAGATTATCGCGGAATGTCTGTCCATCAACGCTTGCCGTTGGCGAACCGTTGGCGTTAGTGCCGGTTGTGACAAAATTGCCAAAACTGAGCCGGGACAGATTAACTCCCCCTTTAATCCCGATCTGGAAGCCGCCCTGGGCAAATGTTAGAGCCGGAAGCAGCATAAATGCCGCAAAAATCAGGTTCTTTTTCATAGCTGGTTGTAAAATAGATGAACCATTGGGTTTAACGTGAATTGAGCCGGAGCGGTATAAAAAGCCAACTTATTTCGAGTAAACGGCGTTACGTAATAGAGCAGTTACCAGTAAATAGCAGCCAGTTTTGCGGGCATCGTTACTTGGATGAATAGTCTGCTGCAACGTTTAATGAATCGTTGTTTTTTTGTTGATACTCTATTTTCTGCTCAGGGTTAACTGATAATATGGCCAAACTTAGAACCACCTATTTCTGTCAGAATTGTGGCCACCAGTCGGCCAAATGGCTGGGACGATGCCCATCGTGTGGGGAGTGGAATACCTATGTAGAAGAGGTTGTTCAGAAAGACGAACCCGACAAAGGTGGTTGGCGTAGCCCGTCTTCTGGCCCAGGAGGAGTAAAGGTTGCATCCAAGCCAAAGGCCCTTCACGCCATCAATTACGAAGAACAGCCCCGAATTGATACCATTGATGCTGAACTGAATCGGGTGTTAGGCGGAGGAATCGTACCGGGATCACTCGTGCTTATTGGCGGAGAACCGGGTATCGGAAAGTCTACCCTATTGTTGCAAATCGCGCTTAGCCTGGCCGACATGCGTGTTTTATACGTATCCGGTGAAGAGAGCGAACAACAGATAAAAATGCGGGCAGAACGGCTGGACGTTCCAGTGAGTGACTGTCATGTGATGACCGAAACCTCTACGCAGAATATTTTTCGGGTAGTCGAACATTTTGAGCCGGAAATTCTGATTATCGACTCCATTCAAACCATGCAATCGTCGCTGGTAGAATCGGGTGCAGGCAGCGTTTCGCAAGTTCGGGAGTGCACTGCCGAGTTTATGAAATACGCCAAAGAAAGCGGGGTTCCGGTGTTTATGATTGGGCATATCACAAAAGAAGGTTCACTGGCAGGGCCTAAAGTGCTGGAACACATGGTCGATACGGTGTTGACGTTCGAAGGAGATCGTCACACAACGTATAGGATTCTCCGAACCACCAAAAACCGGTTTGGTAGTACCGACGAACTGGGTATTTACGAAATGCTGGGCACGGGTCTTCGGCAGGTAACGAACCCATCCGAAATTCTGATTTCGCAACGCGATGAAGCGTTGAGTGGCGTTACGATTGGCTCAATGATGGAAGGCAATCGGCCACTTATGATCGAAACACAGGCGCTGGTAAGTGTAGCTACGTATGGAACTCCGCAACGGAGCAGCACGGGTTTTGATGCGAAGCGGTTAAATATGCTACTGGCTGTTCTGGAAAAACGCGGAGGTTTTCGATTGGGGCAACAAGATGTCTTTCTCAACATTGCCGGGGGCTTGCGCGTCGAAGATCCAGCCATTGACCTGGCCGTGTGTGCGGCTGTAGTGTCGAGTTACGAAGATATTGCCATACCTCCATCGGTTGCTTTTGCTGCCGAAATTGGCCTTGGTGGTGAGGTTCGGGCAGTGAGCCGAATAGAATCCCGCATTGCCGAGGCCGAAAAGCTGGGTTTTAAACAGATCTTTATCTCTAAATATAACATGAAAGGGCTCGATACGAAAGGCTATAAAATCAGTATTAAGCCGGTGTCGCGTCTGGATGAAGTATTTCAGGGCGTGCTGATGTGAGCACCATATTTTTTAAGACATTTCGGCGGGAAGTAAATCGTTTTCAAAACGTTTAAAGAAAACGGTTTACTTCCCGGGAATACAGTTGTTAAGGAATAGGCTATGTACTTTTTGAGAATTATTGGCCAACACCCCTACCTTACTCAAATCCGACCCTGGTATGAGCAGTCTTTCCCGGTGGAGGAAAGGCGTAGTTTTGACCAACTGCTTCAGATTCTCAATTGCCCCGATATGCACGTCGTTGCGCTGGTCGACGATGAGCATCCCGTTGGATTTATTATCTATTGGCAGTGGGAAAGTCTGGTCTATATCGAACATTTTGCCATTGATCCTGACAGGCGTGGGCAGCAACTCGGCCAAAAAGCGTTACAACTTCTCCTGAAACAGGATGCTTCCTATGTTGTCCTTGAAGTAGAATTGCCCACCGATGACATGAGCAGGCGGAGAATCCAGTTTTACGAACGACAGGGATTTTCTGTGAATGCCTTCGATTACAGACAACCGCCTTATCGATTGGGCGGAACTGAAATTCCGATGAAACTAATGTCGCAGCCTGCTATTCCTGATCAGGAAACATGTAGCCACCTGAGTCAACAGCTCAGAGACAAGGTTTACGAACGCTTCTATTAAGCATTAAAAGCCCATGGGTTGAGCACTCGTCCGAATGGCGCCACCTACTTGCAGAATGGCAAAGAAATGGTGCGCTTCGTGGAGCAGAAAAAACTCGGTCCATCCTTCCAGCGTCATTGGTCCATAGGCTGGATGCAAACCAATACGAGTGAGATTTTCTTCCCGCAGAATGCTCAGAAAGGCATTTAATGTGGCTCGCTCACCCCGCATCCGCTCGATCAGTTCTACAAACGAAAGCTGAGTCCAACCTGAAAAACCGGGATCCTCGTCGGCTACATACCGACTAAATGATGGAACTTCCTGTTCGTTAATTTGCTGAATCCGATCCGTAAAGATTTCCTGATAACGACCCAGATGAGCCAGATTCTCAAAAATTGACCATTTGCCAGACGGGGGCCGTTGCCGGATTTGCTCTTCAGTCAGGCCCAGTAACAAATGATCCAGTGCATCGGGTTGGCTGGCTAATCGGGTAAGAAGTGATTGTTTCATGCCCTAATGATAAAGCAATCATTAAAAACAACCAAATGACCCATCCGGAGCAAACTATTTTTTGTGCCTATAGTTGAGTAAGCTAATAGAGTAAGATATTTTAACTCAACAAGCCATTTTTAACGTTATGAGCTACATTAAAGCAGGAACGGATGCGTCCGGTAATGACATTAAACTTTTCTATCAGGATCTGGGTGGTAGCAATGTTCGTTCAACCGTTGTATTGATTCATGGATGGCCGCTAAGCCACGAAATGTGGGATTATCAATTGGCCGAATTGCCTGCTCACGGTCTTCGTGTTATTGCCTACGATCGACGAGGTTTTGGCAAATCCACGCAAACCTGGGACGGCTATGATTATGATACCCTTGCCGATGACCTGAAGGCAGTGCTTGATACCCTCGATCTGCAAAACGTTACGCTGGTTGGTTTTTCAATGGGGGGAGGTGAGGTGGCCCGGTATATGAGCCGTCATGGGGGAGCTCGTGTGTCAAAAGTAGCGTTTATCAGCTCTGTAACGCCTTATCTACTCAAAACAGACGATAATCCGGATGGGGTAGATCAACGTGTATTTGACGAAATCACGGAAAATATTCAGAAAGATCGTGCCGATTTCCTACAAACGTTTGGGAAGCAGTTTTACGGTGTAAATCTGATCAGTAAACCAGTCAGCCAGGCTCATCTGGATGGTGATTTTGCGCGGGCTTATGTTGCTTCGCACAAAGCTACGCTCGATTGTGCCAATTCATTTGCGACAACGGATTTTCGGAATGACCTGACTCAGATTCACGTGCCAACCCTGATCATTCATGGCGATGCAGACAAAACAGTACCGATCGAATCGTCGGGAGAATTAACCGCGAATGCTTTGCCAAACGCTCATTATATCATTTATGACGAGGCTCCTCACGGACTATTCGTAACGGAAAAAGATCGTCTGAATGATGATTTGCTGGCATTTATTCAGGAAGGCGTCACAGTCCGCGAATCAGTAGGGACAACGACACTCTATTAACTTAATAAAGTGTAGATGATGCTAGTGCTGGGCCAATTTAAACCTATAAGGTTTCAAAAACCTTATAGGTTTAAATTGGCCACATTCATGATTATTACGTATAAAATATAAATTGGAAGAGTACTGGTAGTAAAGAATCGGGTGTGTACTGATAAGTATGCACCTAATTCTTTTTTGAGGGTTTTTTCACATTTGGTCGATCCATCTGCTAAACGGGAAATCGCTGCAATCGTAAAGAACTATCTCGTTCAATAAGTTTAGTCTCCAGATCGCTCCTTGCTTATTTGGGAGCTAAAGCAGAGCCATTTTCCTTTTCTATACTAAGTGGAAGGCGCTCGAAAAAGACAGGAATAGCCGCTTATACATTCTGATTAACCCACTGGCCATAATGACTACTTGTAAATGGCTTAGGGGGGATTTTATCGGTTAAAAACAAAAAAATCTGATTGATATACTAAAAATTACAATTGCCGATACGTCTTCACATAACCTGATGGCGTCTGTCCGGTAATGTCTTTAAATTGTCGGTTAAAGTTCGATAGCGTTCGAAAACCACTTTCAAAGCTGATCTGTGTTACACTCAATTTACCGTTGATAAGCAATTTACAGGCATGACCGATACGGACTTCGGAGACAAACTCCGAAAATGTTTTATTGGCACGCGCCTTGAAGTAGCGACAGAATGCCGGGGGGGTCATACCCGCCAGATCAGCAATCGTTTCCAGACTAAGGTCATCTGGGAAATGGCCAAGTACATAATCATGGACCAGTTGCATACGGTCGGTTTCGGTCGGTTTAACCGTATTTGTGTAGCCAGGACTGGTAAGGTATCGATAATCTGACGCGTGAGAAAGGTCGTTCAGAAGTGTCAGCAGGCTAATGACCCGATCGAAACCCATTGGCTGTTTTGTCATGTTTTTTAACGCAGCTTCGGCTCGGGCACGGGTCGGACCATTCCATTCAAGTCCCTGCCGGGCATGGTTCAGCAACTGACGCAACAACATCATTTCCTGCTTTCCGAAAAAATCATTGCCTAGAAAATCTTCAGAAAAATAAACAACTATACCTCGGGTGGTTAAACCCGACTGTTTGTTAAAGTAAGCCTGGTCACTACGCCAGAGGTGTGGCAAATTTGGCCCAAGAAATACCAGATCACCAGGACCAAATGGTTTTATCGAATCGCCAATAAATCGGGTGCCCGTTCCTTCTTCTACCAGAAAGAGCTGATAATGCGGATGGAAGTGCCAGTTCGGATCAAAATGAGGTTCGATCAATTCCTTTACAATGAATGAAGTCGCAACTGGCTCAAGGTCTTTGCGGAGGGGTTGTTTCATTCAATTATTCCTTTTTTAACGTAAATAATGGCTTGAGTTCCTGTTTTGTGTAAAAAAAGAGTCGGTATTCGCTAATAAAAGCCGCGATTCTCTATTCACTACTCTTTAAATTTGTTTAATTTTTTAGAGACTGAATATGAATAAGCTAGGAATGAATATGTTCGTCTGGACGATGTCGATGGACGAAGACCTTTCAGGCACGCTATTGTTCCTAAAAACGAGCGGCTTTGATTTCGTTGAAATACCGATCAATGATACCGAAACGGGCAAATGGAAGCGCATCGGTCAGCAACTGGCCGAATTGGGACTGGAGGTTCAGGCATGTACACTTTGCGGGCCTGAGTATAGTCTGATCAGTGGCGATGAATCCGTACGTCGGGCTGGTGTTGACTACCTTAAGAAGATTATTGACTGTGCTTCTCTGGCCGGTGCGACGATTCTGATGGGCCCATTCTATGCTGGTTTCAAAACCTTTACGGGCAAACCCGCTACCATTGACGAATGGAACTGGTCGGTAGAAGGTATACGCGAAGCCGCTGAGTATGCACAGGACAAGGGTGTTTTACTGGCTATTGAGTATTTGAATCGGTTCGAAACCTACCTGCTTACCTGTGCTGACGAACTCGTTCGCTACGTAGAAGCGGTTAATCATCCGAATTGCCAGGCTGCTTTTGATACCTTTCATGCTAATATGGAAGAAAAGAACATTGCCGATGCCTTACGGAAAGTAGCGCCCTATCTGGTTCATGTACAGATTTCGGAGAATGATCGCTCAACACCCGGTCAGGGTCATATTAACTTTGATGAGGTGTTTAATGTCCTGCGGGAAGTCGACTACAACGGCCCGATTGCCATTGAAGCCTTCGGACCAAATCCACCAGAGCTGGCAGCGGCCACCCATATTTTCCGTCCCATGTTTGAATCGCCCGAGCAATTGGCGGTAGATGGATTAACCTTTATAAAAACAAAGACTGAACAGGTAAATGAGCGAAAGAGCGAAGCATTCGCGTCTTAACTCATTTATCCGTTCGCTCAATTACTCGTTCTCTCTTTACAAATGATTAACATCGCCATTGTTGGCCTCGGATTTGGGGCCGAATTTATCCCGATTTACCAGCGGCATCCGCACGCAAACATGTACGCCATCTGCCAGCGTAATGTTGACAAGCTCAATGAGATTGGCAATGCCTATGGTATTGACAAACGATATAGCAATTACGATGACTTGCTAGCCGATCCGGATGTTGATGCTGTTCATATCAACTCCCCGATCCCAAACCATGCTGAGCAAAGTCTGAAAGCATTACGGGCGGGTAAGCACGTTGCCTGTACCGTGCCGATGGCTACCACGGTTGAGGAGTGTATGGAGATTGTGAAGGCGACCAAAGAAACCGGCAAGAAATACATGATGATGGAAACGGTGGTCTACAGCCGCGAGTTTCTGTTTGTGAAAGAACTCTACGAAAATGGCGAGCTAGGGAAAGTGCAATTCCTGAAAGCCAGCCATCAGCAGGACATGGACGGATGGCCCGACTATTGGCCCGGTTTACCGCCCATGCATTATGCGACGCACTGTGTTGGCCCGGTAGCGGGATTGTTGAAACTCGAAGCTGATTATGTATCCTGCTTTGGGTCTGGTACTATTCGGGAAGAGCTGGCAAAAATCCATAACTCACCCTTTGCGGTCGAGTCGGCGCACATCAAATTCAGGAACAGCGATTTGTCGGCTTATGTATATCGGTCGTTATTTGACGTAGCGCGGCAATACCGCGAGAGTTTCGAGGTATATGGCGATAAAAAATCGTTCGAATGGCAGCTCATTGAAGACGAACAGCCCGTGATCCATACGGCCAAGAAGCCAGAACCGGAAATTCCGGAAAAAGTGACTGTTCCCGATTATGCAAAGCTACTTCCTGAAGAGATTCAGCGCTTTACGACGAAGGGCGTTTACGACGCCGACGAACAGCAGCATTTATCCTTTACCCAGGGTGGTGGGCACGGTGGGTCACACCCGCATATGGTTCATGAGTTCCTGTCCGCGATTGCCGAAGACCGTGATCCGTTTCCCAACGCGGCTCAGTCGGCCAACTGGACGAGCGTTGGTATCCTGGCGCACGAGTCAGCCCTCCAGGGTGGGCAGCTTATAAAGTTACCGGATTTTGGAAGTATATAAGGTCAAATGCAGGGGTTGCCGAGTGGCGCACATAAGGCGAATAGCCAGGGTTCATTCTCGTCAACCTTTGTTTCTCTATCGGCCCGCCGATGCGGTTTAAACTATGAAAAAGACAATTCTCTTCCTGTTGACTGTAGGGCTGCTGACTCAGTGCGCCCGCCAGACGGCCAATCAATCCTCTACCCGCCAGACAGCGCTTAAACCGCGTCGAACCGAAATCCTGTTCCTGGGCGATAATGGCCATCACAAGCCAATTGAGCGTGTACCTCAACTGATGGCTGCGCTGGGAAATAAAGGCATCAACATTACCTATACAGATAAACTGGAAGATATCAATCCCGAAAATCTGAATAAGTATGACGGCTTACTGATTTTTGCGAACTGGGACAGTATTCCCCAACCGCAGGAAAAAGCACTGCTCGATTATGTCTCGTCGGGGAAGGGAATAATTCCCGTTCATTGTGCATCCTACTGTTTCCGGAACTCTGCCGAATACGTCGATAAAGTCGTTGGCGGGCAGTTCTGGCGTCATCGGATGGATACGATTCAAACCCGGTTTACGCAGCCTAACAATCCCATTGTGGCGGGCTTGCCCTCGTTTAAAGCATACGATGAAACCTATATACACTCCCATCTTCAGGCCGATAACAACGTGCTTGCGGTTCGGGAAATAAAAGCAGACCAGGAAAAAGACATTGCAGCGTCTAACCGACCTGGAGCCAAAGAAGAACCTTACACCTGGACCCGGCAATACGGTAAAGGCCGGGTTTTCTATACGGCCTACGGTCACGACGAACGCACCTGGAGCCAGCCCGGTTTTCAGCAGTTGCTGGAGCGGGGTATCCTGTGGGCGGTTGGCGATGAGGTGAAAAAGCTGCACGATGACCTGAACCCACAGGCGTTTGCCTACCACGAAGCCAAACTTCCGAATTATGAAAAACGGCCAGGCGCTCAGCTGGAGCAGGAACCACTTTCGCCGGAAGAGTCGATTAAGCACATTCAGGTACCGGTCGATTTTACGCTTGATCTGTTCGCGCATGAGCCCAATGTGATGCACCCGATTGCCATGACGTGGGATGAACGTGGCCGACTGTATGCGCTCATTACCAAAGATTATCCCAACGAGCGGAAACCTGAAGGCGGCTCCGATTACATCGTTATCTGCGAAGACACCGATAAAGATGGCAAAGCAGACAAGTTTACCAATTTTGCGGAAGGGCTGAGCATTCCGACCGGCATGACCTTCGGCAACGGCGGTTTGTACGTTTCACAGGCACCGCATATGCTGTTTTTGCAGGATACCAACGGCGACGATAAAGCCGATGTGAAGAAAGTTGTGTTCACTGGTTTCGGTACCTACGACACCCACGCCGGGCCGAGCAATCTGCACTATGGGTTTGATAACTGGATATGGGGAAGCGTTGGGTATTCGGGTTTTAAAGGCAAAATCGGCGCTGATAGTGTAAAATTCAGTCAGGGCTTTTTTCGGTTCAAACCCGACGGATCTCAGCTTGAACATGTGACCAGCACTTCCAATAATACCTGGGGATTAGGCTTTAACGAAACGGGTGATATTTTCGGAAGCACCGCCAACAACTCGCACGGCTGGTACATGGCCATTCCGAATCGGTATTTTCACGGAGCCCCTCACATCCGTGAGAACGGTAGCCGCAGCACAGATACCCACAAGGACATGAAACCCATCACCGAGAAAGTACGACAGGTCGATGTGTTTGGTGGATTTACGGCGGCAGCTGGCCATAATTTTTACACGGCTCGTGCTTTTCCGAAAAAATACTGGAATAAGATCGCCTTTGTGGCGGAACCAACCGGCCACATTCTGCACCAGAATGTGATGCAGAAGAACGGAACCGATTATGAAGATGCCGAAGGATTTAACCTGATGGCCGGAGCCGACGAGTGGTTTGCGCCAGTGTTTGCCGAGGTTGGCCCCGACGGAGCCGTTTGGGTGGTCGACTGGTATAGCTTCATCATTCAGCACAACCCAACGCCATCGGGCGGTACCAACGGATCGGGTAATGCCTATGAAACGCCCCTTCGCGATTTCACACACGGCCGTATCTACCGCGTTGGCTACAAAAATGCGCCAGCTTATACACCGATCGCGCTGAGCAAAGATCGTCCACAGGAATTGGTTGCTGCCCTGAAAAATACGAACATGTTCTGGCGGACAACGGCCCAGCGGTTGCTGATCGAACGGAACAATAAAGATGTCGTGCCGCAGCTAATTGCCCTTGTCAATGATCAGTCGGTCGATGAAATTGGTATCAATCCGTCGGCTGTTCATGCTTTATGGACGCTACACGGATTGGGTGCGCTGGATGGCGATGCGTTACAGGCCGCTGTTTCTGCGCTTAAACATCCTTGTTCGGGTGTTCGCAAAACTGCCGTGCAGGTATTGCCGAGAAATCAATTAACGGCCAATACACTCCTTCAGGCCAATTTGTTGAACGATAAAGAACCCGTTGTTGCGCTGAACACCATACTCGCTTTGTCAGAAATGCCACAGAGCCCGGCAATTCAAAATGCCATTTTAACCCGCCTGGACAAATCGACCGAAGTAAACGACCGCTGGTTACCCGATGCCTTTGCCTGTGTACTAACAGGGCAGGATGGGCAGCTGATGAAGGCATACCTGAAGCAGATGACACTGAATGGCTCAACGCAGCCGAAAGTAGCACCTGCCCACGACATGAGCACGCATGCCGACAAAGGACATGGCCCGAATGCGCCAACGCCAGCTATTGCTGCTTCGGGGAGCCAGCCTGATCTGGTGATTGCCGCTATTCGTACTACGCCAGAATCGCCTGCCGTTCGGGAAGGAACGAAGCTCTTTGTGGATGTGATGAACGCTGGCGGTACAGAAATTCCGGCTGGAACGCCCATTCCGTTATCGCTCCGTGTAGAAGGTCCCAAAGGAATGCAGGATGGTGCCAAAATTGATTTTGTGAGTGTGACGCATAATACGGGTATTAAACCGGGCGAAACCGTTACCATCAGCAAAGCGAACAATGGCCCGTGGGTTGGCGATATGGGTGTTTCGTTCGAACGGGCTGGGCAGTATACGATTACGGCCATGCTCGATCGCGAAAACAAGATAATGGAGGGCAATGAGCAGAACAACAATGCAACACACACCCTAACCTATCGGGCTCCTCAAAGCATGGCCGCTTACGTGCTCGAACGGGCTTCCCGTAGTTATGCGTCAGTTGCCCCTGTCGATTCGGTAGTTACGCTGCTTCGACAGACGCAGAAGCTTGAGCCGACCCAAAGCGAGGCAATCGTTAAAGGCGTATCGGAAGGCTGGAACGTCCGGAAGAAAGCGCAGGTAAATGATACGGATAAAGACTTTCTGGCAAGTCTGACGGCTTCGGTTTCGCCCGACAACCGCGAACGTCTGGGGCGCCTTTATGAGGTCTGGGGTATAACAAAAGGCGAACCGGTCGACCCGAACGTAGAGGTTATACGTTTAAAAACGGTTCGAGAAGAAATGCGCTACGACAAGAAAGAATTTACTGTTACGGCTGGAAAACAGGTTGAACTGGTGCTGGAAAATCCGGATGCCATGCAACATAACCTGGTGATTGGTAAGCCCAAAACGATGGACCAGATCGGGGCGGCTGCCGATAAGCTGATTACGGCCAAGGATGGTGCCGAGAGAAACTACGTACCATCGATTCCGCAAATCATTGCCGCAACCCCGTTAGTCAATCCAGACCAGACATACCGACTTAAATTTACCGCTCCGGCAACGCCCGGCGATTATCCATTCGTTTGCACATTTCCAGGCCACTGGCGCATTATGAACGGGGTAATGAAGGTCACAAAGGCAGGAGCCGTCGTTACGGCTAAATAAGTAGCTGTAAAATAAGTAATTAAGGTAACTGAGTAATTAAAGGAATGTGATTGTCGATCACGGATAGCCTTTAGTACACAGTTACCTTAATTTTTTTCTTTTCAGTATCTGGCCTTATACTCAGCGCCGTCAGCGTCATGCCACCGCAAGGCGGACCGTGGTTATTATGACCGCCATCCGCAACCATGGCACGGCGCTGAACATAAAGCCTGGGTAGAAGTCTGCTTTTATTTGGACGCGGCTTTTTTTGCCTGGATGGGATCGGTAAAAGCAGGCAATAGGGCCGAAGATGGAATCTGGATAATGAATTCGCTGCCGTGACCAAGTTCGCTTTTTACCCAGATGGTCCAGTTGTGGGCCTGAACTATACGTTGTACGTAACTGAGGCCTAAACCAAATCCCTTAACACTAGGCTGATTCCGGTCGTGAACTCGAAAAAACGGCTGAAAAATCTGCGGTAATAACTTTGGTGAAATACCAACACCCCGATCACGAACAGTAATCGTTAGCCCCTCGTTATTTGTCTTGGTCAGGAGGGTTATTTCGGGCTTCTCGGAGCTGTATTTTACGGCATTGTCTAACAAATTGTGTAACACATTCGTCAGGTGAAGCCGGTCTGCCAGCACGTGTGGATCTGTTCCGGGTAGGCTCAGCCCTAAGTAGTCGCCGTGACGTTCGGCAACAGAATGCAGGAGCTGATGAAGTTGTACTGGTTCCGGATTCAGGATTAATGTTTTACGGTCGGCCCGAGCCAGGGTTAACATTGTTTCGACCTGGTGTTGAAGTCGTTCCGTTTCTTCGCGGATAATACGAACATATTTCTCCGTCCGTTCAGGCTGATCCCGGGCAATGGGTGAATCCAGAATATCGGCTGCCATTCGAATGGCTGTAATTGGCGTCTGGAATTCATGGACAATCGAGTGCAGCACTTCCGTTTGTACGACCGACCGCTGGCGTCGGCGCAGGAGCCACCACAGCGAGAAGCCTAAGAGGAGCTGAGACACCATAGCCAGGACAAATAGAGCCAGCCAGCGCAGGGATTGGGCATTTACTAAAGCCGTTTCGGGTAAGACAGACCAGTTTGCATAGAGTAACCCAGCCGTAACGATTGACAGCAAAAGCGCAAAAATAAAGAGAGGAGGGGCTGTAGACCGGGGTAGCATAACTCCGTCTGATATAAGTTAGCAACGAAAAGTACTGGACAAATGCTAAGTGGACGTAGGTCGTACGTAAATGTCACAAGAAAATTACCAAAAAAGCAATAGATGGAAACAAAAAAGCCCGCTTTGTGCGGGCGAAAAAGAAAAAGGTATCGAATTTAAATACGTTTATTCGTTTTTGTTTAAATACGTTTATTCGTTGTCGGCCGAAAGTTCCGTATTGGCTGGAGTGCTGGCAGGCTTTGGGCTCGATCGGCGGGAAGTCGTAGCTGGTTTTGGAGCTGGTGCCTGTTTGCGGTAGGTACGTGCTGGTTTAGGAGCAGCAGCTACAATAGCATCAGCAGCGGTATCAGCTATTTTATTGGCTGCCCGTTTGGCATTTTTAGCGGCCTTTTCAGCGTTTTTTTTTGCTTTGGCTAAATCCTTTTTTGTTTTCTTCTCAGCGTTCTTGGTAGGCTCCTTTTTCTTTTTCTCGTTCTTGTCAATTAACTTGGCAAGTTTTTTCGCCAATTTATCGGCCGACTTTTCGATAGACTTCTTCATTTTTTTTGTTGCCTCACCTGCATCCGTTAGTTTGGCTTCAATGGAACTGACGATGTCTGCTGCCAGCGATTTTTGCTTGGTTTTTGCGGTTTTGTTTGCCATTTGGTTCTATAGAAAAAAATTTACAAATAAATACGAAAAAAATAGGACAATCAAAAATCCAATGTTAAGTTTTCGTTATCTTTTTTTGGAGAAAATCCCAGCAAACAATCCCGGCAGTAACGGCAATATTTAAGGAATGCTTCGTGCCAAACTGGGGGATTTCGAGTACCAGATCTGCCAATTGAACCACTTCGTCCCGAACCCCCGTTACCTCATTACCGAACACAAAAGCATATTGTTTGTTTGGCTGTGGTTTAAAATCAGCCAGTGAGGTGCTCCCTTCTGCCTGCTCAATTGCTGCCACAATCCACCCTTCTGCCTGTAATTGCTGAATCAAGGCTGTCACATCAGCGGCATATTTCCACGTAACAGATTCTGTAGCACCCAACGCTGTTTTGGTGATGTCGCGGTGGGGTGGCTGGCCTGTAATACCACACAGATACAAGGCTGAAGCCCTGAAGGCATCGGCCGTTCGAAACACCGAACCCACATTGTTGAGGCTGCGAATGTCGTCCAGAATCAGGCAGTAAGGAAATTTTTCGGCTTCTTTAAAGTCAACGACAGATAGGCGATTCAGTTCGTCGAGTGAGAGTTTACGCATTTGACTGGTTCAGATTGTCTTGTAATAATTGCCTGATATCGCGCAACGTATCGCGTACTTCCGTAAGAAGGATCTGATCCGTATTAGCTGCTGGCTGACTGGTTCGGGTCGCTATTAATTTTTGCCGTTGTTCGAGAATATGCGTCCGAAAGGACTGAGCGTCGATAATCCCGATCAGCTCCATATTGTGCGCCTGATTAGGACTTTGCCCAGCGGTTTCAAATTTTAAAATGCAAAGATCAAAATAACGCAGCAATGGGCCGGCGACAAAGGTAACATCCTGAATGTTTTCGAGCGGAATTGTTTTCTCAACGTGGACGAGAATACCTTTTTTAAAGCGTAACGAACGTTCCGATAATTCACATTCGAGGTTATGAAAATAATGGCCACTCCACCATTGTCCTACGCCTAATAGCCAAATGGGAATGAGCACAATGCCAACAACAGTGACCAGTAATATGAAAGCTACATACAGCAGGAAATACGTCCGGATGATGGGGTTGAATTGAACTCTGAGGGGGAGTACTGGTTCAGATTGAGTCATAGTAAAACGGTTGTTTGTGCAGGAATATGTATCGGTTAGCAGGGAGAAAATAGCCATTTTCTCAGCAAATTTTGGTATTTTTGTTTAAAACAACAGACTCAAGTCAGTGAAGACAGCCACCGCAGCAAAGCCTCAGTTAAAGAAAAACGAAACTCCTCTTAACCGCCAATATAATCAGATTAAGGCCAAATATCCTGGTGCACTGCTGCTCTTTCGCGTGGGTGATTTTTACGAAACGTTCGGCGAAGATGCCGTAAGAGCCAGTAAGATACTAGGTATTACGCTCACCAAACGTAATAATGGCGGATCGAACGAGGAATTGGCTGGGTTCCCGCATCATTCCCTGGATACACACCTCCCAAAACTCGTTCGGGCGGGCGAGCGCGTAGCTATCTGTGATCAGTTGGAAGACCCGTCTGTGGCGAAAGGAATCGTTCGTCGGGGTGTTACCGAGTTAGTAACACCGGGTGTTTCGTTCAACGATAATGTGCTCGATACCCGGCGTAACAACTACCTCGCAGCCGTTCATTTTGGCAAGGGCGGAGCCGGTCATTCAGACGATACGTTTGGCATCTCATTTCTGGATATTTCGACGGGAGAGTTTCTGGCATCGCAGGGGAACGCGGCCTATGTTGATAAGCTGCTGCAAAGCTTTAATCCGTCGGAAGTGCTGTATTGCAAGCGCAATCGTCAGGAGTTTGGTGCCTTGTTTGGCGATAAATTTCATACTTATACGCTCGAAGACTGGGCGTTTACCTACGATTTTGGCTATAATTTCTTAAAACAGCACTTTCAGACGACCTCGCTCAAAGGATTTGGTATTGAAGGTCTGCCCGATGGCATTATTGCCGCTGGTGTAATTTTGCATTACCTCAACGAAACGGAGCATAAAGATCTTCAGCACATTACCCGCGTGACGCGGCTCGAAGAAGACCGGTATGTATGGCTTGATCGGTTCACGATTCGTAACCTCGAACTGACGGCCGCCCAACAGGAAGGGGGCGTTCCGCTCATTCAGATTCTGGATCAGACCGTCACGCCGATGGGAGCACGATTGCTTCGTAAATGGCTCAATTTGCCGCTTAAGGAAAAGGCGTTGATCGAAGAGCGCCTTAGCATGGTTGAGTTGCTGACCGATGATGTAGATCTGTCTGAAACGATGGCCAGTCACCTGCGCCAGATTGGTGATCTGGAACGATTGGTTTCTAAAGTGGCCGTTCGGCGCATCAATCCTCGTGAGTTATTGCAGCTTAAACGGTCGTTGCAGCATGTGCTGCCAATTAAAGAACTGCTCATTACGGCGTTGAATCAGAATGAGTCGGGCTCGTTGAAAAAGTACGCCGACCAGTTGAATCCGGTCTCGTTTTTACTCGACCGAATTGAAACGGAGCTTCGGGAAGATCCACCGACGCTTTCGAATCAGGGCGGTATGATCAAACCCGGAATCAATGCTGAACTGGACGAATTGACCGCCATAGCTTATTCGGGCAAGGATTACCTGCTGCAATTGCAGGAGCGCGAAGTACAACGGACGGGCATCAGTTCGCTGAAGGTGGCCTACAACAAAGTTTTTGGCTATTATCTGGAAGTGACCCATGCCCACAAAAGCCGGGTGCCGGACGATTGGATTCGTAAGCAGACACTAGTCAATGCCGAGCGTTACATTACGCCTGAGCTGAAGGAATATGAAGATAAAATCCTGAACGCTGAAGAGCAGATTTTTCAGATAGAAGCGCGGATATTCAATGAGATGGTTCTGGCGGCCGGCGAGTATGTCGGCGCTATTCAGCAGAACGCCCGTACGTTGTCCGTACTGGACGTGCTGGCGTCCTTTGCCCGTGTAGCCGTTAAAAACAAATATGTGCGGCCGCAGATCACAGAAACCAAAGTTCTCAACATTAAAGATGGCCGCCATCCGGTTATTGAGCAGCAACTTCCCCCCGGCGAACATTATATTCCGAACGATATTTTCCTGGATGATGAAACTCAGCAGATCATCATCATTACCGGGCCAAACATGGCTGGTAAATCAGCGCTATTACGCCAAACGGCTTTGATTGTCCTGATGGCACAATCGGGAAGTTTTGTGCCCGCATCGTTAGCCGAAATTGGAATCGTAGACAAGATTTTTACGCGCGTTGGCGCGTCGGATAACCTCTCGCGGGGAGAAAGCACGTTTATGGTCGAAATGACCGAAACCGCCAGTATCCTGAATAACCTCAGCGAGCGAAGCCTGGTCCTGATGGACGAAATCGGGCGCGGAACGAGTACGTATGATGGGGTCTCAATTGCCTGGTCGATTGCTGAATACCTGCATAATAAAACGGATTGCCGCCCCAAAACCCTGTTTGCGACTCACTACCATGAACTGAACGACCTGGCTACTGACAATGCGCGTATAAAAAACTACAATGTGTCGGTTAAGGAGATGGGCAATAAAGTGATTTTTCTGCGTAAGCTGAAGGAGGGCGGTTCTGAGCATAGTTTCGGAATACACGTGGCACAAATGGCCGGGATGCCCGCTCAGATTGTCAGCCGGGCAAATGAGATTCTGAAACAGCTGGAAGCATCGCATGGCCGCGAAGCCAATCGGGAGAAAATCCGGGAAGCCGTCCCACAGGAACGGGAACTTGCCCTGCGTATCATCGAATCGGGCGATCCTAAATCCGAAGCCATTAAAGAGAAACTGCGCACCATCGACGTAAACAGATTAACGCCCATAGAAGCCTTGCTGAAGCTGAATGAGTTGCTGAAAATGGCTGAATAATAAGCATTAATGAGTTGCCACCTGAATTGGGAATACGAGAGAATTCTGGCCAGCTCAACAACTGATGAGGGCTTAACGGATAGATGACTAACTACTAAACAACAGATAAAAATGGACCTAAATGTATTAACTGCCCCACTCACCATACAGGAAATTGAATGGCGGGTTCAGAGCCAGACCAAAGACGGTCAGAAAATCGTTGTAGTGCCGTATATAACCAACCGTTGTGTGATGCAGCGCTTCGACGATCAGTTTGGCTGGGCCGGTTGGCAAAACGAAATCAAGGAAATAGAAGGTGGTTTTTTGTGCACAATCACGGCCATTTTGCCGGGTGGCGAAATTGTCAGAAAGACCGACGGTGCCAGCCGCACGAGCGTCGAGCCCGTGAAGGGCGGTATCAGCGATGCCATGAAACGGTGCGCTGTGCAGTTTGGACTAGGCCGTGCTCTGTATGACTTCCCGAAGGTGCTGATTCAAACCACCGATAAGTACATTCCTGACTGGGCCACGCCTTTGCTTGACAAAATGGTGGAGAAACTCAATGCAGGAGGAGCTGTGCGCGATGTAGTAGTGCTGAAACCCGAACACGCAAAACCGGCGGCAAAAGCTGCCTAAGCAGTTAGCTAGTAAGCCTAAAAAAGGCCATAACGTTGTGTTATGGCCTTTTTTAGGCATGAAAAGTGCGCCCCGGATCTAAACACTTTCTACCATTTGTGCTTTGTGTTCGATTCGTCGGCGCAGAAGCCGTTTGCCAAACTGTTGGGCTGGTTCTTCAATCAGTCGATAGGTAATGGTAGAAATGCAGGCAATTGGTAATAACAGGATCAGGAACTTCAAATTGAAATTCAGAATGTTTGTCAGTACACTGTGAACCGGAATGATTTGCTGGGGCAGTATCTTATTCATCCAGTATAAAACCCCAAAATGTGTTAGATAGGCGCTATAGCTGATCTTGCCCATAAAGAGCGTAAACCGGTTGACCAGCAGTTTAACCGGCCATTTGGCTAATCCGATAATAAGCAGAGCAAAGCCTATACTACCAAACAAATGAAGTGTATGGGGTAAATTCGGAATAAAATGCTGAACGTACGTTTTGCTAAAGATCAGGAAAGCAATTGTAGATAGCGCAAAACCGGCTACCAGAGGCTCAACATGGCGGTGGCCTTTAATGACAACGAAGTAGGCAACAATGCCGCACCCGAAAACCGGTAACTGATAGGGCAGGTAATAAAACAGGTATTCATTCAGGAGCTTGTCGGATTGGATACCGGTAATTTGCGACAGTAGAGACGTAAGGACGAACCCGAACAACAACGAACAGGCTGTAAAGAAAATAGCCTTGTTCAGATTCGTGATCCGGGTAAATAAATACGGCACAATGGCATAGAATAGCACTTCAATACCTACCGACCAGCCACCAGGAATAATACTGTTGATCCAGACAGGGCTTAACCCATGAAGTAACAGAATATTGGCCAGTATACCGTAAACATGGTAATTGAGCGTCGATGAGATAGGCTGGTGGAAAAAATAAGCATCCTGATACAGGTAGTACAGAATGGCTACGTAGTACATGGGTGCAATCCTGAAAAAACGCCGGATAAAAAAGTTGAACTTACCTGTATCTGTTTTTTTTCGGCGATTCAATGATAAAAAAAGCGTGAAAGCACTAAGCACATAGAATAACTGTACCCCCAATGCCGCTGGTGACCCCAGCGTATCCATGATCGAATAAAAAGCTGGATCGCTGTAGTGGTATAAGTGGCAATGGAACCAGATGACGCTTAAAATAGCGATGCCTCGCAGGGCATCAATGTAGTCTAATTTCATCAGGTATTAATTTCAGTTTATGGGTGAATGCCAACGTGCCATTTACCGTCAACCTTGACTTGGTCAGCAAATTGAATTGTTATGCAAAGATAACAATTGCAGGTGGCACTAAAGGCCACCTGCAATTACCTTACCAACTAATCCAATAGAAAAGGGTATTTTTTATTGAAAGGCTATTTTCCGCCACCAACCGCTGCGGGGCCACCCATACCCTGCGATAATACTAAGAGCTTGTCACTCAGTGTTTGAATGGCTTTTTTGTAGCGCAGTTCGAGGTCGGGCAGGTTGGCAGTCGATTTGAGAGAGGCTTCGTAAAGAAAACCCGGTAACATCCATGAAGCATAACCACTGTTGGGGTCCGAAGACGCATAGAGCGACCGGTACCAGGCGCCAAATGCATTTCCTTTAGGATCAATAAATGAACGTTCCAGAAGTCTCAGCTCCCGATTCAGTTCGGCTAATTTATCCGTACGGCCCGTTTTGAGGTAATTTTGCCGCGCAATTTCGCAGGCATCGGCATTCTTTTTTAATTCGGCAACGGTGCTAAGTACTGGCTCAATGGAATAGGTAGGCGAATACGCCTGAATGGCTTTTTCGGCAGCTTTCAGGTGAATAGCCAGATCGGCCGGGTAGCGGGCAACATCGTAGGGAACGAGGTCTGCATTAGCGAGCCGCAGCGTCATCGTACCAACAACCTGCTCCATCATCGGCCCCATTTTGTAGGTTGGATCAGCAAATTTGTCGTAAAAATAGAGGTCGTCGTATTGCGAGTGATAGAGCGTTGGTCCTTCCATCCCGGCACTCAGTGAGGGAATACCGATATGCATATAGGGGGCGATATGATCCGATCCACCACCAAGATTACCAATTGTTGGCTCACCCGCCAATACGGCGGGAGCCGATGAACCCGTTACCCGGGTTGGGTTTCCCGCTGCCTTATGACCCATCCAGTGCTGATAAACCGTTTTATTGGAATCGGGATACTGAACAGACTGGGTTGCTTCAATAATGAGTTTCTTCATCGATGGCGACGCACTAGCCCCAAAGGTCCGGCCCGAAACGGCGGCATCATAATTCATGTAGGCAACGGCTTTTTGGGTCAGCTCATCGCGGAATTGCTCGCTCCATTCGGCGGAGCCAATTACGCCGGGTTCTTCGGCATCCCAATGGCAGACTTTAATCGTGCGACGGGGCCGTTGCCCGGCTTTGGCCAGTTTACCCATCGATTCGGTCATGCTCAGCAGCATGGCTGTACCCGAATTCGGATCAGTCGCTCCGTATGACCAGGCGTCGTAATGGCACCCGGCAATAATCCACTCATCCGGAAATTCTGCGCCAGTCAATGTGCCAACGACCTGGTAGATCCGCTGAATGGTTTTCTCCTGTTTCACCATGAGCCGAACCTTTAAAGCAGCACCGCCTTCGAGCCGATACGTATAGGGCAAACCGCCCTGCCAGCCAGCCGGAACCGATTGCAGGCCGGTCATGCGTTTCAGAATTTCGGTGGCCGATCCGTAGGGGAGGGGCGTTACCGGGATTTTGTGTAGCCCTACTGCATTCTGGTCGAGCCGCTTGGGCGTGTTTTTAGCATCCATTGGCAATGCTGCTTCGCCCGGTGTCAGTGGATCGCCGGTATAAGGTGTTGTTAGAAGCGAACCACGCTGAATTACACTTTCGCTATAATATGGCCCTTCGGGGAAGGTTAAACCGCGCATGTAGCCCGAATCGGCAGGATCAGTAAAGATAATGACGCCAATTGCACCGGCAGCCTGCGCAAACTGCGCTTTGTAACCCCGAAAGTTACCGCCGTAGCGTGCCAGTACAATCTTGTCTTTTACCGAAATGCCCATCGCCTTCAGTTGCTCGAAATCTTCTTTACGACCATAGTTGGCATAAACAACTTCGGCGGTAACATCGCCCGAACCCGACCAGGCATTATAACCGGGTGTCAGGCGTGGATCGCTGCTGTACTTATCTTCCTTAAACAGAAACTCACGGATGTTGAGGGGCTGGCGGATCGGCTCAACCAGTTCGACGGCGATTTCACCGGGGCCTTTCGGCAGTAATACATCATGTGGATAGATGTCTACCTGCCAACCGGCTTTGCGCATCGTTTCGGCGATATAATCACGCACCTGCTCGTTTTCTTTGGTGCCCGTGATGTGGGGCACACTGCTCAGCTTTTCGAGGTGTTGTTTGAACGCAGCCGGTGACTGTTTGGTCTTAAACTCAGTCTCCAGTTTAACCTGTGCTGCCTGCCGCGCCGGAATAAATCCAGTGAGTGCCGGGGTTACGTTCGACTGGGCCTGCGTAGCGAATCCGCTAAACATCAGCGCTAGTGCCAGGCTGGTAGTTTTGAGTAGAGGGAGATTATTCATGAGAATCAGATTGTATAATTCTCAAATATCGGAATTTACTCTGGTAAAGAAGATGAATCGTGAATGATTATTGGGTAATAAAAAAAAGGACGTACTGATATCGCTTCGAGCTGTGCCACGATTTGTTTACTTTCCAGTAGTAACCGTGGCACAGCTCGAAGCGACATCAGTACGTCTCCTGAATAGGACTGACAGACCTGAATTACTTAGGCATCGCGAAGATACTAGGGTCTACTTTAGGGTTAAAAACGATGTTCGTCAGCGTCATGGCGAGTGGTCCGGGCATGCCAGGGTTTTCGAGTTCTAACGAGGAGGGAATGGTTAGCCCTTCAATGGTTTTGTAATTACCGTACTTAACTTTTACCTCGCCCGATTGTCCCTGAATACTAACCGTAGTTTTCATGCTGGCCAGTTGATAAGTAGTCGCATCGACGTAGTAGTTGGCCACACCTTCGGGTCTCGTTATCTTCAGGTTATAGACATCCTTGTCGTTCACTTTCTCTTTACCAACCAATTCGACCGGATATTTTTTGTCCTTTGCGGTTGCCAGATCAGTCCCTATAACAGAGGCATTGCCCTTTAAAATTTTCACCTGTTCGTCGGGAAGGGCTTGTGCGGTAGCGGCACCCGTCATTGGATTGATCGTCCAGCCTTTATCGCCATCGGTAACCTGTACAATTTGCTGACCCATAACGGCAATGTCGTTGCGGTACGATTGGGCAACGACGATGGTTGTTTTGCCGGTCAGTTCCTGTCCCATAATGCTTATATTCTGATCATACTGGAGCGTCTTGACAGCGGCAATTTTGTCAGCACCACCTACCGCAGCAATGTTCTTGTCAATGATTTCATCGGCTGTTTGCGCAAAGGTCAACGCCGGAATTGCCACGAAGGCAATAAGGGTAATCAGTTGTTTTCTCATGAAAAAGATAGTCAGAAACGTTTTCAAAGATACTACTCGACTAGCGAAAGACTAGACGAGTTTCGGTATAGTTAACCAGAAAACAGGCCGCATCCTGCATGGTCGGCAACTTTAGCGGGCAATCGGCTTGCAGGGCTGATGACGGTTATATACCTTCATTGGTTCAAACGTTAAACGCAATAAATCTTTCCGATGTTATCGACAACCCGCGTCAAACTTTCCGTCATGATGTTCCTCCAGTTTTTTGTGTGGGGAGCCTGGTACGGTCAGATGAGTAAATACCTGCTGACTCAACTACATTCAACGGGCGATCAGGTCGGCAATGCCTATGCCGCTTTTTCGCTGGCCATGATTATTGCCCCGTTTTTCGTTGGTATGATTGCCGACCGTTATTTCGCGGCTCAGAAAGTGCTTGGTGTTCTCAATCTTCTAGGCGCGGTAGTCTTGTATTTCATTACGCAGAACACGAATCCCGATAACTTTTTTTACCTGATTCTGGCCTACTGCATCACATTTGCGCCAACGCTGGCACTTACTTCTTCCATTGCGATGCAGCAGATGACCAGCCCCGAAAAGGAATTTCCGGGTATACGCGTATTAGGAACCGTTGCCTGGATTGTGGTGACGAACATCGTTGGTTATTATGGCTTCGGCGATAAGGTGACCATTTTTCAGTTATCAATGTACTCGGCAGTGGTGTTAGGGGTGTTCTCCTTTTTTCTGCCCGATACACCACCTAAAGCCACTACGGCTACGTCGTTCTCGCAAATACTTGGTTTGGATGCGTTCAAATTATTTAAAGATCGCTCATTTGCCATTTTCTTTCTGTCATCGGTGCTGATCTGTATTCCGTTATCGTTCTACTATGCCATGGCAAATCCATCGCTAACGGACGGTGGGATGCAAAATGTTGAGAACAAAATGTCGCTGGGGCAGGCATCGGAAGTTATTTTTATGCTGCTGATTCCGCTGGCCTACACGCGTTTAGGCGTAAAGAAAATGCTGATCGTTGGGCTGGTGGCCTGGATTGTTCGCTTCATCTGCTTTGGTTATGGCGATGGCGGTTCGGGTGAATGGATGCTCTACCTGGCTATTGTGCTACATGGTGTTTGCTATGATTTCTTCTTCGTAACGGGCCAGATTTACACCGACAATAAAGCGGGTGAAAAAATCAAATCATCGGCGCAGGGACTCATTTCGCTGGCCACTTATGGCATTGGCATGGGTATCGGCTCTAAAATTTCGGGGATTGTACTCGACATGTATACCCGCCCCGATGGCACAAAAGACTGGCTGGCGGTCTGGCTCGTTCCGGCTGGTATTGCCGCTGCGGTATTGATCGTATTCGTGTTGTTGTTTAATGATAACAAGCGGGTTCGGGCAACGAAAGACGAACTGGTGCCGGGATCACTTTAATTAAATGCAGAATGAAGCTAGGGTAATGATCATAAGGGTTTCATTCTGCATTATCCAGGTTTATGGAAAAGAAACCACGAATTAAGTTTTACAAAGATCTAAATGGCCCTCATGTAGATCAGGTTCGCGAACATGCATTAATGACGCCTGAAGAACGTTGGCTTGCCTTTCTGCGGCTTAAACGTAGACATTATGGTCTGTTTGGAAAACCTCAAAAACGTGAGAAACGAATTACTGTCGAAAAGCCAACATGGATTTAGAGGATGATAATTTTATCCGGTTTGTAGTGGCTGCAGATGATAGTAAACTTGAATACATTCTTATTGGTGGGCTGGCACTTATACTAAATGGGGGTATTCGTTATACTGAAGATGCGGATGTATGGATGGAGCCTACTAATGAGAACCGTGATCGCCTGATGAGTACGTTACGTGCGCTGGATTTTACTGAAGAGGAACTGGTAGGTCTTACCTTAGCCGATTTTACCCAGCCCCAGATAATTCGTTTGGAAGATCAGATTGATATTCTAACACGAGTGCATATTCAACTAAAATACGATGACTGTCGCAAGCGGGCAAAACCATTTTCAATGCCGGGTGGTCAGGTTATTTACTTCCTGCATATCAATGACCTGCGGGAAGCTAAAGTGCTTGCCCGTCGTACGAAAGATTTGAATGATATTCTCATGATTGACGAACTCATCGACGAACTTAAAAAGCAAGGTGGTTCAGAAACTAACCAATCTTAAGTGCAACTAATTTCATACAACCTAAACGGTATCCGGGCGGCTATCCGCAACGGACTGACCGACTGGCTCGCTCAGGAGCAGTTCGATATCCTCTGTTTTCAGGAAGTAAAAGCTACTGCCGATGTTGTTGATCTATCGGTATTTGAACAGTTAGGCTATCAATACCATTGGCACGCGGCCGAAAAGAAAGGCTATTCGGGCGTGGCGACATTCTCGAAAATTCAGCCAACGAACGTAGTCATCGGTTGCGGATTAGCAGTATATGACTGCGAAGGCCGTATCCTGCGCACCGATTTCGGCGATCTGACCCTGTTGAACTGCTATTTTCCATCCGGTACGTCGGGTGAGGTGCGGCAAGGTGTCAAGATGGAGTTCTTACGCGATTTTTACGATTACGTGCAGGAATTGAGGAAATCCCGCCCGAAAATTATTGTCGTTGGCGACTACAATATTGCGCATAATGCCATCGACATTCATGATCCGGTACGCAACAAAAATACGACGGGTTTTCTGCCCGAAGAACGGGCCTGGATGGATCGGTGGTTTGAATCGGGTATAACCGACTCGTTTCGCTACAAACATCCAGACGAAGTTGCCTATAGCTGGTGGAGTTATCGGGCCGGTGCCCGGAACAACAATAAAGGTTGGCGTATCGATTATGCGTCGGTCACCAATAATCTGCGTGACCAACTTGTCGATTGCCGGATGCTTCCCGACGCTGTTCACGCCGATCACTGTCCGGTATGGCTATCAATTACGCCCTAGCCTGAATCTGACTCTTTCACAAAAAAGCCGTGCCACAACTGATGTGGCACGGCTTTTTACATTAATTGCTTTTCTTTGCTTTGACAGCCTCGACGTTTTTCTTCCGGTTTTCCAGTTCCGTCAGGGCGTTGGTCTGGTCTACTTTGTTGGTTTCAATGTCCTTCTGAAGTTGCTCTAACTCCTTGGCGTTATCGTCGATTCGCTTTAGCAGGCGCTCTTTTTCTTTCGCATTTTGCTCGACTGAGCGCTGAAGCTGCTCGCCTTTTTTGACCATTTTCTGGTGATTTTTCTGTGCTTCGTCAAAACCGCCTTCAACGAGTCGAACTTCCTGCCCGAACAGGCTTTTATTCGCAAAATCTTTCAGAATCTGCTCAGCCGCCGAGTAACCCGTACCGCCTGTTTTAACATAATTGCCACTTCCCAGATCATACGATACAAAAATTGTGGCGGATGTTTTAGTCGATTTTACGGTACTGACCAGATTGATCGGTTCCGACGAAATAGCCTGAATGTCAGCGTTGGGGATTCGATACGTACCGCGTGAAGCCGATAGCCGTCCGTAGGTTTTGAGTTGTTCTTCCCAATCTTTTTCGATCTGCTTGCCATCACCCTGTAACGTCAGGTACAGTCCGGATAGCTTCGCTTTATCGACCGTTGTTTCGCCTGCGTAAACGGTTTGCGCGTAGGTTTTCCCACTAAAAATAGCCAGAAGGAGAAGAAGTGTAATGTGTGATACCAGTTTCATAGAGATATATTGTTTAACTTATTGGGTATTAATCTGCTGGGCGTCGAGTTGTTCACTTTTACGGGTGATCAATAATCGCTTATCGCCATTTTGTAGCGTTGTGGCAAAAATATAGATGTCACCCCCTTCGTGTAAACCCAGCTTTTTACGTAGTTCGGCCACTGACTGCGGGAAGTTCCTGACGGTCAGATTGGCTTTCATCGCAGGGATAAGCGATTGTACAATTTTTCGGTCCGGCTTGACTACGTCTTCCACCCGAAAGGTGCGGCCAGGAAAATCGCTTTTTAGCACATTGCTGGTATATAAATGACTATTTGGAGCCAGTTTTGACAGACCGAATCGGTTGGCAATCAGGCGAAATGCTCCGGCTTTCATAACAGCCGCATTGGGTTCATAAACATACTGCTGTGGATCATTCAGCGTAACGCTGGCTGTCGATTCATCGCCTTTAATAAACTGAAAGACAGCATTACCTGTCGCAGTCATATTAATGGCTGTTACTACGACTGCCTCCGCAGCAATTGGTTGTTTCCCGATTACCAGCATGATTTCCTTTACTTCATTCTGCACGGCTACAATATGCACCGCTTCGACCGTAAACAGTTGTCGGACGGTAAAATCCACATCAAGTAACGGTGATGCCTTTACTAAAATTCGTTTTCCCTTCGCTAATAAAGCTGAAAGAGTGCCAGGACTGGAAATGTCCGGTTCGCAATCCTCCAGTCGGCTAACTTTTCCTCCCTGTTCGTCCCGTCGGTGTGGGTCGAGATAAATCCAGTCGGCGGTTTCAGGCCAGTGCGCTATAACCTCCAGACCATTCCCTGTTTGGGTATCCACATTCGATGCGTTCAATAACGGCAGATTATGGGCTGCGAGTTCAACCAGTTCGGGTCTTTGCTCTACATACACTACTCGATTGACCCGTTGCGCAAATGCCCACGTGTCTACGCCCATACCGCCTGTAAGATCAAACAGCAACTGCCCACTCACCAGGGAGGCTTTATAATGGGCAGTACGTTCAGAAGAAGCCTGCTCAACTGATAACGCCGGTGGAAACATAAGCGCATTGTTGGCATACCAGGTCGGCAGTTTATCGCGGGCTTTTTGGCGGGCGGCAATCTGGGCAATGACTTTTTTGGCGTCAATATCGGCAGGTTGTTTGCGTAAGGACAATGCCCGGATATCGTCGGTGATATGGTTGCTGATGAAGAATTTTTCGGCCAAAGAGAGCGTGCTCAATGAAATAAGTATTAATTAGTTTTTAATCTATTTTTAATTTGTTTTTAATTTTGTGCAACGCACTAGATAAGTCCTGCGTTCATCCTGTACAAAACCCACAGAAACTACCTTATTCATGCAACGAGTTAATCCACTCCGTACGCTGTCAACTTACAACCTAAGTCTGCTTCGGCAGGATCTTCCGGCGGGACTATCCGTTTTTCTGGTAGCGCTCCCGCTTTGCCTGGGCATTGCACTTGCCTCCGGTGCACCCCTTTTTTCGGGTTTGGTCGCTGGTGTAATCGGCGGCATAGTTATCGGCTTAATGTCTGGCTCTGAACTTAGCGTCAGCGGACCGGCTGCCGGGCTGGCAGTTATTGTGGCTGATGCCATTGCAAAAGTAGGTTCTTATGAGGCATTTTTGGTGGCGGTCGTTTTGGCCGGGGTCATGCAATTTGTTTTGGGAATCATTAAAGCGGGCAGATTCAGTAGCTTCTTTCCCGACAGCGTAATTAAAGGAATGCTGGTTGCAATCGGAATCGTCATTATTTTAAAGCAGATTCCGCATGCACTGGGGCGCGACAATGATTATGAGGGGGAGTTTGAGTTTCAGCAGCTGGCCGATGGTGAAAATACGATCTCGGAAATTTATCGTGCTATCGAAACGGCAAGCACCGGTGCTGTTATAATCAGTCTGATTTCTCTGGTTTTCCTGATCGTGTGGGAACGGATAGCCGGGAAGAGCACACGAGCGTTTTTTCGAAATTTTCCAGCTGCTCTGGTAGTGGTGCTGATTGGCGTGGGACTAAACGAGTTTTTCCGGGTGTCTGTTCCGGAATGGTATTTGGGTGATACAGCGCATCAGCACATGGTTCAGATTCCGACCATTTCGCCGGGCAAAAGCCTATTTTCCATTTTCGACTTTCCTGATTTCAGCGTTCTCGGTAACCCACAGATTTATGGTATTGCCGCTACGATTGCACTGGTCGCCAGTCTGGAAACACTCCTCAATCTGGAAGCGTCAGACCGCCTTGACCCGGCTAAACGGGTTTCTTCAACCAATCAGGAACTGATTGCTCAGGGTGTGGGCAATGTGCTATCCGGATTAATTGGCGGGTTGCCTGTTACATCGGTCGTCGTGCGAACGTCGGCTAATATTTATAGTGGCTCTAAAACACGGGTTTCTGCGATTTCACACGGCATTATTCTGCTCATCGCTGTCTTTTTAGGTGGGCCCATGTTAAACCTGATACCGCTGTCGTGTCTGGCCGCCGTACTGATCATGGTCGGTTATAAATTAGCAAAACCCGCAATTTTTCGAAAAACGTACCGGGATGGCTGGAGCCAGTTTGTGCCGTTTATGGTGACGGTTATTGGTATCGTTTTCACTGATCTGCTGGTAGGGATCGCGCTTGGCACGGTCGTCGGAATTATTTATGTTCTGTATACAAATTTCCAGTCCTCGCTCCGGATCGATCGCGATGGACGCAAGGTGCTTATCGAATTTGAGAAAGATCTCTATTTCCTGAGTAAACCACAGCTTAAGGAAGCCCTGGGAAATTTACAGCCCGGCGATGAAGTCGTGATTGATGGTACGAAAGCCCCCTTCATTGACCACGATATTTTCAACATGCTTCACGACTATCGGGAAACGGCAAAAGTGCAGGGTATTCACTATGAACTGCATAATGTGGTATTGAATCGACGGAAGCGTATCCGGAACCAGAACGTTAAAGTAAATACGTAACTCCGGCTGATTGATGGTTAGGTCTTCCTGAAAAGGATAAAATCAACTGGCAGGAAGTTCGACCAAGAGAAATTGACACCCCACAGCGCTTAATTTAAGTGCTGTGGGGTGTCGTGTTTTATAGCCTCGGAGATTCTTCAAGTAGTGAAAATTCGTACCTATACTGTTGCCTACAGAGTTGCTTAATCAGGTGCCAGCTAGCAGGCCAAAACCGCTTAATCTATACTTGCTGGTAAGCTATAATTTTATGCCTGATTCTGCTAAATTTAAAAAAGCAAATCCCAGAAAATGCTTCTGGAAATAATTGATAATCAGGGGGGCTAAAATATTTTTTTATTGATTCTTCAAAAATCACTGACATCTGTCCTATAAGCTTGATAAAATCATTGACAAAGCAATCTGCCTGCTTCCTCGCAGTCTTCATAACCTTTACTACAGTGTTCTATGCAAACGCAATTTCTAACCTACACACTAAGCCAGAAATTAGGTGAAGGCGGTATGGCAACCGTCTGGTATGCTGAGAACTTTCTCGGAAAACGTTTTGCAATCAAAGTGCTCAAACCCGGCATGGAAGGCAAAGAAAAACTGGCCGAGCGTTTCCGGCTTGAGGCTAAAATGATGGTCAGTCTAGAACACCCCAATATCCGTCAGGTATTCGACTTTCATGAAGATGAAAATACGATGGCGATCATTATGGAGTATCTGGATGGAGAGGACCTGGGGCGCTATCTGATCGAACAGGGGCCCGTCTCTGAACAGCAAGCCGTCCGGTGGTTTACCGATATTCTGGATGCGATGACGTATGTACATCAGAAAAATTACATTCATCGCGACATCAAGCCTTCTAACTTATTTCTGACCCGCAACGGCCAGATTAAGGTGATGGATTTCGGGATTGCCAAGATCGTTAATGCCAACCTGGAACTGACCGAAACGCATACCAATATCGGCTCTCCGCAGTACATGAGTCCGGAACAAATCACGACGCCTAAAGCTATTGATTACCGGACCGATATTTACTCGCTGGGTGTGACGCTGTATGCGCTCTTAACGGGTAGAAAGCCTTACGATGATTCCTACGGCTCGTCGTATACCGTCCAGGCGGAGATTGTTAAAAAGCCACTACCGCCAATTCCGGGCGTATCTGATCACGTCAACGCTGCCATCCAGAAAGCCACGCAAAAGAACCCTGCCGATCGGTTTCAGAGTTGCGATGAGTTTAAAGACGCATTGATGGGTGTGAAACCCAGTGTGATTGAGCTCGATGACGAAAAAACTCAGATTAAAGACAACACTAATGGCCGACTGAATCTAATCGATAATGGTCAGAAAAATGACCTTAACGGTTCGATAGATGACCAGAAAAAACGGACCGACGATGCTATAAAGACGGATGATAAAAAGAAAACAGCGGTTCAAAAACCAAAGACGCTCCGGAAACTGCTGCTTGTATTTGTAACCATCGCGAGCCTAGGCGCCCTACTTGGTTGGTTCTGGGTTCAGACTGTGAAAGGGGAAATTACAAAAGGGGTCGAACTGGCCGATAAAGGGGAGTACACCGAAGCGTTCTCCATCCTTTATAAAAACCGTGATTCGCAGTTCATGACGCCCATAGCCATCAATCATTTAGGGTATATGTACGGAACCGGTACGGGAACGCAGCAGGATTATAGCGAAGCGCTGCGCTGGTACTGGAAGGCCGCCGACAAGGGCTATATGCTCAGTTTAAGTAACATCGGAGCTTTATACCAGAACGGTCTGGGAGTGGAGCGGGATTATCAGAAAGCACGGGAATATTATGAACGGGCTGCTGCCGCTGGTATCGCTAAAGCAAAATACAATCTGGGCGAACTGTATACGAATGGGTATGGCGTTAATCGAAACCTATATGAAGCAGCCCGCTGGTATCGGGAGGGTGCTGAATTAGGTGATGCCAGTGCACAGTATAAACTTGGGTTGGCTTATCATTATGGAAGTGGCGTGAACCGCGATTATTCCCAGGCTGAATATTGGTACCGGAAATCCGCAGAACAGCGCTATGCGGAGGCTCAGAATGCATTAGGTGCTCTTTATTATTTTGGCTACATCGGCGGTAAAGGCATCGACTACGCAACGGCCCGATTCTGGTATGAGCAAGCCGCCAGACAGAATAATATGTATTCACTGTATAATCTGGGCTATATGTCCGACTACGGCGAAGGCGTTGTCAGGGATTGGAACGTAGCCGTCGATTATTACAAACGAGCCGCCCGGCTTGGTTATGCAAAAGCCCAGAATCGCCTGAATCAATACTCTATTCGCTGGTAATCATCGGAAGTTGACCTGGAACCATGGCATGATTCCAGGTCAACTTCCGATGATTACCAGGGCCGCTGAATCAGTTCTTCGACAACTCTTAATCTTGCCTAACACCATGACTCCCAATGCCTCCAGGCCACCAGCTCTTCGTGTTATCCGTATCGGAAAAAATAAAGATAACGACCTCGTTCTCGAAAAGCCGGGCATTAGCCGTTACCACGCCAGACTCACACTCTACACCGATTTTTTAGCTATGCTGGAAGACCTCGATTCAACGTATGGGACCGAGGTAGACGGGCGTCGGATCGTACAGAAAATGATTACGCCCAGTAGCACCGTTGTATTAGGAACAATTGTGCAATTAGATCTGAAATCGATTTTCGATAAAGTCATTACGCCGGTCCCAGTCCCACCGACTCCAAATCCAAATCCTCAACCTGTGATTCCTATCGGTGGAGGGGGTAGACCACCCGTGTTTGCCGAAGAATTTAAACGGCTGAATTGGCATTTTGAGCAGTATTCTGCTGCTAAACAGGAAATCCTAACTGGTGATCCGAAGAAAAAAGCCTGGATTCGCGTAGCTATTGGCTGGGTTCCTTATGCCGGTTTTCCACTTGCATCGCTGATCGATGCTTATGTCTTCAATACCAGCGAACGAGTTCAGGTGCTGGATGAAGCCTTCCGACGCGATTACAAATGCCCGAACCCGGCTTGCCAGCAATTTTTAGGGTATATCCCTTTCAACGATTTGCTCCATCAGAGACAGTGCCGGTACTGTAAATGCCTCTGGGTCGACACTTGAAAAAAAATAAAACTTTTTTTCAAGTATCCACTGACATCGCCATACCCTCTTGGATAAAGATATAGAACCCGCTTCAAAAGCGATCCAAACTAGTCAATCATACTAAACCATGTCAACAATGAACCCGACTTCTGAATCATTTGATCAGCCTACGCAAGTAGGAACGACCGGCGGAAAAAAACTGACCCGCAAACAAAAATCCCTCATTTATGCCGGTTTAGGGGGAGTTGCTGCTTTAGGTGGTGGCAGTGCACTTGCCTGGGGCATGAGTAAGGATGGCGAAGCCAACGAGAATCATCCAAAAACAGAACCAAAACCGGCTTCTGACGCTCATGCCAGCGTAGAAGAACCAAAAAAAACTACGGAAACCCCGGCCGACAGCACCCACGTAACAAATCAGCATGGGTCGGCTAAACCCTCTACTGACCCCACTCATTCAACTACCCAAACAAACGAAACTACTAATACCAACGACCCCATGGTTGCTACACACGTTACCGATGAAATGTCATTTGATGACGCTTTTAAAACCGCTCGCCAGGAAGTTGGTGCCGGTGGTTATTTCGAGTGGAATGGCAACCTCTACAATACCTACTACAAAGAAGAATGGGACGCCCTGTCTGCGAAAGATCGGGAGGAGTATGTTGCCACCGTTTATGGCGACGGTACTAACACCGATCATCACGCATCATATTCTTCCACAGCCAGTTACGAAGCGAACAAGCCCGAGGTAAAAGTTGGTGAATACAACGGCCATATTGTTGGATTGGGCGACGCCGATCATGACGGTGATGCAGAAGCAGTTGTCATTGACGGAACGGTTGGATTTGTTGATAAGAATAACGACGGAATTCTGGAAACCCGCGTTGAACTTGACCCCACAACGCATCAGGTGACGGCTCAGAGCCCGATGGCAACTACCTACGAAGCGCCGAAAATGAGTGACCTGAATGCGTCAGCCTCCGGATCTTCGACAACTGTCAGTACGGCAAATGGTCAGGTTGAAGTGCATCGGGTTGAATACCAGGGTCATGACCTTATCCTGGGTGATACAAACCACGATGGTGATGCGGAAGTACTCATCATGGATGAAACGAATGGATTCGTTGACGCCGACAATGATGGTATCATGGAAACCCGCGTTGAACTCGACCCTACAACGCATCAGGTGACCGGAAAAAGTGCGATGACTGAAGTGTATCATGCGCCCTCGATGACTGCGTTCGATGCTCGTCAAAATCAAAATACGGCTACTGCCACCGAAACAAAGCCCGATGTGGAGGTCATAAAAACATCGGTCGACGGGCATGAGGTCGCTTTGAGTGATACCAATCATGATGGTTATGTCGATGTTATGGTTATGGACAATGGGATCGGTGCCGTCGATAAAGATGGTGACCATCAGTTTGAAACAGCCGTACGGGTCGATATGAATACTGGCGAGGTTGTGGCTGTTGCTCCGCTGGAACATGTACATGATGCACCAACAATGGATAGCATTAATACAGGCGAGCATGCCGATGTGGCCCACGATTATGATAACAATGCCGACGTCAGTGAGTGGGTTGCCTAAACTGATTTCGCTCTTTCTATTCCATAAAATTTGCCGTTAGTCAATCGTCATGAACGTTCAGGAACTCAATCTCACTTGCGGAAATCCAGCCTGCCGAGCCCGGCTTACTGTCCGGGTCAAGGTCCCTACCCAGACCAAAGAGGTAAAATGTCCGAAATGTGGCTATCTCAATCCCTTACCCATGCATTTGTTAGTGCCCGAACAGCCTGAGGGTGTTGATGAGGGAACGTTGATCAAAGAAGGCGACAGTGAGAAGACATGGATACAGAATCAGGAAGGAGGGAAACCTGCGCTGCCTGAAATCCTGGGGTGGCTGATCGTTCATGACGAAAAAACGGCATCGCAAACGTTTAATCTGAAAAAAGGACTCAATACAGTGGGTCGGATTTCGCAGAAATCACCTTCAGATCTGATGATTCAGACCGAAGACCGTTATATGAGCCGTCCTCATTGCACGATAGAAGTGAAGATCAACAAAATGGGGCAGGTCGATTATGTGCTCCAGGACGGCTCCCTGAAAACCGATGGTACCCGGAAAAATAGCCAGAACGGAACGTTTCTTAACGGTCAGGAGCCTGCTCTTCATCCTTCGGAACAAATCTACCTGAAAGACGGTGACACCATTCAACTTGGTGAAACCAAGGTTGTTCTGAAAACCTTTCAGATGTCTGAATCGCTGCAAAAGGCCCATCGTCAGGTAGAAGGCAGCGACTTTACCCGTACCATTCTATCGTTTACCTAAAATCGGCCCACTCCTATGAACGTGTTCATTCAACAACCTTTAGGGTATTCATACCAGGGGGGACGTAGTAATAACGAAGACAACATTTTCCCCGTTGCTGGTGAGGCAACCGTGGGCCAGCGATGGTTTATGGTCTGTGATGGGGTAGGCGGTGCAGCCCGTGGCGAAATAGCAAGCCACATAGCCGTGGAAGGATTTAACGACTATTTTGTCCAGAATCAGACAGAGGTTGCTACCTCAGATTATCTTCAGCTGGCTCTCGACTCGGTGCAGGCTCAGTTTGACGACTACCTGACGCGTCATCCGGAAGCGCATGGAATGGCAACGACGCTTACGTTATTGTTTTTTCACGAAGCCGGTGCTACCGTGGCCCACATTGGCGACAGCCGAGTCTATCATTTGCGGGATGGGAACGTAATCTGGCGGACGGAAGACCATTCGCTGGTCAATCAATTGATGAAAGCTGGTGTTATCACGCGCGAAGAAGCCCGTGAACATCCCCAGCGAAATGTCATCGAACGGGCGATTCAGGGAGGTAGTAAAGCCGTTAAGCCCGATGTTCAGATCCTGAACGATATTCGGCCCGGTGATTATTTCTTCCTGTGCACAGACGGTGTACTCGAACGCGTTAGCGATGAGCTTCTGGAAAACGTTTTGGGGAGTAAGGAGTCGAACGAGCAAAAGAAGCAAACCCTGATCGATTGCTGTATCGGCAAAACCAAAGATAATTTCTCGGCCTATCTGGTTCAGATTGACGCCATTCGTGGCGATGTACCCGAAGCGTACCGGGTATCTGCGCCGATCTATGCTCGTCCGCAGGCTCTGCCCGATGAAACAATCGCAGTGGTGGCCGTCGATTCAAAACGTACCGTACCAGCCCAGGAGAATGTGTTGTTCCAAACGACGCCAATACCAAAGGTCGATCCCATAAAAAAACAGCCTTTACTTGACGATCGCGAAAACGATAAACCCCGCCCCGACATCAATTCGATCGTTCTTTTGTTGACGATTGCCCTTTTTGCGGCCGTTCTGACCGTAGGCGGAATCTATGTTTACAATTGGTGGAAACAGCCTGCTGAGGCTGGCAAAGCGGAACAAGTGGCTGCCGATCACGGAAAAGTCAATAACAGACCTCGAACGGATGGTAAACTACCACCAAATTCAACAAAGAAAACAACCCCTATTCCCGATGCGGCTACTGTGGAGGGTATAACTCAGACCATTGGCGGAGAAGATGGTAAAATTGAGATCACCAGAAATCTGTATAAGAAGCAAACCGAATCGGGCTGGATATTAGTGAATGAAAAAGGGCGGCAGAAAGGCGATAAGGTATACGAAGTCATTCGTGAGCCGAGTGAAGAGCGCATTGCAGTCATGCAAAACAACAAGTGGGGCTATATCAACCTGAAAGGCCAGACGGCTATTGCGTGTAAATTCGATATGGCCGACGATTTTGAGGATGGGAAAGCGCACGTTGTTCGGAATGGCAAAGAATATGATATAGATAAAAAGGGCGAACCGGTTAAGGAAACGCCATCGCGGGCCGAATCGGAGAACCATAGCAAACCGTTCGACGGAACTCCAGCGCTGCCACCAGCCACTAAAGGAGATGAGCCTGGTCGGTAAAGCCTTGTTATACGTAGTGAATTTCAGTTGGATGTTGTGCCAATCTTTAGAACAAGCCCCATACTGCCATGAAATGGTTTCTTTTAAGTGCTTTGATTTGGGTTGCGACGATCGAGGTAGTTGCTCAGCAAACCTACGCCGTGGTTGTGGGCGTGTCAGATTACGTAGGTACCCGTAATGATTTGCATTTTGCCGACGACGATGCCTGGCTGGTAACCCGATTTTTGCGCAGCCCGAAAGGAGGAAGTATTCCACCCAATCACATCATTACCTTAACCAACGGTCAGGCTACACACGCCAACGTACTCCAGGCACTCCGGATTTTTGAGATGGCTAGGCCCAGTGATCGCATCCTATTTCATTTTTCCGGCCATGGACTTGATGGTACTTTTTTTACCGCAGACGATCAGGAATTACTACACCAGGAGTTGAAAGCAGCTTTCCGGCGTTCGGCGGCCAAAACGAAAATTGTCTGGGCCGATGCCTGCCATTCAGGAAGCATAAGACAATCGTCCAGTGTTCGTCCCATAAATAGCCAGAAGAATTACAGCCAGTTCAACGACCCGTCACTCAATATCATTGTTATGGCTTCGTCGCGATCCAGCCAGAATTCAATGGAACAACCCTTTTTGGGGCAAGGTGCTTTTACCTACTTTCTGGTGAAGGGAGCCCAGGGCGATGCCGACCAGAATCATGATGGAATAGTCACCATTGCTGAACATTATCAGTACGTTCGGGATCGGGTCCAGCAGGTAACCCATAACGCGCAGATACCAATAATAACGGGCAAATTTTCTAACACGTTGCCGATCACAATTTTATAATTGATGTATGTATATTGAGGGAAAATCAGTCTATTCAGCGAATATGCTTCTTCCTCACAATCCGTGCACTGCTTTTTCGACCGATGAATTGCTCTATGCTGGTTTAAAGAACAACGATGACCGGGCTTACGCTTGCCTTTATGCACAGACATTTCGCTCTTTTGCGCATTATGTACAAACAAACCGGGGGAGCATGGAACAGGCACAGGATGCTTTTCAGCAGGGAATTGCCGAGTTCTATGTGGCCGTAAAATCGGGTCGTTATCAATTATCACCAACGGCCCGCCTGAAAAACGTGCTGTTTGAATTTTGTAAGCGTAAGTGGATTAACGAAGTGCAAAGTGCGCACCATCGTCGCACACAAGTGGTAGAGGTTTTCGTTGATCAGAAAGAGGATGATGTATCGGATGAGTTGATAACATTTTCAGAGAACGTCGGTAAAGTGAACCAGTTGCTGAAACGGATGGGTGAGAATTGCCAGCGTGTCATTGACCTGTTTTATCTTCAGGGGAAGCCACTGGCCGAAATTGCTCAGATCATGAACTACACCCCCCAAACCGCCCGGACAAAACGGTATGAATGTACCGAACAGCTGAAGCGAATGTTTTGGGGAAAAGGCTAAATCAGTCATTAGGCATTCGCTTTCGGTCAACGAATGAAAGCGAATGCCTATAATCACATACTAAATTTCGAACTCATGGCTTTAACTGAAGCAGAATTCGACCGAATTGAAGCGTTTCTGGATGGAAGTCTTCCTCCCGACGAACGTCAGCAAATGGAAGCCGAAATGGCTCAGGATAGTGACCTGCAACGGGCCGTTGAAGAGCATCGGGTCATTTGGGAAGGGCTACAGGTTCCGGTTGCCGTAGAGTATTTTCAGGAAATGCATGGTCAGCTTGACCAACAGGGCCTGCTACAAATTGATGATATTTGGGTTGAAGCCGATCAGCCGGATGATGCCGCAACCGACCATCCAGCTCATCATTCACACGATGATGAACCCGAAGTGTTTGTGGCCGACGATCCGAAAACGGATTTGGGGAGCACCAGCCATCATATTGACGTAGCAGTCAATGAAAATGCGGATACTCATTTGTCCCCAGAGCAGGACGAAACCCATGATGGATGGAATAATCCGAACGATTTCGAGCCTCCACATACGCATTTTGACGGCCATGATGATTATGTTTAGAACGTAAATAGACCCTAAAAAACCAGCCCGCAAACTTAAGTTTGCGGGCTGGTTTTTTAGGGTAGCCTGAATACAGAATCAGAAAGGTTGAATTTCAGTAAGCTGTTTTGACTTTGTATACTCAACTAAATAGTGCCAGAAACCAGTCAAAGCCGGACTTGACGAGTGGTTGTAGTTTCCAGCCTTCAGGAAGCATCAAATCAATGATCATCAGAATGTGAAAATGATAGGCGAAAAAGAGGTAAAAGATCCCTTTTGCCGCGAAAACGATAACTTCCTTTAAGACATTAGCTAAACCTTCAAATAGACTCCCAATAACTCCAAGGTAATCGACTGATGGGGTTGTATTCGTCGGAATTACCTTTTTGGGCGCTGCTTCTTCCTGCTTTACCTGATCTTCGTTCGGTTTTTCGTCTTCCTCTACCCACACAACAATGTCTTCTTCCCCAGGAAGATCATACTCCCCGGCATATTGGATGGAAGGCCAAACCGCGAGCAGATCTTCTGCCTTTTGAACCCGTTGGTTAATATCTTTAACCAGACACCGCCGGATCAGGCTTTGATACGGTTCGGCCACTGTCGACAAACGGGCCGGTAGCTCGGCATTGGCAATCTGTTTCATAAGCTCAATCTCCGAATCAGACTCCTGGCTGTCGAGCCTGAAGGGTCGTTCGCCGGTATGCAGCTCATAAAGAACCACCCCATAAGCCCACAAATCGACGTTTGTGCGCATTTTGCCATTGGTCAGTTGCTCTGGCGACATATAGCTCAATGAACCGCCAACCTTACTATTGGAAAACGAAAGATCGGCATTCGCCACATTCCGTCCCAGACCGAAGTCTGCAATTTTAGGTACAAGTTTTCCCGCTTCTACATCGACCAATACATTCGCTGGTTTCAGGTCGCGGTGAATCGTCTGGTACGAATGCAGATGCTGTAAACCTTTTAGAATTCCAGTGGATAAGTCATTTATTTCAGAAGAGGTTAGCGGGCGCTGGTGGATAAGCTGAGCCAGATTTCCGGCTTCATAGTAGGGCATTATCCCATAGTCGAACCACCCGGCAGAGGGTAGATTAAACCGGTAATTGCTCTGATAACGTATCAAATGCGGATGAGGAGGTAACTGATTGATCCGTTTGACTTCTTCTTCCAGCGAAAGACTTGGCTGGCTCAGGTCCACTTTCGAACATTTGATAGCCACAGGTTCGCTGGTCTCCGTATCGAAGGCGCGATAAACCGTGCCGAACCCACCCTGACCGATCAGGTCGCGGGTTGTATCGTAGCGATAGCGCTCTAAAAATTGGTCGAGTGTCATGGCTTCCAAAAGGGTTTGCGATCGTTTAGGTTATGCTGCCAGTAGTTCATTGACTTAGACAGCTATTCAGGAAATCCGCCGGAAGGTTGCATCGCCCCAGGCCAGTTTGGGGTAGAAAATAAAGGGTAGAAACAACAGTCCAATTGTAAAGGCTTCGCTTTTGCCAAATCGTTTGCCCAATAGATTGAGCACCCAAATCAGGACTACGATGTTCACGAACGGAATGATCAGCAGAAACACCCACCACCAGGGTTTATCGACAATGCGAAGTAGGGTTAAGGTGTTGTAAATGGGGACGATAGAGGCCCAGCCAGGTTCTCCGGCTTTCTCGAACGTTTTCCAGAGCGCCGTGATTAGCACCCCGGTGATCACCAGCCATCCGGCAACGATCATCAACGTACCTGTTTGGGCTACAGTTCTCGATGTATTATCGTAGTAATATTGTAAAAGAATGATCGCATTCATGATCGTAATTATTGACGGAAAATGATTGACTAACAGGATTTATTGGAGACGAAACGAGCGGACAATGTGCAGTAAATCCGCTTCGTGCATGGACTGTTTGGACTTTAGTGTCCAGGCGAAAATCTGGTAATATTTTTCCGGTGACTTATAAAATCCGTTTATGCAGAACAGCGTCATCGCGTTCCCGTTATTGACATAATCGACGTCGCGCGTAATAAGCTGCAATCCATCTTCCGTATAATCAACATCAGATAAACTGCGAGTCTGAAATCCCTTCCTGTCTTTCGTTGTGACCTTTCTGTACTGATCCAGATTATAGATGCCAGCCGCTTCGACATCTGAAATTTTTTCAGTAAAGGCAACCATATACAATTCCTGCACCGGATTGGAAAACTGAAGTTCAGCTCCATTCCGGAGGTTCGTAACCGCATTCATCGAACGCGGAACATCGACATAGAAATCACTGCCGCTAACTAATCGGGTTGCCAGCAAATGGCTGAAAACCGAATTTTCGGCAGTAGGAGATGAGCTATTCTCTTCGAACGTAATGGTATTCTGACTTGTGTAGCCCGAACTGTCGTAGCTTGGGGCAAATACCCCGTTCGCTACTAAACTCAGCAGGAGCATCCCGAAAAGAATTAACCAGATACCGACGGCAACAAAAATATAGACCTGACGCAGGGTTGTTGAAGGCGGTTGCGGAGGAGTGTCATCCAGAATAGGTTTGGGCTTCGGGACTGGCTGTGGTATGGGCGTAGGTGTCGGGGGAATAGGTGTTGGACGAGGTTCCGGACGAACGAAGGGTGCTTCGGATAGCGAATGAAAGGTGTTACCCGTAAGCTGTATTTTAGATGCCTGACCCTGTTTTCGAATCAGCGCCTGCTGTCCCTGAACATCGGTGATCGAGGTGTATTCGATCGGCACTATTAAATTTCCCGCGGTGTTGATCAGCCCCCATAAATGATCTTGCCTGACAGCGGCATACCCTTCGCTAAATGATCGTTGCTCATCGTAGGCTGGTGGTTCAATGGGCGGAAGCACGTCGACTGGCTCATCGGGTAAATGATCCGATGGTGAAAAGATCTGTAGTAAAGCAGTGGCCGTGTGAACCCGCTGGTCAACATCGCGGATCAGGCATTGCCGGATCATGGTCTGATACGGATCGGGAATTTCGCTAAACTGCGAGGGAAGTTCAACGTTGTTGATCCGCTGAATAATTTGAGAGCGATCGGTTTCCGACCCGGCCCCGCTATCGCCGATGAACGGTCGCTGCCCAGTCATCAGTTCATATAGAATTACGCCAAAAGCCCATAAATCGACGTTAAATCGCATTCGGTTATTGGCTAACTGCTCCGGTGCCATGTAATAAACAGAGCCACCAATTGTCGAATTCAGGAAAGCGGTTGAAGTAGCTACCAGGTCTTCACCCCGGACCACTTTGCTCAGGCCAAAATCTGTAATCAGCGGCACATATTTTCCGTAAGGTGTTCGGGTAATCAGAATGTTCTGGGGTTTCAGGTCGCGGTGGGCCATGTGGTAATGGTGCAGATGCGCCAGTCCACTCAAAATGCCACCAATAATTGAGTCCTTTTCGTCCTGCGTAAGACTCGTTTTACGGAGCAATTCGGCCAGATTGCCTTCTTTGTAAAATTTCAGAACCGCCATATCAACTACGCCAAATACAGTCGTAAACCGTTCGCAGAATTCATACCGGGCAATGTTACTGTGGCGTGGTAGCTGATTGGCTATTTCCACTTCCCGCTGAAGGGAAAGGTCCCGCTGGTCGGCCCGAACGGGCGAAACTTTAATTGCCACCCATTGATTTTCAACCGTGTCCCAGCCTTTAAAAACGGCTCCGAAGCCGCCTTCGCCTAGGCGGCCGAAATCTTCATCGCGCTCGGGTGAATTGAGCTTACTGGGTTCGTAATGGTAGCGTTTACGGAATTCTTCGTAAGTCATGGGATTAGAAATTTTGACGAGATCGCAGCGAACAGCACTGAATTCCTGTCAGCCTATTTCTTTATCCGAATGACTGGCAAAGAGTCAGTGGTTAAATGCAAAAAAAAGTAAGGTGTACGGAAACACAGCTAATCAGGCAGAGTAAATCTACAGCAAAAAACAGTACCTCCATGGGGAAAGAAGCAATCGTATTGACGATTTTGCATAATAGTCAAACACAATAGTTAAGGGTAACTATTTTTCGGAAAAATTGACGGTAACGATCAGATAAATAGGTGATTACGGCGGATTTTCTGTCGCCTGAACTGCCTGATCAAAGAGAGGTAGTTTAACTAAGTGCTAGTCTTCACTATGGGCCGCTGCTGTTACCAGCCCTGAGCTTGTGCGAAGGCGCGCTACCCGAATGCCCGATAGCTGTTTGTGCCACAGCAGATAATCGCTGAGTGGGTAGGAGGTAATGACCACGGCTCCCTGGTCGGAAGAGGCATGCAACAGATGAATCCGGCCATCGGGATGTTTTACCGCCAGCCCAACGTGCTTCATGTCAAGGCCAGGCCGGGCGGCTGTAAGCATAATAATATCACCTTCGCGAAGTTGTGCTTCTGCCTGCCGAATATTCTTTTTGGGGATAAAATAAAAAGGTTTCTGACTAATAGTAGCCTCAGCCTGGGCGACTTGTTTTAAAATGGCGGGATCGGTCAGCCGAGGATATTTATAGGTAGCGGTTGTCATGTAAGATACCGATTTGGCAACCGATATATTACCAGGTAATTCCCGGGTCACATCCGTTAGCAGCCCTTTACGTTCATTATCCTGAAGCCAGTCCGAAAAGTAGTGTAAACGACTGGCATACCCATCAATACGACCATCGCGATAGCGGAGCTTGGTCAGAAACTTACGGAACGATTGATCCAGTAAAACCGGGTTCGATCGGTCAGCCAGATCGTGCCAGGCCAGTGTCATCGCTACTACTGTTTCGAGATAGGTAGTGCAATCGAATTCCCGAAAATTAACGACTAACTGTTCCGTTGGGCTTATATCGAGCGTGTGCGGAATGTAGGGACGTCCCAGAAACTGCCTGCCAATGTTAACCGCCGTTTCTGAAGGTGTTTTACCCCCCAGGATGGTTATCGCTTTCAAATCATTGGGGACGGGCTCCTGCGCCAACAAAACTGTCGAAGTAAAAAGCAGGAAAAATGCTGTAAACAGTTTTAGCATATGCTGATGGCTCACCTGATAATAGTATTGACGAAGTTTAGGCCGTAAAGTATCGTGAGGACATTACTTAATTTCCAGAATCCTGACACTGCGAGGGGGGAGGAGCAAGGGAACACCTTCCAGACCGACCGTTTCAAGCTCGTTGTTAGTCAGAAAAATATCAGTCATCTGGTAAGTACGGGCTGGGTCGAGGCCCATGACACCAAACGCGTGATGCGGAATATGAACGGTTGTTTCGTAGGTCGTATGATTCGAAAAATTACAGACAATCAGTAGCTTTTGTCGATCCGTATAGCGCAGGTAGCTAAAGAGCTGATGAGCGTCGTAGCCTGCACTCTGGCCGTTATCATTGGCATATTGCAAATCATAGAAGTAACCATTTTGGATCGCGTCTGAACCATTGACCAGGTGATTCAATTGCTGATAGAAGGACCGGAGCCGCTGCTGCTCATCGGACAAGCCACCGCCATCATAGCGTCCCTGATTGATCCAGCCCTGCCAGTCGGCCAATCCCCAGTAGTCAAAAATAGTTGTGCGGCCATCGTCGCCACTAAATCCTTCGACACCCTCAGCCCGAACGCCCACCTCCTGCCCAAAATACAATAGGTAAGGACCATTGTGCATGGTTGCAGACAGGGTCATACCCGGTATGGCTGCCCAGGGATCATTCGTGAAGAATCGGGAAGCAATGCGCTGCTCATCATGCGTTTCCAGAAACCGAAGCATGTGTTGGGCATATTCGCCCGACTGTTGCTGCCAGACGCGGGTGAGTTCATAGCAGGAACCTTGACCTTCCATCAATGCCCGGACGGCATCGTATAAGCCCACTTTGTCGTACAGATAATCGAAACCACCTTCGAAAATAAACGACCGATACAGGCCTGGATCGTAAATCTCGGCAATGAAAATCAGGCGTGGATACTGTTGCTTAACGCGACTGATCGCCCACTTCCAGAACTCAACAGGTACCAGATGGGCCATATCGCAACGAAACCCATCGATACCCTTTTTCGCCCAGAATAATAATACATCCAGCATCTGGCTCCAGGTTGCCGGAACCGGGCTAAAATGCAGACTACCATCGAAGATGTTGAACCCATAATTGAGTTTAACCGTCTCATACCAGTCGTTCCGATCGGGGGTGGCTGTAATTGACCCACTGCCCGTTACTTTGGCTGGAAACTCATGTAACGTGGGGCTTTCCGCTAAACCATCGCTATTCAGGTTACTGACCGGAGCGACGAATGTCTCGCCAGGGAGGTAGTAAAAGTTGTTATTATGGGCGAATCGTTCCGACGTATCGTCCTTTTCGCCCAGATCGACCACGCCTGCAGGTCTGGCATCTGAATGATACTGACGGGCTACATGATTCGGAACAAAATCGATAATCACTTTCAACCCATGAACGTGACTCCGCTCGACCAGAGCTTCGAACTCCGCCATCCGGTCAGGAACGCTAACGGCAAGGTCAGGATCAACGTCATAGTAGTCTTTAATGGCGTATGGAGAACCGGCACGACCTTTTACTACGGCTGGGTCATCGGGGCGAATACCATAGGCCGAATAGTCGGTTTGCGTAGCGTGCTCAACGATACCCGTATACCAGACATGCGATGCGCTCAACCGTTTGATGGACCGTAGCGCTTCGTCATTAATATCATTGAAGGTACCAACGCCGTTTTCCTCGCGGGTACCATTCTGTCTGTTGGTGATATTCTGATTGCCAAATAAGCGCGTAAAAATCTGGTAAATAATCAACTTGTCCATTACTGGAACAACAGAGGTCGTATTCATAAGCGCCGGGTCCGTGTACGTTACGGGTGTAGCTGAGTTTGGAATACAAAATTATGGCCTTTTTCGGCGAAAAACTTGGGTTATTTTTGCGTTCTTGTTGCATTATTCTTCGATCATGTCGATTGAAACGGCATTTTAAACAGATCTCCGAACTATGAGAAGATTTACTGTCCTGCTACTTCTGCTGGTTAATAGCGGTCTGGCCGTTGCGCAAAATGCCAAAATTCAACGCGTGAATCCCACGAACTGGTGGGTGGGCATGAAAAACCCGAATCTGCAACTGTTGGTTTATGGACCCAATGCCGGAACGCTAACCTATACGGTTACTTACCCTGGCGTAAAGCTGGTGAAGGCGCATACCGTCGAAAATTCAAATTATGCCTTTCTGGACCTCACTATTGCACCAACCGCGAAACCCGGCACGCTCCAGCTCGTGGGCAAACGTGGGGGACAAACTCTGACGCAACCCTTTGAGCTCAAGGCCCGCGACAAATCGCCGAAAGGGCAGGGCGTAACGGCCGCCGATTTTATCTACCTGATCATGCCTGACCGGTTTGCCAACGGTGATCCCTCAAATGATAAGTTTGCGGATATGGCTGACCCAAATGTTGACCGGGGGAATCCGTTTTACCGGCATGGGGGCGATCTGGCCGGAGCCGGACAGCACCTCGATTATTTGAAAGATCTGGGTGTTACCGCCATCTGGTTTACACCGCTTCTGGAAAATGATCAGCCGCTCACGAACGAAGGGGGAGCCATGCGTTCGGCCTATCACGGCTATGGTTTTACCGACCATTATGCCATCGATCGGCGCATGGGCGGAAATGAAGCCTACAAGGCGTATGTTAAAAAAGCCCACTCGGCTGGATTGAAAGTTGTTCAGGATGCCGTGTATAATCACGTGGGCATTAACCACTGGATTTTGAAAGATTTACCCATGAAAAGCTGGCTTCATCAGTGGCCAACGTATACCAATACGTCGTATAAATACCAGCCGATTACGGACCCCCACGGAGCCGAAAGCGATCGTCGGGTTACACTCGACGGCTGGTTTGTTCCATTCCTGCCTGATTTGAATCAAAGTAACCCGTTCGTTGCCAATTTCCTGATCCAGCACGCACTTTGGTCGGTCGAAAATTTTGGCGTTGATGCCTGGCGTGTTGATACCTATATGTATAACGATCAGCCATTTATGAATCGGTGCAATCAGGCCCTGCTTGATGAATATCCTGCGATTCACATTTTTGGCGAATCGTGGGTTAATAACGTCGTCGATCAGGCTTACTACACCCGCAACAAAATTGATTTTCCGTTTAAGTCGAACCAGCCCGGGGGCCTCGACTTTGTGCTGTATGCATCCATGCTGGAAGCCCTGAAACAGAAATTTAGCTGGGATGATGGCGTCAACCGATTCTACCAGGCTCTGGCTCAGGATGCAGTCTATCAGGACCCGAATAAGCTGGTAACGTTTTTGGATAATCACGATACCGACCGCTATCTGTCGGTCATTGGCGACGATTTTGAGAAGTATAAAATTGGCCTGACCTGGTTGCTGACTACACGGGGTATTCCGTCCATGTACTATGGCACCGAAATCCTGATGAAAAACGTCAAAGATCCATCAGATGCCGAAGTAAGGCGGGATTTTCCGGGTGGTTTCTCTGGCGATAAAGAGAATAAATTTGAAACGGCCGGACGCAGTAATCGCGAAAATGAAGCCTATCAGTTCGTTCGTAAACTGGCCACATATCGGCGAGATAATCCTGTTCTTCACACAGGCAAACTGATGCAGTTTCTGCCGCAGGAAGGCATCTATGTATACTTTCGCTACAATGGGAGTAAAACAGTCATGGTTGCCACCAATACGAGTGGTAAAGAAATTTCGCTCGATACGGGCCGATTTGCTGAACGAACAAGCGGATTTTCGTCGGCGCGTAACATCCTGACTGATCAGACGATAGCCGATCTTAAAGCCATCAAACTATCCGCTAAAACAGCGTTGGTACTGGAACTGATAAAGTAAATGGCATAGAACCTGACTTGAAGCTGTAATGGTGAGCAAAGAGAAAACGGCCGATCATAAATAGACCAGCATTTTCCAACGTTCCGGGACAAAAAGGGGTCTTGCCAGAAACTCCTTTCCTGTATGAAACCATTTATTCTACTTTGTACGCTTCTTGCTTTTCTGACTGGCTGTCAGAAAGATACTGCCGATCCTTCTGGCGATGGTGTATTAGCGGGCAGTTTTCGCCTGGAAGTTGATCCTGTACGGTGTGCTCTGCCAACGACCCAACGGGTTACTATTCATCCGGTAAGTGACGATACCTACCGGTTTGAATATGACCGATTTGGTTCTGGATCGTATAAACTTGCAGGCGTTGTGGCGAAAAAGACCAGCTCAACGTCGTTTGAATTATTCGTGGATGACCAGCTTGTTGGTCAATATGCTTTTGAGGAGTTACGCACGATAAACGGAAGTAGAAAAACGTGGGTTTTGTCGATCCATTACCATGTCGATCAGACAGAAAATCTGGCGTTTATGGGCGTAAAAGAATGAAGAAAGGAGTAGACAGTAAGCAGTAGACACACTGCTTACTGCTTACTGTCTACTGAAGGCTGCCTGCCGAGGGTTGGGCAGGCTCATAAGCCCGATACCAGTCGATGTGCCGGGTCAGATACATGGTAACGCCCAGTATCAATAGCAGACCCGAACTTCCCAGTAAAAGGGAATAGTCTTCCAACTGGAGTAACGAATAAAAAAAACCATAAAGCAGCGTCAGAATGGCACTAAACAGGATTGTCAGCCGATCGTTCTGAAACACATAGCGTACGTAAAACGTAATTAAAGCCAGAATGATAAATCCGCCAATAAGGTAAGCCCAGTCGAACGAAACATGCTCGGAAATGGATAGCAGCAACAAATAGAACAGGCAGATCGCGAAACCGACCAATAAATACTGAACCGGGTGAATACGCCGACGATCCAGAATCTCAATAAAGAAAAAGGAAATGAACGTTAGAATGACAAACAGAATGCCATATTTGGCAGAGCGCATTGTTTTCTGATATTCATCGACTGGTACTAACAACTTGACCCCAAACAACGGCAATGCATCACCCGGATTGACAACAGAGCGTTCCAGAAAATTCCCTATACCTTGTTGCGGAAAGTTCCGGTTAAACTCCAGTACTTTCCAGGATGCCTGAAAACCCTGTGCAGTCATCGTTCGTTTGTCTGGCAGGTATGAACCCGTGAAACTTGGTGTTGACCAGGGCGACCGCAGGTTTACCCGTGTTTCTTTGCCAAATGGCAGAAAACTTAACTGGGTGCTTCCGTTCAGGTTAAGTTTTGATTCAAAGCGGTAAACATCTGCATCGAGTTTGATCGGAATACTGACACCCGAAGGTAATAGATCACTACTCGGAATACCCGGTTCAGCCGCCAGTCTCTGGCCATTGATCGTAAAGTTGATCGAATCACGAATTCCTTTCATGTCGCTGATTCCAAGTGATAGAAAGGCCTTATCCCATTGAACACTACCCGGTTGTAAATCTAAAGAAGCCAGCGATGGCTTTCTGAAACTCCCACGAATGATTAACTGCGTATTGTAAAGCATCACGACAAAGATTCCCCGATTCCGTTTCTCTGGCTTTATATCCCCATCGAACTGCAAATCGTCGGGCAAAAAATGCAGATAAGCGATCTGCCTTTCAACCTGCCCTTTGTCAGTTGTTTTAACGACTTCGTACGGAACTGACAAGATGGGTCCGCCAATTACCTGCTCACCGCCCCATTTGCTACTCACTTCGGCTACGGCTGCGTTGCGCGTCATTTCCCGTTCAATGATTAGCGACTGTAGCATACCTGTCGGGATGAGTAATACCAACACAAGAAAACCAATAACGGCCAACTTGAGCATGGTCGACGTTCGTACCCAATGATTGACTCGGTCAACATAGGAAAGGGGCTGTTCGGGCGTTGATAACTGATCCATTGTTTGGTTGTTAAAAGTACTTTGTATTACAAAGTAAATTAAAGAAAAATCAATTTTCCAACTTTTAGGAAAAATTTTCGGGCCAGCCTGAAAAGAAGATAAGTCTATGAGAATCTGGTTGATCTCGGCTCTAACTCAGATAACTGATCAGTTGACCAGCCCCGGCTGGTTAAATCTGCCTACATTTGCGCTCATCCCATTGATTACAACCGAATGAGCTCTATTAAGGCGTTTATTTTTGATCTCGACGGCGTCATTGTCGACACTGCCATTTATCATTACCAGGCCTGGCGTCGGCTGGCCAACGAACTTGGGTTCGACATTTCCGAAGAATTCAACGAGCAATTAAAAGGAGTAAGCCGGATGGAGTCCCTGGATATCATTCTGGCTCACGGAGGGCTAACGTTGCCAGACGAAAAAAAGGCAGAACTTGCCGCGCAGAAAAACCAATGGTATCTCGAACTGGTCAGTCGTATGACATCCGAGGATATTCTGCCGGGCGTAGCTAATTTCTTTTCGCAGGTTAGAAAGGCTAATCTGCTAACGGCCCTTGGGTCAGTCAGTAAAAATGCTCCGCTGATTCTCGAACGCATTGGCATGACCGAGGCTTTTTATGCCATCATCGACGGCACTAAAATCACGAAAGGCAAACCTGATCCGGAAGTATTTACGAAAGGTGCCGCCGAACTTGAGGTCGCTCCTGCCGAGTGTGTTGTATTCGAAGACGCCGTTGCGGGTGTTGAGGCCGGTAAGCGGGGCGGAATGTTTGTGGTTGGCCTTGGCTCTCCGGAGGTTCTGACACAGGCCGATTTCGTCGCTCCTTCACTAAATGCATTGACGGTAGACGAGGTATTGGAACGGTTTTCGAAATAAGGAATTCTGAATGCGGTAAGCTGCTAAAACGCCAGCCAGCCAGATACCTTGATCGCAAATGGAGTCACTGGAATGCCTGTACGGGTAAGATTATCTCGATAAGTGAGCCGGTGAATCGCATCGACGCGAAGCACTTTAAAAATATTGTCGATGCCATAGCCAACCTCAACATACGGCGTACGCGTTAGTGAACTGAACCCCTCAACGGTGCGTCCCTGGGCATCGGTGCTGGGTATCATGGCCAGATTAGCCGACGAAACGCTGCCCACCAATACTTTAGCCGTTACAAGTTCACGCCATTTAAGCCGTCGCAGGAGCGGCAATCGATTAAAGAGCAGGCCACCGAAGTTGTGTTCAAACTGGGCCGTGGCCCAACGGTCAGACACAAATTCAAAGTAATTCATCAGGTTATAGGCGTTCCCGACATAAAACGAAGACTCATTGCCCAGTGGCGTGTAGAGCAGGGGATAAGGCACGGTTGAGGGAATTATTCCTGCGCCAATGGTATAATAGGTCCGTCCCAGAATGCCCATGCGGAACGAATGTTTCATGGTAAGCGCAAGCCTGTGATAGGTGAAATCTCCCCCCAGTACGTCGCGGATACCGAGCGTATACCGCAAGGTGAAAATGGGCTTGCGGACAGCGCCCGTGCTAAGTCTGACGTTGTCGTTTTGCAGGATCACTTCATCGGGGGCAAAACGTGTCTCGGAAATCAACTCGGTAACCCGGTAGCTGTCCCGAACCGTTTGATCATGATCATTGGCCTGAGGCTGGAACGCAAAAGGAAACAGGGGTTCGAATGTGCGGTTACGCATGGCCAGTGTCTGCGTGAATCCACGGCCCATTTCACGCCGGAAATAAACGAGATTTTCTTCCTGAAAATAAGGCCGCCTGATTGTTCCAAAACGGGAGTAGGCGGCAAATAATGAGTTATTGCCAATATTTTCGGATGATACACCAACGCGTTCCAGATCATAGGTTCGCCGAACACCAAAGACGGTCCAGGGCTTGCGGCTGATGATATATTCGATATTGGCGCTGTATTTAAAAGCCTGATCAAGCGTACCATAGGCCAGATAACCACTCACAAGCCATTTTCGGCTGAAACCCGTATTGGTTCGCATACCGATCCGAATCCGATTGCCTTCAACGTTATTACTGGCGTAGGAATACAGAATTGGACCCAGATCAATATGTAGTTTATCGATCGGTTTATAGCCCAGAACGCCGAGCTTAATAATTTCACCGGCTACTTTTATAAACGGCACATTACGCACTGAATCAACAACGCGCATGGCCCGCCACTCGTTGGGCGAAAGCGAATCAGGTCGAACGCTCTTCCAGAATAACGCATCGGCTTCTTTATAATCGTCGGCCAGTTCGATCGATGGATCATAAAAGCTAACCTCTTTAGGGTCGTTTTCGATAACATTACGGGCCGTTGCAAAGAAGCGGATCAAGGCACCAGGAGCCCGTGGAGTGGGTTGTTCAGTATCGATCGTAACCTGGGTTTGGGTGGGAAACCGAATGCCTGATGAGATCGATTCCCAATTTTGCTCGATATGGAGTTCATCGACAAAGTTGATGTTAGCCCGCTTATCGACCCGTGCATCGATCTGAACCAGAGCCAGCTTGAGTGTGTCGATCCAGACGGTTCCCGTAAAGGCCAGATCGCTGACACGCTTGGGCGTAAATTCGATTTCGTAACACACGCCGTCATTGAGTGCTACTGTGTCTTTTAATCGAAACGTATAGACCGTTTCCCACTGTGCACCAACGGGTGATGGAATATCTTTTCGGAGCACATAGAGCGAATTGCGGTAGAAATTATATTGCTGAAACGAAGCACCAGTCAGCTGGGCAATCAGGCCACCATCGCTAACGCCCACGCCCGTGACGTGTGATTTGAGAACCTTTTCTTTGACTTTCTCGGGGTTAGTACGCGCAAAAAAGTTGGAGAATGTTTCGGATATAAAGACCGGAACGGCAGGCTGGCCATTTTCATCCGTGATGGCGGGAAGTTTGCCGAGAAGCCGACTGATTGGCCCCGGCTTTTTATTCTTTTTACGCTTCTGGCCAAAATTGTTGATATACCCCTCAATTTTCGTATAACTATCGTACTGATAGGCCGATAATTGTGCCGGATTGAATTGGTCCCGTCGGCGCACCGTCTCGCGAATGACCCGGTAGGCTGGGTCGCCCCCCTTGGCATAAACCCGTACCTCCTGCAATTTTGTGGCGCTGGAAACTAATTGAGCATCAATCGTCTGGCTGGCAATGGATATCAGGCGATAAGACCGGGTCTGATAGCCAAGGCTAAGGACCTGGATAGAATCGGCAAGTTGTTTGGTTTGCAGTTTATAGCGGCCTTCGGCATCGGAGGTTGTGCCATTGGTTAATCCCTTTACGGCAATACTGGCAAATGGAATCCCCTCGCCAGTGGCTGCATCAGTCACACGACCACTGATTGTATAGATAGTTTGGGCCGTCGTCAGCAACGGCCATCCGACAAGCAGAAGGCTAAATGCAACGAAAGTCCGTAATAAAGAAGTCATTGAACAGTGGTGTAGGGATCGATCATATTCTCTTAACCGAAAATTAGTCAACAGGGTTTACTAAGTAGAAAAATTTTATATGAAATTGTAAAATCAGACAATAAACGGTAAACGACTCGCCAGAAAGTGCCCTAAAACAGCCAAGAAATACGCTTACTAGTTGGTACGCCAATTCGTGGGGCTTCGTTGCACTTTATCGGTTTGTAGACGATAGAATGTCGTGAAGCGGTATGAATTGGTGTGTTATGGACAGGTAATCCTGAGGCTAAGCACTAGTTGATGGCTTAGCTTAGTTAGCCAGTGTTACTTTTTCAGTCCTGACGTTTGCCGAATAGCTGGTTTGAATAGCTGCAATCTGCCAGCCAGTATCGTTCCGCTTCAGGACGTGCGTATAGAAGAGTTTTTCGGGTTTTACAGAATTGGTCAGTGTGCCATAAACCACAATTATGTTATCGTCAATTGACTCGGCCCTATCAACAGTAGTTTGTAAGGAATCGGTCGGTTTCGGCTTACTGCTTTGATCCAATCCACTGACAATTTCGCCTGCTTCTGTCCGAGTGGGGGCCTTTTTGGCGAGAACTTTGGCCAATGCAGCTGTATCTCCAGTACTATAAGCCTGAGTAAAAGCGACTTCGGTACTACGGGCAATTGAGTCGATTGCGGCCTGGGACAATGGTCCTCCCGACTTCGGTTTGTCGCCCCGGAACAAATTTTTACCGGCATTCGCTAATTTATCGAAGACGGGGAAATCGGCACTGATACCTACCGCAAAAACAGATGCAATAACGGCGGGGATGACAAACTCGCGTCGGATACCACCCGTCCGACGATCTTTCGTATATCCGGTGATAGATGACCAGTTATTGACAATATGAAATACCGCTGCCGTAACGAATAAAATCCCGAACCAGGCATGTGTATGTTCTACTGGATGGGTGCCCTGACCAAAATAAATTAAAAGACCCGTTGTCGCTAAAACAAAGAATACGACAGCTACCGACAGGCTAACTAAGTTCTTGGATTTCATAGTGAGGGGAATGCTTGACTGGTAAAGGTAATACTAAGTGGGCAGCCCTCAGCATGTAGTAAGCTACCGAAACTGAGCTGACCAAAACAAGGAATCCCTCCAGCAATGCCAGGGGGATTACCACCAACCTATTCTAATTAAGAGCTAAAAACTAAACGTGAGTAGACCGTGGTCGCCAGCGACCGGAAAGAAATTTTCTGTCGGTGGCTGGTAGCTCTATGCTAAGAACTGCCAGTTGAAGACTGATCTATGACCGGGGACGGCCACCGCGACCACCACCACTACCACTCGCTGGAGTAGACTGTTGCGGCTGGTTTCCGCCATTGTTGTTGTTATCGTCACCGCCTTCGCCATTTTTTATGTCATCATTATTGATCGACTTCCGGCTTTTGCGGGGTGCATCAAAGCTCATTTTGCCGAGCTTGTAGCTGAATGTTAAGCGAACACCGGCGTTGTAGAAATTCGTTACAGAATTTTGCGTCAGGATGGGCGACGACAATTCTGAACTCATCGTGAATGGGTGATTCAGGAAGTTTTCTGCTGCCAGGCCCAGACTTGACTTTTTATCATTGAACTCTTTACGAATGCCCAGATTGTAGAAGTACATGCTGGTTTGATAGCCCTGCAACTGAATTTGCTTACCCCGCATTCCGCCAAAAGCCTGGAATGCCCAGCCGTTTGCGAGCGACATACTGGCGTTAACCCGTCCAGAAATTACCCAGCCTGAGTTAGAGGCCGCATAAATTGGGTTAACGTTATTGTTTGTCAGGTTTACGTGGTACAGATCGATACCACCACCGAGTTGCAGTTTTGAAAACAATGTTCCGTTACCAAAGAGGTTCAGGCCGTAGGCATCCTGATGACCAACGTTCTGATAACTCGTACGGATCACCTGCTGGAGAACCGGGTTGGTTGGATCACCAAACGATTGCTGCGATACATCCCGAACTGCCGTGATTTCATTATTGGTACGCCGGGCAAACAACGCTGCGTTCAGATATAATCCCTTAATATTGGCACTCGTACTGAACTCAACGTTATCGGTTAATTCTGGCGACAGGTATGGGTTCCCAATCGTAATGTTCGTTGGGTTTGACGCATTAACGTTAGGGTTCAGGAACTGGATACCTGGCCGCTGAATCCGGCGGTTATAGGCCAGTTTGATGATTTTTCCGCCACTCAGACTTTTAGAAATATTGATGCTGGGAACGATATTTCCGTAATTGGGAATTGAGGTCGATGGATTCGCGGCTTCATTGCTGAATTTGGCGTTGATGAACGTATACTCGTACCGGGCACCGGCTTTAATCGTGAATTTGCTCTTGGTTGTCAGAGTATAGGACAGGTAAGAGGCAGCAATATTCTGATCGTAGAAGAGCGTATTGCCTACACGGCTGGGATCAATTTGATAATCACCTTCGGCACCGTTAGCCAGATAGTACTGATACTGACTGTTGGCCTGACGGAGAATACCTTTAGCACCAAATTCGAGTAACTGATTTTTCTGGATAGGCGTTTGATAATCGATCTGGAGCGTTGATTCCTGATTGTAGCTGTTGTTATCGTTTTTCTGCCGGGCGGAGATCGTTTCAAAATCAGTACCGCTCAGAATGTCGGCCACAAAATTGTTCGTACGGTTATTACGGCTATAAAGGGCCAGAATGCTGAATTCCTGCTGCGGCTTGTAGGTCTTTGTATAGGTAATATTCGCATCGACTGTACCCGAGAGGTCGGTTGTTTGGACGTTGCGGTCATTGACAACCGGGAAGTAGCCAGTTGGCTGAAACGTCTGAGTCAGCAAATTATATTGATTGGCCGAACCATTCCGGGCTCCATAGCGCAGGCTGGCCGTTAGCGATGTATTCTTGTCAATGTCATAATCCCAGCCCAACTGAAAATTACCAAACAACCGACTCGACAATGTGTTGGCTGATTGCAGCGTACGGGTGGTACCCGTGCTTGAAATCGTGCTTTGATCGTTCATAAATGAACCACGGATGTTGTATTCCGCCCGACCAAAACCACTGAGGCTAAAACCCATTTTACCCGTCCGCAAATTACCGTTCAGGCCCAGGTTACTTCCCCGGTTTCCACCACCGCCGTTAACGTTCAGGGTTGCACCCTGCAGGTTGTCTTTCTTGGTGACGATATTGATAATACCCGCCGAACCTTCAGCATCATATTTGGCTGAGGGACTGGTAATTACTTCAACCGTTTTGATCATGTCGGCCGGAATCTGTTTCAGTGCATCGGCCACACTGCTGGCTACGATCGTAGAAGGCTTATTGTTAATCAGCACCGTTACGTTGCTGCTACCCCGTAAACTGACGTTACCGTCCATGTCGACCGCAAGCATCGGCACTTTACGCATAATGTCGGTAGCATCACCTCCTTTAGCTGTAATGTCCTTATCGGCATTGTAAACGAGCCGGTCTACTTTTTCCTCAATCATGGCTGCCTGCCCGACCACATTTACCTCTTTAAGTGTCCGAACATCGGCCGAAATTTTTATTGTACCGAGATTGATATCGCTACCACGCTCGATGGTAATGACGTTAGAGCGTTTGTCTTTATAGCCAATAAAGGTGTACAGGAGTCGATATTTTCCTGGAGCAAGTTTCGGAAGCACAAATTTACCAGATGCGTCGGCTGTCGTTCCATCGATTGGTTTGTTGGTTGCTATGTTGAGCAGGGCAACTGTTGCAAATTCGACCGGTTTGTTGCTCGAAGAATCGACCAGAACACCAGAAAGTTTGCCATTACCGCGCGGAAGAGGCTCGGATTCGGAACCGGTTATGCCTGGTCTTGGCCGTTGATCAATAGGGGCTGCCACATCTTCCTTGGTAGGGCTGGCAGGCATGGTGAATGTGTCGGGTGGTGTATTTATGGGTGTGCCTGTCGTACTACCAGGTGTTGTGCTGGCGGGAGCTGCAAATGGATCTGGTACTGTGTTGGCAGGGGGAGGGCTTGTTGGTGAAGTGGGCGTTCCACTGGCTGGTGTTCCAGGTGGAGTCGATACCTGGGCAACAGCGGCAGTTGAACTGATAATAAGTATAGCTAGTAATATCGTTTTCATGACATTCGGGATTGACGGTTCAAAGGTGCGCCGATGAATCTGCGGGATGAAATCAATTTGGCCGAATGCCGATTTTTGAGTGCCGAAGCCGGGGATTGAGGGGTGGAAGGGATTAGCTTTACGATGAGTAATTAGGCTTAGATTCGAACACTACTCCACTCCACTAACCCCTGATTACAATCAATTCGGTTCCTTTACGGCACTCAAAAAACTCTTCGGCACAGGTGCATCGAAACGCATGGCTTCGCCTGTAATTGGGTGTTCAAACGCTAGTACTTCGGCATGTAGACCTAACCGGCCAATGGGGTCAGATGTTGCGCCATATTTGGAATCGCCAACAATTGGGTGGCCAATGTCCTGCATGTGAACGCGAATCTGATTTTTCCGACCCGTTTCTAATTCAAGTTCCAATAAGGCAAAGTATTGATTGGCTTTCACAACCGTATAATTGGTGACCGACAACTGGCCATTCTCAGGATTCTGGCTCGAATAAACGATCAGCGCCTTGCTTTCGCGCAGATAGGACGTAATTGTCGCTTTGGGCGGTTCTGGTAAACCTTCAACCAGCGCCACGTATGTTCGTTCTTTGGTTGTTGCGTTCCAGGACTCCTGCATTAACCGTTGAATTTTTTCACTCTTGGCAAACATCATTACCCCCGACGTTTCGCGGTCGAGCCGGTGAATGATGAATATTCGGTTTTTAGGATTCTCTTTCTTGATATAATCACTCAGCATACTGTAAGCCGTCCGATCCCGTTCCTTGTTGGTAGCCATCGAGAGAAGGCCGGCCTGTTTGTTGATCACAATCAGATGAGGATCTTCATAGAGAATGGTGATTCCCCGGTATTGAGTGGTTTGGGAAGCCCGGTTGGCGGCTACGGTCACTAGTTGGCCGACCCGCAAGGGGTGGTTGAACTGCGTATATACCTTACCGTCAATCAGGATTTGCTTATTGCTGAGTAAGGATTTAATATTATTTCGGTTTTTGTGGGGCAGTTTCTCCATCAGGAATGCCATCAGCAGAGCGGGTTGCTCGACGGTGAGGTTGACATTCGTACGCTGGCCGCGTTGTCGGCGGGGTTGGTTGGTATTATCCATTGGACAAAGATACGGCTTCGTCGCCTTATCATACAGTTGATCTTGTTTTTGTCTTAATGAATGCTTTAGGAAACGTTAGTAACAGAACCCGATCAAACAGGCCAATGCCGCTAGCCAAAGGAAAATCTTCTGTGAATTAAATGACTAAATTTTAAAATAATAGTAGGAATTATGTTTTAATGGTAAACTTAATTAATTTCGTTCTGCGTTTTGGTGTATAAACTTAGCTAATATTTTAATACATATATTTTACCTTATATCATGAAGATAGGCCAATCTAGATTTGCAGATGGCAATTGGGAAATGATTTCTGAAACTCCAGATTTTTTGCCCGAAAAGGCTGACTTAGTGTTGGCCTTTGGCGATCGCAAATTGCTGGAAGCTGTAAAACCTTATGAGTATCTGCGTCTGCTCTATCCCAAAGCGCAAATTATTATCAATTCTACATCAGGAGAAATAATTTCCGATAAAGTTCATGATAATACGGTAGTCGTCACTGCCATCGAATTAGAAAAAACAACCGTTCGAACGGTTCAGATCGATATTGCTGATCATAAAGAAAGTTATCGGGCAGGTGAGCAAATCGCCCAATCGCTGGATGACGGTGATTTAGCGGCTATTATCCTTATTTCCGATGGCGGAGTCGTTAATGGAAGTGATTTGATTGAGGCCTGCAACCGGAGTCTAAACCGGCCTGTACCCGTAATTGGTGGCCTTGCTGGCGATGGAGCTCGTTTTGAACGCACTCTGGTAGGGGCGAACCAGAACCCGGATTCCGGAAAAGTAGTAGGAATCGGCCTGTATGGTGCCGATTTGAAAGTAGGGCATGGGTCAATGGGTGGTTGGGATGTGTTTGGGCCCGAACGGGAAGTAACGAAGTCCTCATACAACGAACTATACCAGATAGACGACCGGATAGCCCTCGATTTATACAAGGATTATCTGGGGAAATATGCCGACGGCCTGCCCGGAACAGCGCTGCTTTTTCCGCTATCGATCCGGATAACCCCCGACTCTCAACCCCTCGTGCGGACAATTCTGTCGATTAACGAAAAAACAAAAAGCATGATTTTCGCTGGTGATATTCCGGAAGGATCTCGTGTTCGTTTTATGCGCGCCAATCTGGATCGCTTGATTGAAGCCTCTGCTACAGCGGCTCAGGCGTCTCTCCAACAATTGGGCAAAAGCCCCGAACTGGCCTTGCTGATCAGTTGTGTTGGCCGGAAACTGGTTCTGGGACAGCGTACTGAAGAGGAAGTAGAAGTGGCCCGTGATATTTTTGGCCATCAACCTGTTATGACAGGGTTTTATTCCTACGGCGAAATAGCACCGGCAGGACCGGCTACTCCGGGTGAATTACACAACCAGACCATGACCATAACGATTCTATCCGAACAATAAGCTATGGAGGTGAATTCGCTGCACAAGATATTAAAGCGCCAGATTAACAGGCACTTAACGCCAGATTGCTTAGAGCATGACCGTTTTCAGCAATTTATTCAGGCTGTCAATGAGTCGTATCTTAATTTTGATCGGGACAAAGAATTACTCGAACATTCGGCATCACTGAATGAGCGGGAGTATACAGATATAAACGAGAAATTAAAAGAAGAGGTAAGTCAGCGTCGTCAGTCGGTTGACAAATTGATTGAGTCGATTCATTTGATCGAAGTTCCTGAAGGCGAGCCTATTGCTGATTTCGATACGAACAATCTGGTTGGTCTGGTTGGGTTTCTGCAACGCCAGATCGAATACCGGAAAACGATTGAAGACGAGTTGCGGAGCGCAAAAGAAGTTGCCGAAAATGCCACGCAGGCCAAGTCGGATTTCCTGTCGATGATGAGCCACGAAATTCGGACACCTCTCAATGGAATTGTTGGCATGACCTACCTGATGATGCAGGAAGAAGTGCCGCCTGCATTGACCGAGAATCTTAAAACGCTCCAGTTTTCAATTGAGCACTTACAGGCACTGATCAACGATATTCTGGATTTTAGTAAAATTGAAGCCGGAAAAGTTGAGCTGGAAGAAGTAAACTTCGATCTTAAACACCTGGTTTCGAATATTAAACGGGCTCAGCAGGCCAAAGCCCAGGAAAATGGCAATCGAATTCGATTAATGATCGACGACGATATTCCTGATACGCTCATTGGTGATTCACTGCGGATCGGGCAGGTATTAACGAACCTCGTATCCAATGCTATCAAGTTTACGCATAAAGGTACGATTACAATCGAACTGTCGCTGGAGCACCGAACCGAAGAACATGCTTCGATCTATGTTTCCGTTCAGGATACGGGTATTGGCATTGCTCCGGATAAACAGGAGGCAATCTTTACGATGTTTACGCAGGCCAACTCGGCTACAACCCGCAAGTTTGGCGGAACGGGGCTGGGGCTGGTCATCACTAAAAAACTACTGGAGCTTCACGGTAGCCCCATTCATATCGAGAGCGAAGAAGGAAAGGGAGCAACGTTTTCGTTTACCCTGAATTTGCCAATTAGTCAGAGTGCGGCTCCGTTGGTATCAACACCCGATGCCGTTGACAATAAAACGCTGAGGGGATTAAAGATTTTATTGGTTGAAGATTATCCCGTCAATGTGAAGGTTGCCCTTAAGTTCCTGACTATGTGGGGTATTGAGGTTGATACCGCCGAGAATGGACTACTCGCCGTTAATAAATGCCATGATAATCGCTTTGATCTGGTATTGATGGATTTGCAGATGCCAGTTATGGACGGTTATACCGCAGCCCAGGAAATCAGGAAAATAAACGGCGAGTTACCAATCATTGCGCTGACCGCATCGGCTACGTTTAGTAATAAAGACCGGGCTGTAGAAGTCGGTATGGTCGATTATGTGACGAAACCGTTTAATCCAAAGGATTTGTTTTCTAAAATTGCCAAATACAGCCAGCGCCAGATTAGTGTATAGATATTGAAGCTGCCTGACTTAACACGTAGCCGTAAATAAACCTCAATTGTTTCCCAAGACCAGAAAGCCGACTTTGGAGAAAATAGCTCTCCAGTCGGCTTTCTGGTATGAGGATATATGGTCAATCGTTAGAATTTACCGGTCGTATTTTTCCATCGAGAGGGGCCAGCCTGCTTGGTGGGTCAGCGTATATACCTTACCGTTACTAAGAATTTGATGTTATTCCAGTTTTGTGGGGTAGTTTCTCCATCAGGAATGCCATCAACAGAGCAGATACTTTATTGCATGTCGCTGATATTGTCATTGGCTCAGTATATGACTTTTCGCCTGTCAGTTTCGGAGAAAAATCTTATATACATCTCATTATCAATAATTTAAGCTGGTTGTCCGGATTGGTAATCGATGCGTAAGAGTAAGTATTATAGAAATTCTTTGTGATCGAAAATTATAAAAATGGATATAAGTTTATATACTATTATTATTTGGCATGAAATTAGCGTCAGGCAATAATGTCTCCTTTTATTAACTTTGGAACGTATGGGCTATTGCTTAGCGATCACTTCATGGATTTATAAAAATGGCCATTTAATGTATGCTAAATACTTGTATTTCATTGTTTTATAAAATATGGGGCTACCTGTTTATGGGATTGTACCTCGTGCTGTTACTTGGAAATCAAAGAGCGGTTGGGCAGTGTACCTATTTGTCAAATACTGATTTTGAGGATACACAGATAGCAGGCTCAACGTTTCAGATATTTAACCAAAGCACTGGAATCATATCGCCCTGGAAAACAACAGCTTCTGATGGTGCACAGGAAGTGCGACGTAGTGGTTTCAATGGTATTCCTTCTTATGCAGGAAACCAGTTTATTGAATTAAACGCAAATATTGCTGCTACTACCTATCAAAACTTTACGGCACCCGGTGGCACTACGTTTACGTTAAATTTCGCTCACCGCGGACGGAATGGAACTGATGTGATGAATGTGTCAATCGGTTCGCCAAGTCCAACGAGCATCGCCAGCGGAACTGCGTTAACGGGAACAACCTACCTTAATCTGGGTAATTTCTCCGACGGAAATACGGCATGGGGTTATTATACGGTATCGTTTACGTTGCCAACTGGTGTAGCAGGTGATGCGTTTTCAATCCGCTTCACGTCTGTATCTGCAACCGGAGGAAACACATCGTTCGGTAACTTTCTGGATGCAATATCCATCGCTGATTTAGCGCCTGCACTGTCGGGTAGCCGGTCGGTAACGCTTACCTGTCCAACAACTACAACGAACCTGAACAGCTTTACAGCAACGAACCAGCCAGGTGGTACAATACGAACCTGGCATACGGGTGCTGTAGCAACTAACGCTAATAAAATTGCCGACGTTACAGCTGTTGGACCAGGCACTTATTATGCAGCGTTCTACAATTCTATAAAACTTTGCTATGGAGGAACAACAGCCGTAACGGTTAACGGACCGACAGGGGTGCCAACTGCCCCGACAGTTGTTCTAACACAACCCGTTTGCCTATTGCCAACAGGAACCATTACAGTTGCAGCTCCTCTGGGTGCCAACCTTACCTATAGCATTGATGGAACCAACTACGTTTCACTGCCGATATTTGCAGGATTAGCTTCGGGTACATATGCTGTAAGGGTCAGAAATGGCACAAGTAGCCTTTGCACGTCAAGCTCAACCTCCGCTACGATCAATGCTCCGCTGCTATCACCGGCGGCTCCTACAGCCAGTGTAACCGTTCAACCAAGTTGCACGCTGGCCACCGGTACTATTACCATTACTGCTCCCACCGGCTTAGGGCTGACCTACAGCCTGGACGGATCGACCTATACCAATACTACGGGGGGCTTTACCGGCTTAAGTCCAGGCATTTATTCAGAGACGGTAAAGAATATCGCTGGTTGTATTTCACCGGCTACCTCTCTGACTGTCAACGCACAACCGCCTACCCCAACAGTAACGTTGAGCTCGGCTACGATATGTGCCGGTTCATCAACTACACTAACTGTTGGCGGTTGTGACGGAGGGATAATAAAGTGGGGATCAGGCGATAATACGATATCACTGCTTGTCACTCCGGTAGTAACAACAGTTTATTCGGCGACGTGTACTGCCGTGAGCGGATGTACCGCTACAAGCTCTACGACTATTACCGTACGGCCAACTCCTACTTATAACGAACAGCCAACCATCAATCCGGCCACATGCTTAGGTGCCGCAGCCAATAGTGATGCCCATATAACCCTGGTGAAATTAGAAAATACCGAACGGGCTGACATTGTGGCGGGTGGTACGTATACCGGAGGACCAACCTACATGGCTGCCAGTAATCAATTGGTATCTGGCGGAACAAGTAGCTTCAGTAATCTACCCAATCCTACTACTCATCAGCCCTATACGATCAGGTTGTTCGGCGCAGCGGGGACTTGCTTTATTGACGTTTTGGCCACACTCGATCCGGCTGATTGCCAGTGTTCGGGTACTGCCTGTCCTCAGGTATCTATGAACTATTGAAACGCATGAAAAGAGGAAAGAAAATTTTTAATTGAGCGTACGTTTGAAAGCTGGCTTTGGGTATTAAGTATTTATAAATGAGTGTATTAAATATCTTTTTTGCGAATGAAACATAATCTACATACTTATTCCTCGGCCCTAAGGGCGATGAGGTACTTCATAGTGATCGGCCTGGTATTTATTGGCCAGACGATCCGGGCATACGCGCCTGAAAAAGAACCAGCGCCTAAGGCATTAGGGATCGGTAATCTCGTTTTTCTGGATTTTAACCGAAACGGTATTCAGGATACCGGCGAACCTGGAGTTGCCAATGTTCGTGTCCGGTTGTATCAGCGGGGCATCGAACGAGCCCAGCTACTGACCGATTCCAATGGTCAATACGATTTTACCAGTGCCAATGTATCGACCGGATTATTGCCCAATACGGCCTACGAAGTACGAATACTACCGGGTGATTTTCCCACGGATCTAAAATTGACGAAGCCAGTTCAGGGCGGTAACCCGGAACGGGATAGTGATGCTCAGCTTATTGGCGGGCATGCTGTAATTTTCGTCACAACCAATAATGGCGATATACCCAACGATTCGTATGATATTGGCTTCGTTGCTGGTAATCCTGATTTATTAGTTAGTAAGCTGGCTGATAGCCAGCAGGTTGTGATGGGAGGAAGTGCTACTTTTACTATTCAGATCAGTAATACCGGAAGTGGAGCGGCTACGAATGTAGTACTAAGTGACACACTTGATGCGGGATTGGCGTATGTTTCGTCATCGCCTGCTGCAACAACGGTTGCCTTTGGGGAAACCCGGATTCTCACCTGGTACCTGGGTACACTCACACCGGGCGCTGTGTCTACTATAACGGTCACAACGACAGTACAGAAAGAAGGGGTGTTATACAATACCACCTATGCGACAACGACTGACACTGAAAATAGTCTGGCTAATAATGCGGGTAGTACCTGTGTTACAGTTCCAATCATGCTTTGTGCGGAAAGTCAGTATGTAGCTAATCTACCTGCTCAATATGTTGATGTTCAGTGGTATAAAGACGGAGGAACAACGCCTGTAGGAAGCGGAAACAGTTTTACCATTGTCGCTGCCGGAAATTACACATTTACATCGACTGATGGTGCCGGTTGTACGGCCAATGGCTGCTGTCCGATTATTGTAGAAGAAGGGATGGTACCATCGCTTACCATTACGCCCGATAGTCCAGTTATTTGTGCCGGACAAAGTACAAGCTTAGCCGTATCCGGCTGCAGTGCTGGTTCATTACTTTGGAGTGAGAATGCTGCGAGTGCGACTACAGCAACTGTTGTCGTAGCACCTGCAACCACGACTGTATACTCGGTAACCTGTACACCAACAGCGTATGGTTCATGCCCCGGCGTGACCTCAACTACAGTGACGGTCAGTCCATCGGTGACGGCTACGCTAAGCAGTGCAACGATTTGTAATGGCACATCGGCCACGTTGATAGCTACCGGTGGTAGTAGTTACGCCTTCAGTGATGGCACTGCCAATTCGACGGGTGTTCTGGTGGTTTCTCCGACCGTAAACGATTCAAGGTTGTATTCGGTGACGGTGACCTCTGGATAAGGTTGTTCGGCGGTGGCCAGTGGTACAGTAACGGTCAACCCATCAGCAACGGCCACTATAACGGCAAGTAGTGCTTCGGTTTGCCAGGGCGAAAGCATTACGCTTACTGCCAGCGGAGGCAATAGTTATATATGGTCAACTGGTGAAACGACGGCAATTATTTCGGTGACGGCAACGGCTGCTTATTCTGTAACCGCCATCAGCGCGCAGGGTTGTACAGGTGTCGACAGTACGACCATTACGATAAATCAGGCGCCCCAACTAACAATTAATTCCGTAACCGTATGTGCCGGGAATACAACGGCATTAACAGTTGGCGGTTGTATTGGGGGATCATTAGCGTGGGACACTGGTGATACTACAGCCTCTCTTACAATAGCCCCATTAGTAACAACCGCTTATTCGGCAACATGCACACTACCAACTGGTTGTACGTCTAGTGTGTCGACAACGGTCACTGTGAATGAGGCTCCCACCTATACTATGGCTCCAGTGGTTATTCCCGCTACGTGTTTAGGGGCGGTCGTCAACAATGATGCACATATCGACCTGACATCGATTCAGAATACAGAGCGGGTTGATATTTCAGCAGGGAGCACTTATACAGGTCCTGCTTACGGTGCTGGTAGTAACAAACCTGTTAGTGGCGGAGTCGTTAGCTTTATTAATTTGCCTAACCCATCGGGTCCTCAGGCTTATACAATTCGACTCTATACGGCGGGTGGTTCCTGCTTCTCGGATGTAACCGTGTTGCTGAACTCAGCTGATTGTCAGTGCTCAATCAAGTGTGCGCCTATAGTGATTACCAAAATCAGGTAAACTGAATTAGCAAAATCCCCCCCGGCTGTTGCTGCAACAGTCGGGGGGGACTATGTCTAACTAGCAGAATTTTAGGCTACTGCGTGCTACGCTTTTGTGCGAAAGGCTTATAGAAATATAGCTCCATCCTTGAGTGGTTTGTCCAGAGCATTCATCCTGTCTGCTAGTACTGATGTTCGGTAACGCTTAACAAACCAGAAAATGAAATAGAGCTCGGTTCTAGGCGAATAAGTCGGCGTTAGCCTATTTTGACCGGGCTATTTACGGACGTCTAATTAACGGAATTTGCAAATTGTCTGGCCTGTTCTCAAGTTTGTCGAAGCCACGCCCATCTACGTGTTTGGCACCCCAAAACAACATGCCATTCAGTACGTAAATCAAGTCGTATTCGGCGTAGGTTTGTCCCTCCACAAGGCCAAAAGGAGCAAATGCTTTTCCCATAACGCTCTGCAAACTATTAACTTCCCATTTGTTGAAACCCTGGCTGGCAACCTGGTTCATAGCATCAGCAAACCCCTGATGCAGGGGCGTAACTTCGTAGCCCTCGTCGGCAATAAAATCTACTTTTTGGGCACCTGCGGCAATCGGATGCTCACCTAGCCAGGCAATATGGCCTTTAATGACAATTTTTACCAGCGGCACCTTACCATAAGGATCGGCTGAATTAATCACGTCCAGCTCAAATTTGTCGCCTGCCGAGTACGTAAAGGCCCGTGTCAGATAGAAGGGCTTCATGCGTCCATCGGCATTTTTGCTAATGCTTGGGCGCAACTCGGAAGCGATGCTTACCCAATTGCCCACAATCGATTCTTTAATCTGCTCTACTGTCATTGTTTTACATTTTTGCTGTTGCCGAGACATTCGTCGTTATTCCCAAGGCCAGCAATAAGGTGGTGGCGTTACGAACTTAGATGCCTTTTTTGAGAGGATGCAAAGTTGTTATCTTTGTCTATTAAGTACCAGTAGTCAATTTTAAACATCATAGTACATTATTTTAGACTAATGGCAAATACGAGAAAAAATAAGGATTTCAATCCTAATAATTGCCCGGTAACGCACTGCTTAAATAGAATTGGCGGGAAGTGGAAGATTATGATAATCTATGCGATCAGTAAAAAATGCAACCGCTTTAGTATGCTACAGCGGGCCATGCCTGACATTAGCAAGCAAATGCTGGTCAATCAACTGAGAGAACTGGAAGAGGATAAAATTATTGAGCGAATTATTTATGCCGAAATCCCACCGCGGGTAGAATATAAGATCACTGAATACGGCCAATCACTGATGCCCGTTATTTATGTGATGCAGGAGTGGGGTTTGAACGATTTGAAAAAATCAGTGAAGAGAAATACAGGGTATTGATTTATATTACTTTATCTAAAAAAGAAACATAGTAAATGCGCCCGAAACACAATCGGCATCGGGTCGATGTACTTACTGCTCAATAATGAACTTGGTTGGCTTTAGGGACCATACTTGGTTGGCTGAGGGTTATTTACCCAGCCACTCTTTAAATTCCGTCATTCGATCACCACTGACAAACACTTCGTGTTTTGATTTCGGACTAAGGTCAAGCTTGAGTTTGCCAGCCGAAAATGTATGAATCGTCTGAATTGCAGGCAGTGACACCAGAAACTGGCGACTGATCCGGAAAAACTGGCGTGGGTTGAGGACCTGGGTGAGCCTGTCCAGGCTATAATCAACAGGAAGGTTCAGGCCATCTTTGGTGACCAGAAATACGATTTTCTCTTCGAGATAAAAATAAGCAATGTCGGATGTGCTAATACTTCGGATTTTATTCCCAACCGTAATCATAAACCGATCTTTATAATCGGTATGCTTCGATTTGCCAATTAAATTGAGCAGCGTATCCATATCCGGAGCGGGGGGACTGGCCTGACCAAACTGTTTTTTCAGCGCCTTGAATTTCTCGATGGCGGCTACCAATTCGTCGTAATTGATTGGCTTGAGCAGATAATCGATACTGTTTACCTTGAAAGCCTGAATCATGTATTCGTCGTAGGCGGTCGTGAAAATGACCGGCGTGGTCAGATCCGCCTGCTCAAAAATCCGAAAACCAAGATCATCTTCCAGGTGAATGTCCATAAACACCAGGTCAATGGCGGCCCGGTCAGATTGCTCCAGCCATACCACAGTTTCGGCTACCGATGGTAGTCGGGTCAATACATTGATCGTCGGATCGTATTTGTGAAGAAGACTTTCCAGCCGTTTAGCCGTCAGGTTTTCGTCTTCAATGATAACAACGTTCATTTCTTGATGAATAAGTAATAAGCAACGTAGTGAATAAATAGCCAGCCATAAATCGTATTGGCTAAATTTCTAATTCACTAACCGCTAGGTTAAAAGTGGAATCTTCACAATGAAAGTACCTTCATTCTCGCCAACCCAAACAGGCTGCTCGGTGAGTAGCGCATATCGGGTAATGATATTCTGCAAACCTACACCAGTTGAGGTTTCAGATTGTGGGCGGGGTTGAAGATTATTTTGAATAAGCAGGCAATCGCCTTCAAGCTGAATATGTACGTGTAGTGGCTCCCTGGTGGACATACGGTTGTGCTTCACTGCGTTTTCAACCAGCAATTGTAGGGTTAGTGGGGCAATACTATAACGGGTCTGATCGGATTCGGGCACGTTAATAACAACGTCGAACTTGTTTTCAAAGCGAATATTCAGTAAAAACCGATAAGCCTGAATGAACTCCAGTTCGGTTTTGAGAAGCACTCGTTCGTTGTCTTTTTGCTCCAGAATATAGCGATACGCTCTTGACAACTGATCGATGAATTTTTCGGACAATTCGGCATCAGCGTGAACTAAAGACGATAAAATACTTAGGCTATTGAACAGAAAGTGTGGGTTGACCTGACTTTTAAGAGCCGCGAACTGTGCCTGAATATTCTCTTTTTCCAGCCGTTCGGCCCGGACCTGCACATCCTCCAGCCGACTGTAGGCCCTACGGTTTGCTGCCAGGTAAAATGCTGATAACATGGCCATTACGGTCATGCCGTTGTTGACTCGCCGGCGTTGGTCGCTTCGTTTACGGCGTTCTTCCGATACGGCCGGGGTAGGTTGGGTGCGCTGAGGGCGAGCTTCCTGTTCGCGAATGATCCCAAAACCACGCTGTAACGTATCGTCGACACTATGCCAGAGCATGTAAAAACCAAAGTTAAAAACAACGGCCAGTGCACTGGCAATGGCCAGTGTTGCCAATTGAGTCGGTATTCTGAATTCAATCAGAAAACCTTCTCCGAAACGGTTAAAGAGCCATTTTTGCAGCCACTCCGTTACGTTGATCCACGCATAGAAGAATAGAACGCTCATTATGGTTTCCAATATCCAGAATGGAATATTGCGTAGAATGAGAGCCCAGCTAAACGTCGATACATTGATATACAGTCGAATAGGCCAATAAATGACAAATACGCTAATTGCGAGTTGCCATTTTTGTCGATTCGTCAGACGGTAGGTCATGGTGGATTCAGTCATTATACAAAGCTAATGATAGGTATTCCCCGACAAAAAAGAAACCGGCGGAATGCCAGTTTCAGGAATCTGAATGACGCCATTCAGTTTATGAGCGGAAGGCAACTAATTTATGGGCAGGCTGGGATTCAATGACGAATGATTTGACGACCGTGTCATTGCCAACCGAAATGGCCAGTTCATAAGTGCCTTCATTGAGTTGAGCAATGTCGAATTTTTGATAAAGCCCATTCTGGAGCCCTACTTTATCCGTATAGATTATATGCCCATTTTCGTCACGCATGGTAATCGTTGCTGTTGTTTCCTCGCGACCGACAATAAGTTTAAGCTTTTGGTCAGTTGTAATGCTCACGCTTGTTTCGGGGGCATTGCCAGGTTGTGTTTGGGCGAATGATACAGTTCCAGCCAGGAGGCCTAGTATCAGGATGAATACATTTTTCATTTTTTTGCTGTTTCGTTTGAACAATGCAAAGGTGTAACACCCAGCTTTTTGCTGAAACTAAACCTATCGGAGTGCCGGTATTTTGTGTACGAGTCTGGTTTTCAGTGCGCTGAATGCCGTCGGGGTGAGTTCTATAGAACCTGGTTATTATTGGAAGATTATTATTTATTGGTGATGGCTGGAAAAATCAAAGCCCGATGGGACTCTTCCAGGTCAAACACTTACTTTTACCGCAAAACACTTTTGTTCATGAATCGTCTAATTCTGGGAGTAATATTGTTGTTGATCGGTTGCGGTCCTTCATCGAAAAAAAATGAAACAACCCAGGCTGGCACACTCGCCCCAACCTTCAAGCTGCCCTATCAACTGACAGCTCCCGATGAGAACTATACAATGCCCAAAAAACTGGAAGAAATATCGGGGCTAACCTATTACAAGGATGACCAGTTGCTCTGTGTACAGGATGAAGAAGCGGTTGTATACGTCTATGATACCAAAAAGAAGGATGTCGTAAAGGATTTTGGCTTTGGCGGTTATGGTGATTTCGAAGGCATTGAATACGTAAACGGAGAGATCTACGTCCTGGAAAGCAACGGGAATCTATTTCGGTTTAAACCCGAATCGACTCAGATTGGTCGTACTAAAACCGATCTACCCAAAAAGACGGAAGTTGAAGGGCTGGGGTATGATCCGAAAACGAAACGGTTGCTGATTGCGGTTAAAAATGGCGGCCCTTCGAGCGATAAAACCGTTTATTCCTTCGATTTGCTGAATAAGGCCGTTTTTAAAGACATGAGCTTGAATGATGATCAACTCAATGGAGCCGGAATTGATCCCAAAACCTACAAGCCTTCAGGAATAGCCGTGCACCCGATTACGGGTGAATGGTACATTCTGACATCGGCGGGTAAACGCCTGATCATTACCAGTCGGCAGGCTAAAATTATTTACTCCGAGCCTCTTGACCCTAAACAATTCCGCCAGCCCGAAGGCATCTGCTTCGCGCCCAACGGCGACCTGTTTATTGCCAGTGAAGGCGACGGAAAGAAAGGCTATATTCTGAAGTTCAATTATAAAAAGTAATCACAACAGTGGGTTGGCAAAGGATACGAAGACCGCGCCAGCCTTCTGTTGGCTATCCTTATAACGAGCCTCTTCGAATAAGTTTAAAGGGATTTTTTACCTTTTCAGGACGATGGTCAAGCATGAGTTGGGCGGCTGTTCGACCCATCTGCTCGTGATCGGTTGAAACGACAGTGATACCATCGGCCAGGACTTCTTTGAGGGGCGTTTCGTTAAATGACAGAATGCCAACATCGCGGCCTAGCATGAGATTCTGGCGTTTTGCCTGCCGGACTAGCTCAGCAAGATCGCTGTCTTCCAGTACGATATAAGCAGTTTCAGGCTCAATGATATGATTGACCGTAGTGGCTAAAATCGCAAAATCCTTACGATGATGCACGGCATAATTTCTGAATCCCCGGACAATCTCGGGTGGGTAGCGCACATCTTTGGGGAATACCAATAAGAGCTTCCGGTATTTTTCGAGCAGGTCGGCACCCGATTCCAGCGCTTCGTATAAATCCCGGTCAAACTGCTGAAAGACTGCGATGTGATTGCCTTTCAGATCGGGCAAGTCCTTGTCTAATAACACCAGCTTATCGGATGGAATTTCAGCCAGTAACGTCTGCACATTGGCTGGCTGGGTGGATGCTGTAGCAGCCTGCTCGTAGAAATGGGGCATCACAACATAATAATTGTACTCCCCCTGGCTCTCCCGGATCAACTGGGCAAACTGGGCAGCATCGTGGTGGTGTAATCGTAAATCAACCACAGCACCAGCCCCTAATTCGTCGAGCAGGGCGTAATAAATAATTTTCTTATAGGCGCTGAGCTTATTCATGATCAGCAGCACCCGTAACTGATCGGGGCCTTCACGCCGGATAAAATACCCTTTTCCCCGAACGGCCTGAATTACACCCTCTTTTTTTAGAACCTTATACGCTTTTTCGACAGTATCCCGCGCCAGATAGAACTCCTCGCTCAGTTCGTTAATGGACGGTAATTGTTCATCGCGATGTAAGGCTCCCGTTTCAATCCCGTGCAGGACAGCATCAACAATCTGCCGATATTTGGGAATGCTGGAGCGTTCATTAATGGTCAATTGCATAAAGCAAAAACGGGATTTTGGCCGTAAAGTAGGTGATTTTTAAGTAATAAAACCTATTTGTCAGAAAAGCTATTCGGTTACTGGTGGCAATTAAGATGATCGGATAAATAGATAACACACGATAAACAATAGAAGTCTACAAGTTACTTTATAATCGATTAACTGAGTAGTTTCGCTTAAACGCTGTGCCACGAATGGCAAGGCTATTAAACAAACTGCTGTAACGTAGCAAAAACGTCTGTACTTTCATTGGATTAACATAAACCGACCTCTCGCATTAACGACTTGCCAATGCCAACCCGCCGTTCACTGCTCAAAACCACCGTACTCGCCCCGTTTCTTTCCGTAACGGATGTTCAACCAACCACGATCAAACCGGCGCGACTTAAACCGGGCGATACCGTCGGGCTGATTTGTCCGGCAGCACCCGCCTACAGTCGCGAGACGGTACAAATAACCATCGAATCGTTGCAGGCATTGGGGTTGCAGACCAAAGTTTCGTCTCATTTTTATGACCGATACGGTTATCTGGCTGGTCGGGATGCCGACCGGGCGGCCGACCTTAATGCCATGTTTGCCGACCCATCGGTGAAAATGATTATGGCCATGCATGGTGGTTGGGGATGCGCCCGCCTGTTGCCACTGATCGATTATGAGCTAATCCGGCAGAATCCCAAAATTCTGATCGGCTATAGTGACATTACGGCTCTTTTATTGGCGATATACACGAAAACGGGACTGGCTACCATGCATGGCCCTGTTGGTGCAGTTACGTGGAATGCGTTCACCGTTGATTGGTTGCGGCAGGTACTCATGGATGGGCAAGTAGTCACTTTTCAGAATCCGACAAAAAAGGATGATAACCTGACCCAGACTAAAGACCGCATCATGACACTTCGTTCAGGAATCGCTCAGGGGCAACTCGTCGGCGGAAACCTGACCGTGTTATCACATCTGATCGGGTCAGCGTATATACCCGACTGGAAAGGTAAAATTCTGTTTGTAGAAGATACGCACGAAGATATTTACAGTATAGACCGGATGCTAACTCACTTAAAACTGGCCGGTGTTTTGTCGCAGCTTGCGGGATTTGTCTTTGGCAAGTGTTCTTCCTGCGAGCCGGGTAGTGGCGGCTATGGTTCACTGACGTTTGAAGACGTGTTGACCGATCATATTATTCCGTTGAATGTACCTGCTTTTTCCGGGTCGATGATTGGCCATATCACCGATAAGTTTACGGTGCCCCTCGGCATCAATGCAGAAATAGATGCTGCTAAAGGTACCATTCGATTATTGGAGCGCGCAGTTATATAAAGCCAATCGTGCTTAATTTTAGTTTACTCGTAAAGTTAACCATTCACGATACATGGGCTCTGACCTCTCGCGTCCTCATTACCACCAGTTCTCACACTCATTACTGTCGCTTGCCATCCTGACTGCGGGTATTTATCTGGGGCAGGATATTCTGGTTCCGCTTGCTATGGCAGGACTTCTGGCCGTTTTGTTGCGTCCTGTCGAAGATCGACTTATCCGGTTAGGCATGCATAAAGTCATTGCCATTAGTCTGGCCCTCTTGCTGGCAGTTATTGTTATGTCAGGAGTGACCGTGGTATTGTCCATGCAGATTGCCGATTTTACCGACGACATTCCTAAGTTTCGTCAGAATATCAATGATGTGTATCACGATGTTCAGCGGTGGATTCGACGCGAATACAACGTCAGTTATCGGCAACAGAATAATTACATGCAAAAAGCGCAGGCACAAACCCTGAATAGTTTGCAAAGCCCTGATGCATTGGGCGTTATTGCCGGGCCACTTGGTACATTAACGCTGGTTCCGATCTACGTTTTTCTGTTGCTCTATTACCGAACAATGCTACTGCATTTTGTGGTTGTTCTTTTCCCCGAAAAACACACCCTACGTGTGCGGGAAGTACTGGGCGAAATTAAGGGAGTCATCCAAAGCTATATGGTTGGATTGCTGATCGAAACGGTTGTCGTTGCCGTGCTCAATTCGGTCGGATTACTGCTGTTGGGTGTTCAATACGCTGTCTTACTGGGAATTATGGCCGCCATCCTGAACCTGGTTCCTTATATTGGCGGATTGGTAGCAACCGCCCTGACGGTATTGATAACGTTTAGCAACCAGCCCGAATTAACGATTCTGTTGGGTGTGGTTGGCGTGTTTCTCTTTGTTCAGTTTATTGATAACAACGTACTTGTGCCGTTGATTGTGGCCTCTAAAGTGCGGGTTAATGCACTCGTGTCAATCGTTGGTGTACTGATTGGTGGCGCAGTGGCGGGTGTTTCAGGAATGTTTCTGTCTATTCCGGCAATCGCGATCATGAAAGTTATTTTCGACCGGGTCGATAGCTTGCGGGCCTGGGGAGTTCTTTTGGGCGATCAGACGCCGGAAGAAGCGGGTAGTAACCTGTTCCGGTTACCCAAACGCAGGCGAAAAGTAGCCATTGACGAAACCAGTTCTTAGTAGGCAGGTCTTGGCACACTGCCTACCGAAAACTGAACGAATTTAGCTGTATAGTTTTTTTATAACCTCCTGCTGGGTTCGGATAAAATGTTGTCGTTCGGCAGGCTGACTTAAGAGTGTATCGGGCGGATAGATGTTATGCTTCGCGTAGCTTTCTGCGAAAAGTTCAAATCGCTGACGGGCCAGTAAGTTAGCCGCTGCCGGACGTTGACGAAATTCCCGTAAGGCCGCCAGGTCAATGTCGGCGTTGGCGACCATGCTCTCACCATAGCCCGCTTCGGCCAGTACAAGTCCTTTGGGGTCCACAATTTTAGAACCGGCGTCTGTCGTACCCATTGGAAGCGGACTGTCGGCTATACCGGCCGAATTGGCGGATACAACATAGGACATATTTTCAATGGCCCGCGCCATCTTGGCCACTTTTCGTTGAGTAAGCAATGGGCTTCCAATTTCCGACGTGGAATGCAACAGAACTTCAGCCCCTCTGATGGCTAAACAGCGAGCGACTTCTGGATATAAAATATCTTCTGAGGCAAGGCAGGCCAGGTTTCCAATATTGGTTTTAACTACAGGAAACAGCGAATCGTAGCCGTAGGCATCCAGGTACAACTCCCAAACATCATGTGGAGTGGGCGACAACATCGAGTTCAGTCGACGATATCGTAGCAATACATCACCGTTGGGACCGATAATAAAGCTGGTTTGGAAATAAAGCTCCGGGAAAAAAGGGTCTTGTTCGTAAGCGTTCCCCGAAAAGTAAATCTGCTGACGCTGAACCATTGCACTGATGGCTTCGTAAATACGTCCATCAATCTCCAGTGCCGCTTTTTCGCGCCACTGATGAGTGGTTTCGGTTATCGGGAAACCCGTCAGAAAATATTCGGGAACAACAACCAGCAGTGTGTCGCGGCCAATGAAATTAATGGAAGCGGCTAGTTGTTTTTCAAGACGTTCAATGGTCTGAAGCATGACCGCTTCGGCTTCGTCGCGGGTCTGGTAGGCATTAATAGTCTGGCAAGTTAGCTGAAGGGCGAGGGCTTTGTAAGACATAAATGAGTTTGAACGGAAAGGGGTTAGTTGGCTTTTGGGCCTTCTTGGGCTAAAAATAGCCTTTTTCACTGGAAAAATGATTGCCTGCTGTTTTGGGTTGGCGCGAACAAATTTTACCTTACTTTGATTGTCAATGTAGCTGGCTATTGATCCTGTCAGTAAAAAGCCAGAATAATTAAATACAAGTTCATGAAAGTAGATGTATTGGCCATTGCGGCTCATCCTGACGATATCGAAATGACTTGCGGGGGTACTATCCTGTCGCTGGTGGCACAAGGTAAAACGGTTGCTGGTGTCGATCTGACCCGTGGCGAACTTGGCACCAGAGGAACGCCCGAAATTCGGTTGAAGGAATCGGAGGAGGGAGCTCGAATTATGAATTTAGTCGCCCGCGAGAATATGGGTTTCCGCGATGCCTTTTTTCGGAACGATGAAGCGCATCAGATGGCTCTGATTCCAATCATTCGTCATTATCAACCCGATATTATCCTCACAAATACCATCGACGATCGCCATCCTGATCATGGCCGGGCCGCTCAACTGGTGGTCGATGCCTGTTTTTATGCTGGTTTACGGCAAATTAAAACCGTTGGAAAAGATGGGCAACCACAGCAGGCACACCGGCCTTCGTTTATTTACCACTTTATTCAGGACCGTTCGCTTAAGCCCGATTTTGTGGTCGATGTAAGCCCTTACTGGGAAGGGAAGCTTGCGGCCATTCGGGCTTATAAAAGTCAATTTTTTGACCCAACCAGTAGCGAACCTCAGAGTTACATTTCGGGTGAAGCGTTCATGAAATTTCTCGAATCCCGCACGCGCGAACATGGGCACATGATTGGCGTCGAATTTGGCGAGGGCTTCATCAGTAAGCGAATGCTGGGTGTGAAGGATCTATTTCAGTTAATCTAGGAGTATGCGATCAGGAAGGCAAAGCCTGCTGGGAAAGAACGGTACGCATGTTGCTCATATACAGTTTGGGAATGTTGATGCGGAACAACGTACCATTATCCTGGATCACTTCCAGATGAGCCTCTAACTGATCACAGAGCGAAACAATTAACTGCTTGCCAAAGGAGGATTTGTTACTGCGCTTTTTCCAGGAGGTCATGTCCAGGCCAGGGCCATTGTCCTGTACTTCCAGGGTAAGCCCATTGCCATTGAACAGACTAATGCGGAGCATGGGTTCTTTGTTGGTCGAATAGGCATGCTTGAATGCGTTCGTTAGCAACTCATTGGCAATCAGGCCAAGCGGCATGGCTATGTCAACATCCAGCGTTTTGTACTCGATGTTGAGATAAAGATCGAAATTGGACAGATTGTAGCCATAAGCGCCCATGAGCCCTCTGGCCAGATCAGTCATATATTCGTCCATATTGACTGTAGTAACCTGATCGCTCTGGTAAAGGCGCTGGTGAATGAGCGACATTGCTTCTACCCGTTGCTGACCAGCTAGCATCGCCTGAATCGCTTTTTCATCTTCCAGTCGAACCGACTGTAGTTTGAGTAAACTTGTTACAATGGCAAAGTTGTTTTTTACCCGGTGATGCAGTTCCTGCATCATCAGCGTCAACTGATCTGACTGCTGACCGATTTTTAATTTTTGCTGAAACAGCAATGCATTTGCTTTCTGTTTTTGCAGATTGATGCGCCAGAGAATGAGCGCAATAAGCAGCAGTATGAGCAGGCTAATTAGTAGAATATATTGCCTAACCTGTTGCTGATAAGCCAGTTGGGCCGCTTCCAGGTCGCGCTGTCGCTCCTGCTCATCAAACGTTATACTTTGAAGAGACTGTAATTTTTCGGCACCATAAAGCTTATCCCTCGTTATCGCTGCCAGTTTATAGTACCGGAGTGCTTCGGTCGTATTCCTGGTTTCGTAGACCTCTGCGAGGATACTGCTGGCCATTAAAATTCCTCGTATGAATGATCCTTTCTCGCTCTCAAGAAGACTTTTTTTTGCGTAAAAAACGCAGGAATCGGGCTGATTTATTTTCTGATACAGCTTGGCAATGGCCGTATTCGCGAACGCGATATTGCGAAGATTATACTCCTTTTGCGCTATCGCCTGACTCTGCCGATAATAATGCATCGCCAGGCTTGGATTGCCTCGTTTGGCCTGAATATTACCCAGAATTCGCAGAGCATAGGGCATGTTATTGACCAGATTTAGCCGAAGCATTTTTTGATAGCCTTGCCGTTCATAATACCAGGCTGAATCGAGTTTATTCATCTGCTCATAAGTACTGCCAATATTCGATTGGGTAATGGCCAGGCCTGGTTCGTGATGAATAGCCGTATGTTTTTGACGGGCGAGATGATAATACTTGAGCGCGTTGGGAAAATCTTTCAGATCCAGGTAAATGTTCCCAACGATGTTCATGCTGCGGGCAATTTCATAGACATCACCACTACCTTCAGCGATTTGGATGGCCTTGAATTCTACTCGTAGTGCATTGGGCAGATTTCCGACTTCGCGCATAACGAAGCCAATACTTCCTAAAGCGTTAGCCTCACCTTTTAAATAATTGATCTGCCGGGCCAGATGAAGTGCTTTCTGGCCATACCAAAACGCTGAATCAGGCTTTGACAGGCGATATTGTAAACACAATTCAGATAATACCAACACGCGACTCGTATCCTGATTGGCTAAAACAAGTTCATGTTTTAAACTATCAGTTAGTTTTGGTTGCGCACTAAGTAAGTATATAGGAGTAGTAGATATAAGGAAGATTACTACTAAATGAATCGGGGTATTAAGCTTCGCTATGATGAACCAGAAGGCACGTTGAATGCTATATAAAAGTGCCCATATTCTTAAATTCATCTGTTTATCCCGAAATAATTGCCAAAGAGGACTTACTAAATCTGTTGGCCGTTCTGTTTTTCCCATCACCACGCCCAATTGTGGCTACACAGCCCGAAAGTACCAAATTAAATCGAGCACTCGATAGATCAGTACTAATCGTGAACGCAGGTTAATTATTGAGCGGTAAGATATGTAAATGATTCTTCTGATTGGGTAAATTAATCGAGTTGAAAGGCTATAAACTGAGTTGCTGACGAACAGCATTGAGCCATAACGATCTGCCCTCACAATTCCAGTGTGTGTCACCTTTCAGATAAGGTATCTGTCTTGCCTCTTTGTAAGGTGTATAAATGTTCACTGTTTTTACCCGCAGTTTCGGACTGTTCTGGACCCGCTCGATCAGATGGTTATAAGCACCACGGTTAGGCTCCAGTATTGTGGCTTTATTAGGAATAATTGATAGATAAACGTCGTCGAAGCCTAACCGGCGATACCGGTCAGCTATCGAGTTAAGACTATCCACCAGGGTATTCACTTCAGTATCGGGCAGCTTGGCGAATGATGATAGCTTCTTACGGGTAGTATCGGTGTCGAAATCCAGAAAAATATTCTTGTGATCCCGTGACAGGCTTACGCCCGTACTTGCCCGGTTAAACCAATTAAGGGTTAGTGCTGCTTTTACTTCTTTGAGCCAGAATGCCCAGTCATGACTGAATAACGTTGACGCCAATCGCTCTTCAATATCGCTCCGGTGATAATCCTCTTTTAATCGACGACGCCAGGATACCATGGCAGATGGAGCCTGATTGGTGTCTTTTTCTACGACCAGTTCATTCACCGGCTGAGCAAAGTGTTCGCGGAAGTGCCGTTCCACTGTTTCCAGAAGCAGCACATTGCGTTTGGTCGGGTTGAGTTGGGCACGTTGCGAAAACCCCCATTTAACCCGCTGGTAGTGGCTTACCCGGAAATCGTCCCGGCTAATTCGCTGCTCTTCCGAGAAACTGTCACCGATGATATACAGGTGAGTAGATGAGGTATCGCTCGCCCGGTTCGACGGTGGGCAAACGGGTTGGTGATCTTTGAATTGCGGCAATGCTGAGATTCTGTATAGATCTCCATAGCGGTAATCATCAACGATTACGCCTACGTTATATAACCAGTGCGAGACGGTAGATGAAAGACCACCAGCCCAAAGGACCAGGGCAATTACCAGAACGATATATCGGAGAAAACGCATAGTGATGATTGGCAGTGAATCGGACGTAAGGCTAAGGGAAGTTTCAACCCTCCCGGCTTTGCGCCCGGCTTTTACCGAAGTCGAATACTAAATAACTGAACGGCCTGTTTGGCCCCGCTTAAAATGTATAATTCGTTTGTTCGTTCGTCAAATTGTAGGGCTATCGGAAAATCACTCGGAATTGGCCGGTCGCCAATAATTCGACCATTCAGGTCGTAAAGTGCCGTAAATCCACCCGATTTAACACTAATCAATTCAATACCAGCTCCAAGTCGATGGTATCGGACATTATTACGGCCAGACTGCAAGGCCCGCACGTCAAATCGGCGCTGCCCCTGCTGATCAAGGATAGTAACTTCGGTATCAGTTGTCCGTAAAAGGAGCCAGTTTGTCTGGGCTTCGTCGGGGAAAAGCCGGAAATCACCGTTGCGTACTGGTCTGTAGAGCTGAGTTTTGCTGGCAATCAGGCCATTAGCATTTAACGTCAATAGCTGCCCCTCCTCGGTAATGGTCTGAATGGTCGACTGGCCAAGTGGTAACAGGGCCGGTCCTGCAAACCGTGTTTCCTTCTCATCCTCAGTTGACCGCTCAATCCGGGCCGGATAGTGAGTGAGCTGTGTCCCGTTTTCGTGCCATCGGTTAAGCGTTCCGTCGGGTTGCATGGCCAGAACCTCCATACCGGCTCTCGTAGCAATGACCTGAAAAGGCAGTAGGAGGGGGCCTTTTCTGGGAGCCGTCATGATGCGAATGAACGCTTTTCGCTGGCGATCAAGCGCATAAATTTGACCGTCCTGATGAGCGACCAGCGCGACCCAGTTCCGTTGCATGCTACCGCGTGGCCGGGTGAGATACGTAGGGTCGATACCCGCCGGAAGCCGGATCGTATTTAAATGAACTGATCTTTTTCGGGGGTCGGCTATATAAAGCGTCCGGTCCGTCATAAACAGGTATTGCAGATTGCCATTGTCCAGAAAATCAACGGCAAGCGTATTGCTTCTGATAGGTCCATCCGTTGTATCCTGAACGATCTTGTCGCCTTCAGGAGTCACTAATACAAACTGTCCGGCATTATTCTGAGCATAAAACTGGGCCGAACCATCACTCAGGCTACCCGTTACAACCGGTGCCGAAATCAGCGGGGCATTAAATTCTACTTTTTTCTGCAACAGTAGCCGGTTCAGAACAGCCTTGCTCGCCCGACGGGTTGTGCGGCCCAGCACCAGCGTAGACAGTATTTTTTCGTTCCCATAGCTGGCCTGATAAGCTATATTCTCGAGGTTAGCAAACCCCGATCTTTGTTCTGCCTTTGCTGGATCGTCGAGCAGATTTTGCCAGGCAAGCGGCCAGGTTGATGTTAACAAAGTCTGAGATCGATCAGAGTTGACGCGGTTCAGGCGAACAAATGCCGTGAAATTAGCCGGACGAAGTGTATTTCTTACCAGATCGACCTGACGCTCATCCGTTGACCAGACGGCTTTCCGTTGAATTTGCTGGAGGTATTCCTGCATGGCGTCTTCAGCGTTAGCAACAATCAGTGACGAGCCATGTTGGGTGATCCAGCTCCGTTGGAAACCGGTAAATAGACTACTAAATAACGAGGCCGGTAACTCCGGCACGTCGAGCAGCAATGTTTTATGGCCTAAAAAGGTCTTGAGAGGGGCAGGTGATTTGGCCCCTGCGAGGTAGGCGGCTTGCTGGTAGGCACTTGACAGTTCCTTGATGTTAGTCGCATTGAGTACCATTACCTGCTGGCGGGCACCGGATGGTGACTCCATCCGGCATAGGAGTATATCGGAACCCAGCGATCGATAAAGCGTTTCGGTAGCGGGCTCAATCTGATCAAACCGTTCTCGCAGGAAGTCGCTGGATGCTGAATTGAGCAGGTTGCTTAGCGACCGACCAAAACGAGGGGCGTCGCTGATGCCAATGTGGTAGAGCGTGGCTGTTGTTTGTGGAATCAGATCCGAGCTTTGGATACGGCGAGGTGTCTGGCCCGAAAATAGTGAAGCTACGTCCTGCCGGTCGCCAATTTCATCGGCTGCATAACCTATCAGATGCGATTGCGAGGCCGAGGGTCGAAACTGTAAATTCAGTTCTTCGGGTAAGAAAAGGCGGACCAGCGAACGGGCATTACCAAACAGCGATTGGAGCACTTCCGGGCGCATCGATAAGCCCGCCCAATGGTCGGCATCTACCTGAAACTCCGGTTCTGCCCGTGGCAATCGGAGGGATTGGTGCATCCGTTTGGCCACATTTTCGATCAGAATACCGGATGAACTGCCAACCAGAAATCCATTGGTGAGAATAAAAGAACCAACGGGTTCATTGGCCCGTGAGACCAGATCCAGAATTTTTTCGCCTTCGAACGTGTGGCGTAGAATGCGGTAATGGCGAGGATCAGGATTGGTCAGGCGGTTTAAAAATGCCTGATCGACATCCGTCGTAGGAATGTAAAAGATAAAATCGAGCGTCGTTCTGGAAATCGAGTGGAGCGAGTAGCGGATTTTTTTTCCTTTCGCAAACTGAATGGCTGTTGCTGAATCGGTAGCCGCGTAAAGGAACCGGTTAAGGCGTTGCCGTGCCTCATCAAAAATGGGCAGCTGTTGTAAGGCAATCTGATTTCTTAACGCCTGCGCCGATATCGTATCCTGCAAGCGGTCGCTGGCTAATACAAGCAACTGGCCTGACGGCATCATTGACCACACTGTGCGGCTCGATGGGTAGATCTGCCGATAACCCAGCCACCCGCCGATGGCCAGCAATAGTGCTCCAATGCCAATCCAGACGCTTCGTTTCATTAATAAGTCAATAAGTTGGTAAGTCAGCCGATAAGTTAGTAAGTGCAGACTGCTTACTGACTGGCTGACTTACCAACTTATTCACCGGTTACTATTTACCCCACATTGCGTTTGCTGTTTCGGGGAAAGGCATCGTTACTTCAGGCACATTAGCCGCCACACGATTGGCCCATTCAACACCCTGCATCAGGGAATGATCCTGATTACTGACTTCGTATTTCCAGGCGCCGAATCGACCCCTTGAATAGATCCCGAATGGCTCCAGTTTTGGCAAAACAGCTTTCAGAATGCCATCCCGTTCAACGGACGGTGTCGGATAGCCATAATCAAACGCCATGTGGAATGTCGAAATCACATCGTCGGCCGATTCAATGAGCTGATCTTCCAGTAAGGCCCGAATCGTATCGTTGACCAGGGTCTCACGGTTAACGGGTTTGGCCGCCGATTCACTGGTTTCAGTCATCAACGACCAGTTCTGGGTGATGTCTGGAACGTTGTTGGGGCTATAATTTGAAAACACCGTTACGCGGTAGTAGGGGCTGTTGTATTCAGGAAAATACATCCAGCACATTGTTTTCAGGCTTTCTTTTGGCTTCCCTTTCAAACCAATGCCCACTACGTTGGTCGACGAATGCTTGAGACCCTGGGCCGTTTGTATGGTATCAGAATCCAGCCCTTCAACCCGTTGTGTAAAGAGATCAAGGGGCATCGTATTCAGCAGGTATTCGTACTGAATTTCTTCTCCGCTGGCCAGAATGATTTTTTTCTCGGGTCCAATAACTTTTTCGACCGTTGTGTTCAGTTTCACGTATTCACGGCCCAGGAGATCACCGACAGCTTCCCAAATGCCACCTGTTCCACCGTGTTTCGGAAATTTGAACGTACTGTTCGGCCCCCACGAAAAATCATCCTGATTGAAAATGATATTTTTCGTGACGCGTTGCAAATCCGTTACAGCTACCCGTTCGCCTACCCAAACCGCGTTCATGTCTTCCGGCGGATACGCCCAGACTTTGAAGTTATAGGGAAACATGAATGTTTCGGCCAGACCGGACCCAAAGGTTGCCAGAATCCATTCACGGAAATTGGCCGGCTTTTGGTTGGTTGGAAACTTATAATTGTGAATAATGCCTTCGAGGCATTTCCACATGGTTTCGGGAGAAAGGTATTTAATATTATTCTGGAACGGATACGGAACGAAGCGATTTTCGATCCAGACCCAGGATTCCCGCTGATGACTCAGCCAGCCATCTTCGCCCAGTGCCTTCAGCATCAGATCATCGAAGTATTTGTAGTGAGAAAACTGTACGTGACCACCTACGTCCCACGTAAACCCTTTCTCATCGACAAAACTTTTCGACAACCCGCCAATCCGGTTCTCTTTTTCTAAAATGATGAAGTCGGTAATACCTAACTCTTTCAGGCGATAGGCAGCTCCGAGACCCGTTGGCCCTGAGCCAATAATGACATATTTATAGTTCATAAGTTGAATCGGAAGTGTGATCTATGTTGCAGACTGTATGGTATCGAATCATTTATGCTCCATCATAGATCCTATATCAATCTAGGCGGCAACTGGTTCTGGCTTTTTGAGTGCTTTGACTTTTCCACCCAGTTCAAGGCGGAATTTAGCCAGTTCTTTGAAGCTCTGAATACAGACCTTCAATAGCTTCCATTTCAGGATGGATACCGTGCCGGTTTGGCGTTCTTTGTGCGTGATCGGAATATCAAACGTGTTGAATCCTGCTTTTTTTGCCATCACAGCCAGAAAAATATTCGGGGCAAATGGCGTTGGTGTTGGTAGCTGAGCCAGCAGTTTTTTCAGGAAATTACCCCGAATGAGACGGAACGGAATATTGCTGTCCATGATATAGGTTCCGTAGATGAACGCTATACTTAGCCGCAAAATACGGGTAATAATCAACCGGGCAAATGCATCGAACCGTTCTTCGCGATACCCCAGAATAAATGGTGATTCACTGCGTTTCGCCCAGAGTTTTACGAAATCGTCGGTAACGAACTGGTCATCACTGTCCGTCTGAAATATGTATTCAGAATCCAGCGCAACAGCTTGCCGGTAGCCATTCACAACGGCGTTGCCGTGGCCTCCATTCGGCTGATGAACAACCATTAATTTAGGGTACTTACTCTTGATCTGATCCAGAATTGCGCCGGTATTATCACGCGAGCCATCGTTAATAACGATTAACCTGGTGTTTTCGGTTGGAAACTGACGGGTCAGTAAATCAGTCCATTGCTTGACAACGACCTCAATCACTTCTTCTTCGTTGTAAGCGGGCATTACAATTGACAGCAGTATGCTCATGCAGCGTATCTATGGAGTTCGTAATAGGTGGGCCGTTTGGGCCGGTCCACCAAAACGCCGAGCAAATAGGTAGCCGCGACGCAAATGGTGTACAGATCTAAAACCGCGCAAATATAGGCAATTGTTGTGGGTGGTTCTTTAAACTGAATAGGACTTTATTGAGCGGGAAGGATTAATTCGTATCGATTCATAATTATTAACACAAGTACAGTCACAAAGCAGCTCAGCAGAGTCGATAGGACTACTATGGTTGCTATCGATTTATTTTAACGGTAGCATAAATTGGATAGTCTGTTGACTACTGATTACACGGGCAGTTATTCGCCGATTCGCCGGGTGCATCCAACTCTTTGGCAATGCTTTCATTAAATTGCTCCTGAGGTGCATAGGGACAGGCAAATGATCAATACGAAAACCGATCCTTCAAATTATTGATCGGTCTCTCAACCAAATACCACGACAGGGTTGCGATCAGGAGCGTTAGTGATAGGTAGAAGCAAAACGGGAAAAAATAAGAGCTATTTAAAAACGGTAAAATGTCCGTAATACGTCGCCAGGCTCGCATGGTGAAGTGAGTTGGCCGAGTATGATAGACGTTAAACACGAAGTTATGGTATAGATAAAGCCCATAACTGATTTTACCCATGTACTGACTCACCGGATTTTCGAGCAGCCACTTCATTGGTCCGCCGAAGCCCAGCACCGCCCGACCAATCAGGAAAAAGCCAATGAGTGAGGCCGCCAGTCGTTCCCATACGTCGGACATGATATTATGGTGTCCGCTCCATCCCTGTGGGTCAGGAATGGCTGGTAAGATTTTCGTATAAATGACCACCGTTGCAAACAACAGAATACTAATCCAGATCCAGGCCGAATTCTGAAAGACCTGCTGGAATCGCTCACGCTGATAAAGCCACCAGAAGGCCATAATTGTACCCAATCCGAACGAATCCAGACAGGAAGGCATAGTTACATAGCCAATAAACCACGGTAGCCGAGCCCGATAGAGCACGTAACGCATGGCAACTGCCCCTACAATCATAAGCGCAGCTGTTAACGGAACCCATCGGCGCGGGACGAAAAAAAGCAGCAGGGGGAAAAACAAATAGAACTGCTCCTCCACCGCCAATGACCACAGGTGATCGACAGTGCCCATCCATACCGAATAATAGGCCATATACAGGTTCGTTGCATACAGAGCCAACCAGCCAAACGTCTGGCGAACGGGTGGCTCATTGACCGCATAGAGCACGAACAGGACCAGGTAGTAAATTGGGAAAATGCGTATTGTTCGGCGGATGTAAAAGATTTTGAGGTATTTACCTAAACCGCCGTTCGGTTTATCTTTCAGTTTATCCTTGCTCGACAGTAGAATACGTGTAATCAGGAAACCACTCAACACAAAGAAAATAGTGACGCCCAAAGCGCCGAGCGGCAACTCGATGCGCCCGGCCATCCAGTGGTCGAACAGTACCAGTGCGACAGCCAGAAACCGCACACCATCTAATTGTCGAAGGTGATTTAGAGCCGGTCGGGCAGCAGTAGCGGTCATTGGCGCATTTGTTTGCATGACTTTGGTAATTGGGTAAATGTGGTCATTGGGTGACTGGAGCTAGAGCAGTGCTCTATTGGTCCAGTTACCAGTTCTTCTTAATATCCTTCGGCTGACCGGCTGATGTGATAAGCTGATTGGTTGGATACACCTTACACTGATTGCCGGTCGAAATGGTTACGACAAATAATTGATAAGTACCGGCTTCCAGCGCACTCTGCCAGACATCGGCTTTAAATCCGGGCGAAAAGAGATTACCGGGCAAAAAACGCGCCTTAAGTAGCGACCGTTGATTCTGCCAGGCCGGGAATAAATACGATCGATTGGGCGACCGAATCAGCAGATAACTGCCAGCATCGCGTCCGAATGTCTGATCTGATGGTAAACCTGTTGCTTCGGTGGTACTTGTCTGAACAGCGTACCCATACGGAGCTTTGGTGATCGTTAACGGTATAACCGGCGATTGCGCGGAGTCAAATAGAGTTTTCAGAACTGAATCATAAAACGCTGGTGCTGGATCGCTATAGTGCAGAGTAACCGGGTCGAGTGCCCGAACTGGGCGATTCGTGGTATAAGTCCAGTTAAACTGGTTCGTCGTTTGCCAGTGCCGAAACCAGATTGAATCATCCAGAAACGTAAGGTAGGCAAACCAGTTAAACAGAAAACTCCCTACTAAGCCACTCAATACCACCCAACTCTCGGCTCGCTGATTTATGGCAACGGCGATATAGACGTATAAAAGCGCCAGTAACGTTAATGAATAAATTTTATAACGGCTTGTAATGATCAGGTCAAGTCCAAAGCCGGTTCGGGTCCAGGCAACTACGGCTGCTGTTCCTAATACGAAAAGCGCACTTCCCCAAAAAAACAGTGCACTGGCTGGTATCCCGGCACCAGAAATAGCTGGTCGGGAACTGAACAGTCCTCGGATCGTCCGGCTGATTGCCAGGCGATGGGTCAACAATTGCCAACCCATAATTCCGACTATTGACATGACCATTAAAGCTCCCAGCAATATACTGGCGTTCAGGGCAGATTTAACGGGTAATGCTTCGGCAGCAGCACCGATGAAGGCCAGCCAGCCCTTAATTAAATCGACGGCTGAGCCGCGTAATGGAGGATTGCCTTCCGGTTTCTCATAATCGGCGAAATACAGGCCAAGTACAAGCAAGGCACTGAAAATCCAGATGGCTACCGGTAAGAATGCTCGTTTCTTTGTATAATTTCTGGATTTAAAGGTCGCTGGATCGCTGGTGCGTAGTAACAGCAAAATCAACCCAATGGGCCAGACCAGTAAACCATTGCCACTAGTGAGTGTAGCCAGAATGGCCGAGGTTATAGCCCATCCCCAACGGTTGCCGTATGTAATTCCATAAAATGCCAGCACAACCCAAAGTACGACGGAGAAATTCTGCAAGGCAGCCATTCCCCAGAACATATTTTCCCAGTGAGAGAGGTTGAAAATCAGTAAGGCAACTGGAATGGCATACAGAATGGAGCGACTTTCGCGACGCAGAACGCCGATAAATACGACCAGTAAGCCTACTAAACTCAAATTTCCAATGGCCATCAGATGCCGGAAATTCAGCTTCCCGAATACCTGAAAGTCGAGAAGGGCCACGAAGCGGTCAAAGACAATCCGATGCTCGTTATGCTGCCGAAAAAGCTGGTATAGCTTACCCGAAACCGTTGTTTCCTGATCGAAATAATACAGGAACGCCCGGAGGGCGTGGTCGTCCCATTTGGGTACGTTAACGGCATAATAACTCCAGACAGCCAGGAATAAAATAACCGGAATTGCCACGCCCATACTACCCAATAACCAGCCGGTCGACCGTGGTGGGGCCGATGTCAGACGGGTTTCAGGGTTGTATTGTAAGGTTGGCAACGGGATTTTGATTTTAGGCGTACTTCATTCGGTTCGTTCTAAGATGCAGCATTGTAAACAGACTACTGTAAATTAGTTTAATTCGTAAACGAAGCCAACTGCCGGGCAATATTGGCTGGATCAAGGCCCGACAATTGCTGATGGTATTTTTGATCCCCATAAAGTCCGTTCGGATAGCCCTGGGCCGACAGACTTACAAAATGGCTTGGTGCTGCTCCGTCGGTCAGTAATTTAACCGAAAGCTGTTGGGCCAGTCCGCCAATGGACACATGTTCTTCAACGACCAGCAATGGTTTCCCGGCCCAGCGATGCGCAAGGCTTGAAGGCAGATCGAGCGGTAGGTTGGTTGCCGTATAGACATCAAACTGACCCACCAGCAACTCATCCTGTAAGGCTGTCAGCACATTGGCAGCAACCGGGCCCAGCGCAACCACATTTCCGATGGATGCTTTGCTATGAACGATGTGTTTGAAGGTGCCAAGTTTTTCGGCTCCGTCAGGGGTTTTAGGACCTGCACCCAGACGCAGATAGGCCGGTCGGCTTTCCGCAATAATCTGGTCAAGCATCGGAGCGACCTCGTCAGCGAAGGCTGGAATGTATGTATTTACGTTCTGTAGACTGCTCAGACACGCCAGATCTTCTATCGCGTGGTGGGTGCTGCCCATAATGCCATAGCCATAACCGCCCCCATTCCCGACAATAAAAACGGGCATGTTGTGCAGGCAAACATCGTTGCGAAATTGCTCCAGACACCGATAAACGGCAAATGGGGCAATACTATAACAAAACACTTTATAGCCTTTGTAAGCCATTCCGGCTGCCACACCGATCATATTTTGCTCAGCCACACCTGCGTTGATGAAACGGGGGCCTAAGGCTTCTACAACGTTTTCGAGGGCATTATATCCCAAATCACCGGTAATAAAAACCACTTTTTCGTCGTCACGTGCAATACGCTCGACAGCGGCTGAGAATTCGTTTCGCATTACAAGCGTCTTGTTAAAATGGTGTCTTTTTTTACGGTTAAATATTGAGCCGTTTCTAAAAAAGCGCCATTGGTTAAATATCCAAATTGATAAGAATAGCTTTTTCCATTCTTACCCAAAGCTGTCATTTGATATGATCCATCAATACCCAAAATTTTGTTCTCAAACAAAGTCCCTTTTGCTGTTTTCATGTTAGCAATAGTGCCGATTTGACCGGAATCGATTCGGGTATTTTGGTATTTACCATTTATCTGAGTGCTCTGTACTACAAAGACTTTGACAGAAATAAGATCGGTTCCTGTTTGATTTTCAATGTATATATCGATAGAGTCTCGACCAGAATAATCGCTTGGCGAAATACAGCTACCGACAACTATTGCCAGAAAAGCACAGATAATCGTTTTCATAAACGCTTTACTTACTTTTCCGTTGCTCAACCAGCGTGCTGATTTCAGCGGCTGTTTTGTAGACCCGCTGGCCCTTACGAACCATTGTGCGAATAAACTTCGGCCGTTTTTTCGTTTCCTCAAAAATCTTGCTGATGTATTCACCCAGAAACGAAATGCCAAGCAGATTGATCCCACCGAAGAACATCACCAGAATGATAACGGTCGATATGCCCGCCGGGGTTTCAGGGAAAAATACGAATTTAGCCAATATCTGCCACAGAATACCCAGAACAGACAGGCCCGTTAGCACAAATCCCGCGTAGGTCATTAACTCAAGTGGAGCAAAACTGAACGAGAAAATGGCTTTTTTTGCCCACCAGATGTTCTTCGTCCAGTTGTTGGTCGATACGCCAAACATGCGTTCGGGCCGAACGTAATCAACCCCGGTTTGTTTGAAGCCTACCCAGGCCCGCAATCCGCGCAGAAACTGTTCGGTTTCGGGCAGATTGACCAGTTCACGAACTACCTTCCGATCGATCATCGAAAAGTCGCCCGCATCAACCGGAATATTGATATAGGCCGTTTTCCGAAACAGCCGGTAAAACTGCTTGTAGAAGAAATGAACGTGAGGAGCCATTTCGCGCTGCACCCGAACGCCATAAACCACGTCGAAGCCCTGCTGCCATTTTTCGTAAAACTTCGGAATGACTTCGGGCGGGTCCTGTAAATCACCATCCATGAGCACCACCGAGTCGCCGGTAGCAATTTCCATTCCACTCAGGAAGGCCGATTGCGACCCGAAATTACGCGAGTGCTTAATGGCAATTACGTTCGGATCTTTGGCGCAAATTACGTCCAGTACTTCGTCGGTATTGTCGGGTGAATTATCGTTGACGAAAATAATTTCGTAGCGCACCTTCATTTCATTGAAGGTTTTAACCAGCCGTTCATACATAAACGGAATGGCCTGCGCGTCTTTATAACAGGCAATAATTGGTGAGATGACCGGATTGAGCGTTGGTGTGTTGAACGCTGGAATTACGCGACTTTCGTAGTCATGTGAAATCTGCCAGTCGGCAGTTTGACGCAGACCGTCGCTGAGCGTAGTGGATGCTTTCCAGCCAAGATCAGCCTCAGCCGCTGTTGGATCGCCATACCAGTCGGCAAGGTCCCAGTTGCGGTTGTTCATACTACCCCAAACCGGTTCCAGCTTAAGGCCAAAGGTTTGCCGGGCCTCATCGACCAGCTCCCGCATGGTCGTTTTCTGACCCGTAGCGATGTTATACGACCGGCCGCTTATTGCCTTATTGACCCGTAATGCAGCTTGCACAAAGGCGTCGACGCAGTCATCTACATACACGAAATCGCGGCTAATATCAGGCGAAACCAGCGGGGGTAATTTGCTCTGACGAGCTTCTTCGATCAGTCGCGGAATGAGCCGATCGGGCTCTTCCCAGCCACCATAAATCGAGTAAAGCCGTAAGTTAAGGGTGTTAAGGTTGTGTACTTTGGCGTAATAGTCGAGCGTATAAGCCGCCGATACTTTCGAAACGGCATAATGGCTGTTAGGTTCTACAGGATCGGTTTCTTTGGGGGCTGTGCAGTTGAACCCATACTCTGAACTGCTTCCGGCATGAATGTAAACCATGTCGGTCGAGCAGTTTTCCAGAATGTTTACTGTACCCAGTACATTGGTTTCGTACGTCAGCCCTACATTTTTCTGTTTACTGTAAGCACCATAAGCCGCCAGATTAAAGATCGTTTTGGGTTTGATTTTCCCAAAGACGTCCTGTACGGAGGTATTTGACAGAATGTCGCAGTGGACAATATTTTCGGCCGGGACATCGAGCAGTTTTAGCCTCCAGGCTTTTGTTGCGTCGTGCGTAAGAGCGAAAACATCTTTACGTACGCGAAATAACTGTTCAAACAGATTCGCGCCAATGAAGCCACTGGCTCCGAAAACAACGATAGGGCCCTGCAGTCGGGCGATTTTTTCTGGTAGCAAAATGGGGGCAGACTGATTCATTCAGGCCGCAATATTACGGCAAAAGGGTGGATGTGTCGTATTGAAACGCAGTTTTATAGCCAACGGCAACGGAATCGGCAACTACTTTAGGCTACCTGAACGGACAAATACCGCTCAGTAACTTCTGCATGAGCCTGTTCATACTGAGCAGGCGTCATGGGTAGGTAATGCCATTCGAGCCGGTTTTCCATGTAAGATACGCCTTTGCCTTTCACGGTTTTGGCGATCACAACTTTGGGTTTACCATTTGAAACAGCGGTCAGTTGGTCGAGGGTTGTCAGGATTGCCTGCACATCATGGCCATCTACTTCAACTGTGTCAAATCCCATGGCAGCCCAGGTACGGATATCGGCAGTATCCCCCAGAACATTGGCCGTTTGATCGAATCCCTGCAAACCGTTTTTATCGATCAGCACCACCAGATTATCCAGGCCGCGCTGAACGGCGAAATGGGCGGCTTCCCAGGTTGTCCCTTCGTTGGTTTCACCATCAGACATCAGCACATATACCCGCGAATCTTCACCGAGTAACTTACCCGCCTGAGCAATGCCCGACCCTATGGGCAAACCGTGACCTAGCGAGCCTGTTGCGAACGGAATTCCATCGTGTTTATTGGGAGCTGGGTGAGCGGGCAGCGTTGTCCCGTTTTTGTAATAAGTTGCCAGTACATCGTCGGAAATCTCGCCGAGGTGATTCAGACAGGCATAAAGCGAGGCTGCTGCATGACCTTTCGAGAGTAGAAACGAGTCCTGCTGGCGTTTGCGCATGATCAGTGCGGCTATCATCAGGTCTACGCAACTCAATGAACAGCCAATATGACCTGCGTGAGCCTGGTTGTAAAGACTCAGAATTTTTAGCCGGAGCTGGCCCTGAAGCGTTTGAAAGTCGGTGGCTTCTGTTGTCAATGTCGTAGTCGGTTGATTCAGGTATTTGCCTACTCGCCGTAGCGATAGGTAGAGCCTTTGAAGTCAAAAATAGTAATTTTTTCGCCAGAACGCCCCTTAACTAATACTATACGGTCACGATCGTTGGGATCGATGCGCTGGATATAAGCGGCATCCTGAGGTAAATAAACGTTTACCAATTGGGCATCTAACAAGGCTACGGGCGAGTACGTTCGATCCATTTTCTCGGAAAAAATCTGCCGTTTTTTATTCGGATACAGAATCGTATCGCCTGGCGTATACAACTCTTTCAGTTTTTGAGCCGATGACCAATAGGGATTAGGAATGCGGGCTTTGTCAAAATACGTGTATTTCGGCGCTTCGTCGGCGTAAATATCGACCAGGAGCTGAACAATATTTCCTGTCTGGATGAGCAATGCAATGGCAATTGGCAGGCTAAACCACCAACGGAGCGTGACCAGCTGGCGCAGGCCCATCGCTATCAGAATACAAACGTAAGGAAACGAAAACCCTGAGTAACGCTGCGTAATGCCGAACGTATGCCCTGATCGCCAGGCCATAAATAACAGAAACAACGTTGGTACAAAAGCCAGCAGCAGTAAAATCACAACCAGCCGTTTCTGGTCGGCATTCGTACGATCTACAACATACCGGCCGATTAAGTACACGAACGGCACAACAGCAGACAGTACCAGCAGGCGAAGCGGTTCGACCGAATAGAATGGGAGGCCCACCAGAAACAGGAACGCAACCGCTGCATATACCCAGACCGGCGGCTTCGCTACCGTTATGTATCGGTGAATAATAACCGTTGAAACAACCCCTAACCCTAGCGCCAGCATTGAATTTCGAATGCTGACCAGAACGGCAACCATGCCATTGGTAATGATAAACAGATCGGAAAAAATAGGTACGGCCCGAACGGCGATATTCGGAATCGTGGCGGGTAGAATAATTCCGAAGCCGGATTTATACGGATTCGTCAGGGCAATGTTCTTATAGAAACTGGCCTGATAGTTCAGTGTAAAGAACGTGTATTTTCCGCCACCATAAATAAACCAAAGCGAAACCAGTCCCAGTCCAATCGCGCTGGTCAGCCCCAATGTTACCCAGGCTCGTGTATTGCGCAGATAAAGAAGCGCGTATAGGCCGTGACAGAGAAAGACCGTCACGGTTAAATAATGGGATAGAACCGATGTTACGAATACCAGCCCGTAAGCAAGATAGAGGACGGGTAACGATGGCGTTTTGCTGCCAGACGGAGGGCTCGAACGCACCCGCTCCATGATCAGCAGGAACAGATGAGTACCCAGTAACGTCAGGAAAAACGTCATGGAATAATTACGGGCAATGTGGCTGTAGGCAACAAAGAATGGCTCAATGGCCGCAATACCCGCACTAATAAGCGCCATTGAGTCGGACCGGAAGTGCCGTCGAACAAAGACAAAGAGAAGCCATACGATCAGGGTGCTGAAAATGACCGAGGGCATTCGCAGGGAAGTATCACTCAACCCAAACACTTCCATCCAGAGCCAGAGCACACCATAATAGGCCGGGCTATTGCCAATATCGCCCCGGATGTTGGCTTCGATGAAGTCATTGAAAGTCTTCGGTTTCCAGAATTCGGCCGGAGTGAAATACGTTTTGCTGAAAACGTCCTTCTGATTAAATCCTTCAAGGCAAACGCCCTGGCTAATGAGCAGCGTCGATTTTTCGTCAAAATAAATACCGTATGTACCGACACGGTATAAACGAAGTGCCAATGCCAGTATAAGCAGGGCACTCAGTAAAACTAGCGTTGTACGCGATGATGGGGTGAACATTGCAGCAAAACTAGCGCAAAATCTCAGTTCTCACAGCTTGAGAATAGTGAATTCTACTCGCCGGTTCTGTTTGCGCTTCTCTTCGGTTTCGTTGCTGGCTATTGGTTTGCTGGGTCCCCAGGCCTTCGTCTGGATGCGGGCCTCCGCAATTCCTTTACCAATCAAGTATTCTTTTACTACCCGAACCCGGTCGGCAGAAAGCTTCATATTTGGTTCCCAATCTCCCTGATTGTCAGTATGCCCCTCGATCAGAATTTCCATATTGGGGTATTGAGTCAGCATATCGGCCATCCGGTCCAGTTCACTGTTGGCGCCCGGTAGTAAGTTGAACTGACTCTGTTCAAACAGCACCTCGCGCATGGTTATTTTCTGACCAGCTTCAATCTTAACCAGTATCAGGTTCCGTTTGATATCACGGAATCGCTTGTCTTTACTAAGATCAAGGGTTTCGGTAGTTGGGAAATAACCCTCTTTGATGGCTTTAATCGTATAGATCTTCTGCGTGGGCAGAATCAGTTTGTATTCGCCCGTTTCGGGGTCATAATCGGCTTTTGCCGTCTCTTTGTTTTCGTCGGCCAGACCGGAAATTACTTCCGAAGCTACTGGTTTTCTGCTCTTTGAGTCCAGCACCTGACCCGATATGATGGCAACCGGGTCTGGCTTGATGGCAGGATACAGTTTGAGCCGAAAAATATCATCTTCGCCCAGAGACCCCGCCCGTGAACTCAGATAGGCAAAATCGCCGGAAGCGGGAATGGTAAAATAGCCGTCCCATTCAGGTGTGTTGATACCCGACCCCAGATTTTCGGGTTCGCTCCAATTGCTCCACGTATCATCGAGTCGGCGTGTTACAAAAATATCACCATTGCCATAGCCCGGATGCCCGGCCGACGTAAAATAGAGTGTCCGGCCATCGACCGCCAGAAAAGGCGAACTTTCGAAGTCGGCTGTGTTCACAACGGGACCCAGCGAGACCGGTTCCGACCAGTTTTTGTCAGCCTGTTGCAGCGCAACGTACAAGTCGCGGTTTCCACGGGTGTCTTTTCGCTGTACTGCCAGAATGATCGCTTTCCCGTCGGGAGAGACGCAGAACTCCAACTGATTTTTTTCGTGCAGATTATAGTTGTTGGCAATTTTACATTCGACGGGCTGCGACCATCCTTGCCGGGTTTTTGTCGATCTGGAGATACCGAACGACAAGCCTCCGTCAGGGCGGTATACATTGATGAGATAGGCCGTACGACCATCGGGCGAGAGACCGCTGATGGCATTATCGCCGGTGTTATTGATGGGAGCACCAATATTTACCGCTTCACTCCAACCGGGAGGATTTCCCGAAGCGCCTGATTCCAGCGTGGAGAACCACACGTCCTGCCGGTCGGAACCGCCCATATTGGCTTTGTTGAAATTCCGGGTAAAATAGAGCGTTCGGCCATCAGGTGCAATTACGGGGGCAACTTCCTGCCCTGGCGAATTGACCGTTTTGCCCAGATTTTCCTTTACTATTTCCTTGGGGATGTCTTTCGAAACATTTATGCCAACCGCAATTGGTTTTGTATCTTCTGAGATACCGATGGCATCGATCTGGTTTATGCCCGGTACGGAAGAACCATTGAGTACAACCTTTATCTGATCGCCCACAACTGCCGAATCTTTCAGCATAATCCGGAGTAATGGATCCTGTCGGGGAGCTGGATTGCTATTTTTATAGACCTGATGTTCTTTCTTTTGGCCGTCAATGATCAGTACCTGCACAATAGCGCCTGGATTCACATTTTCGCCAATAACGATTTGCCGAATCGTACTTGGCTTCTCAAAGGCAACCTGAATCCACTCATCGGCAGTGCCATCGGCGCCCTTGGGCGCCCAAGCGGAGGGGCTTTCACCAAGCTGGGGTAGTTTATTGGGTTTTCCCAGAGCCTGCGACGCTCTGTATTGTTCGCCACTAGTCTCTCCTTTCTTTTCGGACGAAAAGCCAATAACACGGCTAGCCCACTGAACCTGAGTTGCATTCTGCCCCTGAGGTCCGGGCTGGTCGTTGGTACGTCGTTGTGGCTCGGTCGAACGAGGCCCGGCTGGTTGCGCTGGGCTGACCGCACCGGCCATCATTATCAATAAGCCTGATAAGATGCTCCAAACTCGCATAAACTATGAAAAGGTAAGCAGAACATCGTTCGTACGGAGGGTCTATTTCTAACGAACATCAACCCTTTAACTCTAAATTACTAATTTAGATTGTGTGTGGTAAGTTACGAAAACTTAATTGGTTAAAACCTTATAATCCCAGGGTTTGAGCGTAAGGGACATATCCTGTTTCAACTCCATTGGCTGACGGCTGAATACCTCGGTATAGACGCCTTCGTACCCTTGTCCTGACAGGCGGAATGTTTGCGGTTTACCGCTCAGATTTATCAAAACAGTTACCCGGTCATTCTCATGCTGACGAGAAAAGGCGTAAATGGTCTCATCATGATCGGTCACAATTTTCTCGGCCATACCTCCAGACGTGCCGTTCCAGAGAGCTCTATTCCGGTGTTTAAGGGTCAGCAACGTTTTAAAGAAATCACTCTTGGCATAAGTACCCCACGAAATGGGGTCTTTTTCGAAGAAAGCCAGCCGTTTATTTAGATTGGATTCCATTCCATTATAAACCAGTGGCATTCCTTCCAGAGTGCTGCTCAGCACGATAAAGGCATCCGTCGACGGGCCAAATGATTCTGCCAGTGTGCCATTATTTGTATTTTCGTCGTGATTCTGCGTAAATATCATCTGATAATACCAGGCCGGGAATCGCTTTTGGTTACTGGCCCGCAGCGTATCAAGACTGCTAGCCGGGAGTTTCCCCTGGGCAATATTTTTCATCATCGAGAACATAGCCCAGCCGTAATTCATGTTGAAGCAGTTCTTAAACTGTTCCGGATCGTCTTCCCATTCCGCCAGCATGAATACAGTCTTGATTTTATCCAGTTCCGGGCGAAGCTGAGCCCAGAAATCATCGGGTACAAAACCGGCCACATCGCAGCGGTATCCGTCGATATCACATTCCTTGAGCCAGTATTGCATCGCATCGATCATCCCTTTGCGCATATCTGGATTATCGTAATTCAGGTCAACGACGTCAGTCCAGTCGGTTGCTTTTCCGGTTTTTGGGTCAACGGGCGTCGTCATTTTTCCCTTTATGAGCGTGTACCAGTCCGGATGTTCTTTCACCCAGACGTGATCCCAGCCCGTATGGTTAGGCACCCAGTCTAAAATCACCCGCAGACCAAGTGCATGGGCACGTTTTACCAATGATTTAAAATCGGCCAGTGAGCCGTATTCTGAATTCACGGCTTTATAGTCTGCTACGGCATATGGACTGCCAAGGGTCCCTTTTTTGTTTTTTTGACTGATTGGGTATATCGGCATCATCCAGACGATATCGACACCTAATTCTTTTAAGCGGGGAAGTTGTAATTCAATGGCCTTGAACGTACCGGCGGCAGAAAACTGGCGGGGATTGACTTCGTAGATAGTAGCATTTCTGGCCCAGTCGGGGGCAGGTGGAGCGACTGCAGTTGTGGAATCAGTGGGATTTGTAGCTTCAGTTTGCGATTTTTTGGTGTCGCGACAGGCCATTGTCAGCAGCAGAATGCTGAGTGAGAAGGCCATATATAATTTCTTCATAAGTACAATCGTGCGGTACGTGTCGGTTAGTATTACGGGTAGCCTGCGTTGATCAGGCTATGATGGGTTGATGGCCACCTTTTAATGTCCTGATAGCCTCTAACGGGTCAGGAGCTCCAAAAACCGAACTGCCAGCTACAAGTATATCAGCACCTGCTTCCAGTAAAGCCAGCGCATTTTTCTGGCTCACACCACCGTCAATTTCAATCAGAGCAGAGGAGCGGTTTGCGGCAAGTAATTGTTTTAGTTTCGATACTTTTCGGATGGTATTGGGGATGAACGATTGCCCCCCGAAACCTGGGTTGACAGACATGATCAGCACAACGTCGATTTGTTCCAATACATCTTCGAGGCCAGCAACGGGGGTGTGTGGATTGAGCGCTACTCCCGCCCGACACCCCATCTGCCGGATATGCGTAAGTGTTCGGTGGAGGTGGGTGCAGGCTTCGTAATGTACATGAATCACCGAAGCGCCCCCTTCCGCAAAAGCATCAATGTAACGATCGGGTTGAGTAATCATTAGATGCACATCCAGTGGCTTCTGGCAGTGCCTGCGAACAGCATCCAGAATTGGAAAGCCAAACGAGATATTCGGAACAAACACACCGTCCATTACATCGAAATGTAAATAATCGGCTTCGCTGCGATTTATTAGTTCGAGGTCCCTTTGCAAATTAGCAAAGTCGGCGGCTAGTAGCGAAGGTGCAATGAAAGGCTGATTCATAGTTGTCCGGGAACAATAGAAAACCAATCGTTTGAAAAGAAAGGCTTATTCAACGGTTTTCGTAAACGGCTTACTTTTTTATCCTGTAAAACTAAGTTTTTTTGCTTGAACAAGGAAACAAACCCAATATTGGGTGTTCGTTTATTAGGATAATTTAGAAGTTGAGTAGTTGTAACCCTATTGAATATGGCTAATTAAGCTTGCACAGTCGCAAAGAACAAATTATCCGGATAACCCAGATACATCTATTGCCAAATTACCTTAGTTGCCAAATTGGATTAATCGTCAATTATAACGTATCGTATGACACCCCAGGAGCGTATCGCTGAATTAACTGACCGTCTGAACTATTATACCCATCAATACTACCAGAATAGCGTTTCTGAAGTGGACGATTTTACGTTCGATCAATTGCTGACCGAATTAGCTACTCTGGAAACCCAGTACCCCGAATACCGTCGGCCCGATTCGCCAACCGCCCGCGTTGGTGGAACCATAAGTAAGGAGTTTTCGACGGTTTATCATCGGTTTCCAATGCTTTCGCTGGGAAACACCTATTCGGAAGAAGATCTTGTTGAATTCGATAATCGCGTTCGGAAAGGTCTGAATGGGCGGGAGTACGACTATGTCTGCGAACTGAAATTTGACGGTGTTGCCTTAAGTATGACCTATGAGAATGGAGTTTTAGTGCAGGGCGCAACGCGGGGCGATGGGGTTCGGGGTGATGATATTACCAATAACATTCGAACCATCCGAACTGTACCCCTGCGCGTGCCAAGAGGGGGGGGGGATACTGACCATCCAGTGCCTCCTGCTTTATTTGAAGTTCGGGGAGAAGGTTTTTTGCCACTGGCCGAGTTTGAACGAATCAATAAAGAGCGCGAAGACATTGGAGAACCTTTGCTGGCTAACCCCCGAAATGCAGCTTCAGGTACGTTTAAGCAGCAGGATTCGGCGGCCGTGGCCAAACGACGACTGGATTGCTATTTATATTCTTTTCTATCGGATTCCGATGTATTCAAAACGCACGAGGAAAGCCTGATTGCCATGAAAAATTGGGGCTTCAATGTTTCCCAGACCTGGCGAAAGTGTGCTGATATTAAAGAAGTTATGCTCTATATCAATGAATGGGAAACCAAACGGTTCGATCTGCCACTTGGCACCGATGGAATCGTTATTAAAGTAAACCGATATGATCAGCAGCAGGAACTGGGCTTTACGGCCAAAAGTCCGCGCTGGGCTATTGCCTTCAAATACAAAGCCTTAGCGGCCAGTACAGTACTCAACGGCATCCGGTATCAGGTGGGCCGAACAGGAGCCGTTACGCCAGTTGCGTTGTTAACTCCTGTATTGCTGGCCGGAACCATTGTGAAGCGGGCATCTCTGCATAACGCCAACGAAATCGAGCGGTTAGGTGTCATGTTGAACGATACCGTTTTTGTAGAAAAGGGGGGCGAAATTATTCCAAAAATCACAGGAGTTGACCTAAATCGGCGTACCGATCAGAGTCAAGCTATTGTTTATCCGACTACCTGTCCGGCCTGCAACACACCGTTGATCCGGAAAGAGGGCGAAGCCAATTTTTATTGCCCTAATGAACAGGGTTGTCCACCACAACGTCAGGCTCGCTTTGAGCACTTTATCCAGCGTCGGGCTATGAATATTGAGAGTCTTGGCGAAGGAAAGATCGAACTGCTTATCGATCGTGGCCTGGTGCAAACACCCGCTGACCTGTACTCACTGACCTCTGCTGATTTACTGGGTATTGAAAAAGTGTTCGAGGATGAAGAAACGGGTAAGCGCCGGGTCGTTAGTTTCCGGGAAAAGACAGTTGAGAATATTCTGACAGCTATCGAACGCTCAAAAGCGCAGCCTTTCAGGAATGTGCTGTTTGCATTGGGAATTCGCTATGTGGGTAATACAACAGCGGAAAGGCTTGCCGATTATTTCGGCTCGATGGATGCCATTATGAACGCGAGTCAGGAAGCTCTGCTGGCCGTTCCGGATATGGGTCCACGGATTGCCGAGAGCGTTGTCGAGTGGTTTGCCAACGTTGGGAATCAGGACTTTGTTATTCGATTACGGGCGGCAGGTTTGCAGTTGGCCGGTGAGAAAAAAGAGGTCGAGCGTGAAGGCGACACGCTATTAGGGAAGACGTTTCTGTATACCGGCACGTTTGCCAACTTCAGCCGGGAAGACCTTGAATCCCGGATTGCCGCCAATGGCGGGAAAGTGCTTAGTGGTATTTCCAAGAAACTCAATTACCTGATTGTAGGCGAGAATGCCGGGCCGTCGAAAGTGGAAAAGGCACAGAAACTCAACGTACCCATGATTAGTGAAGATGAGTTTCTGGCGATGCTGACAGTGTAAATGCCATTGATAATGAATTTATTACTTTTGTAAATGCAGGTCTTTTACAGAGAATCGAACCTCGTACTGAAAGCCCTGAAACCAATAAACCCACCGAACTATAAGCCATGGAAACAACAATTAATTTTGATGATATTCGCCAGATTCTACGCGAAGTGGCAGAAAATCAGAAAGAAACGAATCGAATAACGAGGCAGAATGCCAAAATGATTGGCGATTTGGGAAACAAATTTGGCTCCTTTACGGAAGGCATGGCGTTTCCATCAATGGAAAAAGTACTGCGAAAACAGTTCGGAATAACAACCATTACTACCCATTACAAAACGGAATATGGTTCTGATTCATTGGAGGTTGATGTGTTGGGTATCGCTAATGGAGTTGTCAATACTGTTGTTTTAGTGGAGGTTAAAAGTCATCTGAAAGAACATGATATTGAGCAGTTGCTTAAAAATCTGGATCGTATTCGGCGGTTTCACCCCGAATACGCTCGTAAAAAATTATATGGTGTTTTAGCTTGCGTACAGGGAGCTAAAGAGGTGAAAGATAAAGCCATGGAAGCTGGACTTTTTGTTGCGTCTATCCACGATGAAGTATTTGAACTCAAAAGTCCCGCTTATTTCATTCCAACGAACTTCTGATTCAATTTAGGAGAATAATCGCGGGACTGCCGTACAATTTCCCGTAACTTTGTGGTAATAAACTTCTGTTTCCGATAATGGACACTAAATTCCACGGCGTCGGCGTCGCCATTGTGACACCCTTCAACGCTGACTATTCAGTCGATTTCGACGGCTTCGGCCGCATCATCCGGCACATTTCCGATGGGGGTGTCCGTTACATCGTCCTGCAGGGCACTACCGGCGAATCGCCAACGGTGACTAAACAGGAAAAGAAACAGTTGTTGCAGTATCTCAAGGAAAATAATCCTAAAAATCTTCCGATCGTTTTTGGCGTAGGTGGCAACGTGACAGCCGATGTTGTGTCGGGAATGAAAGATATTGATTTTGAGGGCGTCGATGCGATTCTATCGGTTTGCCCGTACTATAATAAGCCCGGAAAACGCGGTGTTATTGAGCATTTTACGCGCGTTGCCGATGCTAGTCCGGTTCCGGTTGTCCTGTATAATATTCCGTTCCGGACGGGCATCAATATGAGTGCCGAAACAATCTGCGAACTGGCCCAGCATCCTAACATTATCGGGGTTAAAGAAGCCTCGTGTGTCATTGAACAATGTATGGAAATCGCCCGCGACAAACCCGATGATTTCCTGCTTATTTCGGGCGATGATGTGCAGGCCGTTCCCATTATCAGCATTGGTGGCGTAGGCGTCATGTCGGTTATTGCCAATGCATTTCCGGCCAAATTTACGACTATGATCGACGCGGCTTTACAGGGCGATTTTGCGTTTGCCCAAAAAGAGCTTGGCCATTTTCTGCGAATCGATCCACTGCTTTACGAAGAGGGAAACCCAGTTGGTGTCAAGAATATTCTGGAGATTATGGGTTTGATGTCAGCCGAAGTCCGGCTACCCTTGATGAAAGCATCCGATGATTTGAGCGAACGCCAGAAAGCCGTACTTCAACGGGATCGGTTGCTGGAACTGGTTGCCTAATCGGATAAGTTATCAAAACATAAAAGCCGTTTCCAGACCTGGGAACGGCTTTTATGTGTGTTGACGGAAGCGATCAGGATCGACCTCCGCCAAATAACCTCGAGACCAGCCAGATAACGAGACCAATACCGGCAATGACTAATATCACACCCGTCCAGACACCCGTTTTAAAAATATCGCCTATCGCTTCGCAACTAGTCAGAAACAGGGTCATGAACAGAGCCACCAGGGCAATCGGAAAAAAACGCAGCAAAGTTTTCATAAACGTTGATTGGTTTTGTGTAGTAAACTAATCACCCTGTTTTAGGTGATTGCTCAAATAACCGACATTTAAACACTTTGTTTTAAAGCCTGTAAATCAGAGGTTCCACCAATAGGTCCATTTGAGAACCAAAGCCCGATTCTTAACCGAAAGAAAGCCCGGTACATCCTGTCCGATCTGCGCCGAATTGGGTAAATAATTGTCGGTGTAGACCAGGAAAAAATCGGATGCGGGCTTGTAGCGCCATTGAACGCGTGCATTGACGTTCATGTTTTTTTGCTGTTCGTTGTATTGTACAAACGTGGTCAAGTAGAGCTTGTTGGTGAGTGTCAGGTCGAAACGGGGTCCAACAAGCCAGAACGTAGTATGACCCCAGGGCTGAGGCAGGCGAATGTCGTTGTAATTCGCACTTGCCGCGAGACTAACGTACGGTTGAAACCGATAGCCAATATCAGCAGTCAGATTCAGGCGGGTTCCATCGGCGTAATAACCACCGTAGCGTGACGAAAACCCGTAGGTGAATACGCTCTGTGGTTTCGACACAAACTGGGTTCCCCAGGCAGTCCAGTAATGTTCGGTTCCGGTCGATAGGGTTTGCTGGCCTGAATTTGTCGGATCGAAGGGCTGTAATAAACGCACATAATCGGTTGCAACCCAGCCCGTAAAGACACTTTTGCTGCGGAACGTTACGATATAACTCAAATAATTTTCGTTGTCGCTTTGTCGCCCGGCCGGATCAAAAAAGTAAGTCGATGTTAGCGTTGGACCATGGCTAAGTACGCCACTACCCGTTGGCAGGAATGTGTAGCCAATCGTTCCCATTAATCGCTCATAACCCCGACGCGGCACATAGCCTGCTTCGGCGGTGTAGTTCTTGCCCACAGATTCTACTTGCCCACCAATGAGCCAACGGCGCGTATTGTATTGCAGATTGGCCGCATAAACGGCATCGTTACCTGATTGTTCAGAATCATTGGTCTCTGGACTGAACGATTTGACATACAGTGCTTTACCAGACCAGAAGTTGTTCGCAGAAGCCAGATTGTACTCCAGTCCTAAATTGCGGTTAAAGCGGGTGTAGGTAGGCTTATCGGTGATTGGCGTATAGGCTAGCGACTCTTTGTTAACGAACATAAGCCCTATGTTTGAACGGGCAAACACACGTCGCTGGAGGGCAATTACGGCAAAGTTCTGAGCAGGTAATCCCGTTTCATCGACCCGGCCCGTCTGCATATCCATCAGGCCAATTCGCCAGTCTTTATTGAGTTTACCACTCAGTCGGGCACCAAACCGGATGGGAACCCCGCCAAGGCCGATTCGGCGACTGAAAAAGGGGCGAATTGTTGAATAGCCAAAGTTGGTAAACTGATCGCCATTTTCCAGAAAGAATTGCCGCTTTTCGGGGAAAAATAGTTCGTACCGGTCGAGGTTCGTAACCTGTTGATCAACATCGACCTGCGAAAAATCAGGGTTAACGGTCAGATCCAGATTCAGCGATGAGGTAACGGCCACTTTCGCATCGAGACCCGCATCAAAGCGGCTATGCGTCGGTGTATTTTCCTCATAGTTTCGTGTCAATCCGGTTAAGGCATACGGAATGATTGAAATATTGGGGCCGGGCTGTGGTGGTGGCTGATCCCATACTAAAACGCCGGTTAAAGCCAGAGATGCCGTCGGGAACTGACGCTGAATGGGCGTCCAGGATGATTTTTCGGTTGTTTTCAAATCCTGTCGACTGAAGTTGATTCCCCAGCGCGAAATTCCCCGTTTATACCGAATCGTTTTAAACGGAATCGCCAGTTCGAGTACGTAGCGGTCGGCGTAGTTTCGTACGACTGATGTCCATTTGTTATCCCAACTCAGGTTCGCTTTACCGCCTTCATACAATAAACCATCCCACTGGGCTCCGGCTGCGTTAGTCCCGAATGTAAAGCCATTGGTCTGATCATCGAAGGTATCCATGAAAAAGATGAAATTGTCATTTTTGGCAAAGGCCCAGTCGCGCCGGAGCGATTCGACAATGTAAGGGCCTTCGATGTTACCGTGGTAGCAAACAGCGCTCAGATAAACATTTTGGGCATCATAAGTCATCCGAACATCCGTGCGAACTTTACAACGGCTCGTATCCATCGGGAGGACCATCCAGAAATCGGTGGCTACTTCAGCTGCCTGCCAGGCCGGTTCATCAACCACTCCATCGACGACAATAGAAGACGTAGCCCGGCTGATGTGCAGTTGGTAGGATTCGTTTTTCTTCTGGGCATAGAGCGAAGAATGACCAATCAGAAAAAAAACGATCAATAAAGGGAGTAGAGGATTCACCAGGACGACTAAGTTATGGAGGGGCCTAAGGATGGAAGTAAACAAAGTCGCAATTTATCCTCCTAAAAGTCAAATTGTAACTATACGGGAGTCATTTTTCCGAATTTATGATCAGGGAAGTACTTAGAAATTGATGAGTCCCCATGTCAGGTATGAGTTTCTGGGCATTTACACCAACGCATTGATTTACGCGCACCAAATTCCGTCTCTCCGTAAATCAGTTCTTAGAAGACCTCTCCTAAGTTGAAAAATAACCCGCTGGAGCCATCGAAGCCGAAGCCATAGTCGACGGAGAGATTTGTCCGGGACACCTTGTTCATTTTCAGGCGTAAACCAGCACCTACAGCCGGTACAATTTTTTCGAACTGTCCGCTGGTCTGTTCCGTTACGGTTTGCGCATTGGCAAAGACGACACCACCCAGCAGCCGGTCGTTCGTTATGTGAAACCGGTACTCGCTTTCGGCATAAAGCAGTTTCTTGCCCCGAAAGCGGCCCTGAATAAATCCCCGGCCAACATTGCCACTGTTATCCCAACCCGTGCTGGGCAAATCCAGAAAAGGAGGATCACCATCCAGCGTCAGCGCATTATAGGACCAGAAGGCTAGAATATTATCTGACCTCGATGGCAGATGAACGTATTTACGGGCTTCTACTAATAATGATTGATAGGTTTCATCGCTGCCCAATGCACTCATGTTAGCCCGAAAAACAGCGTTGACATACAAGCCACCACTCGGGTTAATGGCGTTGTGCCGGTTGTCGTATAGGAGATGCAGGGTTGGCCCTGACGATATAGACCGGCCGACAACGCCAAACGGATACCGCGAAATGCGCGTAACTTCCCGGCGGCTATTATAGCTGTCGATATTCCAGTGGAGGTCCAGATTGTAGCCAACTCCGGCATAAAAATTTTCGGCAAGTCGCCGTAATAGACTCTGATAGAGTCTATTGTAGGCGTAATCCATATTAATTACCCGATCCGTCGAGGTGAACATACCTAATCCGTATGTCGCCTGAGGGTAGTGCATCAATCGCCAGTCATTGGTCCACAGGAAACGATTATCGGCACTCCATATCGCTGAGTTGGCCATCAGAATTACCTGATTGTTTTGCGTATAGGATAGATTGACCGTCATGGATGACATATTGGCACGGGGCTTTCGGAAAGCTGCGTTAACCACCACCGCCACCAGCCCTCTCGTCTGAAGGGTATAGCCAATTTGTGGAATGATCAGCACAAAATGCTTCCCCTCCTGCAACGATGACGAGTCATGGGGAGTGATCGGTAAACGCGGGAACCAATGTTTGAAAACATCGGCAATGTCTTGAAGATGAGTTGCCGGTCTGCTCGATGGCATAATTTCGGCTATGCCTGTCGTATCCGATAAGCGTCCCTGGGAGGCATAACAATTAGCTCCCGATACGCCGATGATCAGCAGGCTTAGTACTAAGCCTGGGATAATAAGGCTATGCCGAACAAGATAATTAGCGAAGAAAGACACTGACTTATAGCAACTTGGAGTCGTTGAGTCGACTTCCTGTTCATCCAAACGCGAAAAATTGCCGGAATGTTGCAAGGCATCACCAGGTAGTTTGGCGAATCGCTCATCCGTCAAATTAAGACGCTGCTGCAACGGTTAGTGAGCTAGAGGCTGTTATAATAGGTTACTAAGGCCGCCATCCCTGATCGGGTTTTCAGATCAGGTTTCTCTTTTTTTAGAAAGGCTTCTACCTGATCTTTTTTATCCGCCATTACGTCAAGAAGCGCTTTTTTGCCGGGAGAGAATTTGGTCGCTTTCGTATTCTGGGCAATATACCAGTCCATTTTTTTTACCAGCTCATCATCCTTGGTGCCTGTATTCATGGCCACATTATAATTGGCTCGCCGGACGTAAACAGATGGATGCTGGAGAAGCTGTAGTTTCCCGGCCGTGATCTGCTCGAAAAAACCCGTCAGACTTTCGGCATCTCCCTTATACTCCATGACATTGATGAATCGGCTGGGGGTGCCCGTTGCCGTATTCATAACAATGTAGCGAACAGCCGTGGCTTTGACGGCCCGAATGTCTTTTGCCCCAGCTCGTACCTCTACCTCATTGGTGCTTAGATCGAGCCGTACAGGAACACCGGCTAACGAGTCATTCGTCAAGGATACGCCCAGCCGATTATAAAATTTTACATTACCTGCCTGCCAGGTGGTATCGAGGTAAGGGTCACCCAGTAATTTACCGGCTGGGCCTTTGATCGTGAACAGGGAGTTTGTGATTGGAATGGTAACGGTCGTATAATTGATTCGATCGCGGGTGGTTTGAGTCATGAACTGCTCCTGCTCCTGGGCGAATGAGGTAGTTGTAGCACAAAGAAAAGAGAGTAAAACAAAAAAGCGCATAGTTCTGAATAGGGATGATTTCGCCCTCAAAATAACAATTTTTATTTTAACTATAAGCTATCTAAGTTTTACGGGATTGACGAAATCTTCTTTGGATAATCTGTTCGAAGGCACGTTTAATTCTGTATTTTTGGCAGTTAACCCCAATCATCAACCAATCAATCACTTTCATGAGAAGACATTTCCTGACGGCACTTCTTGCGGCTGGTCTGGCCTATTCTGCTGTGGCTCAGACGACCTTCCCCCGCAACGGTGTCTACGATGAACGGCCAGGACTGTATGCGTTCACCAATGCCACCATCGTTGTTGATCCACAAACGACACTGCAAAATGCTACGCTTCTGATTCGCGATGGTCGCGTTGAAGCGGTTGGTAGTAACGTTAGCTTACCTGCCGGAACGGTTGTTGCCGATTTGAAAGGCAAGCGTATTTACCCGGCTCTTATTGAGATTGATTCCGACTATGGAATGCCAGAATTGCCGCCTGCCACGGGTCCGGCTGGTCGGGGAGGTGTTCCTCAATTAGAATCGAACAAAAAAGGAGCCTATTACTGGAACCAGGCAGTTCAGCCCGAGAACAATGCCAGTTTATTATTTAAAGCAACACCCGCCAAGGCGGATGAACTCCGGAAACTGGGCTTCGGTGCCGTACTGACGCACCCTCATGATGGTATTGTCCGGGGTACTGGCGCTTTAGTGACACTGGCCGATGAGCGTGAAAATACACTCGTACTGAAGTCTAACGCAACGGCGCATTATTCATTTAGCAAAGGAACATCACGGCAGAATTATCCGAACTCTATGATGGGCGTCGTAGCACTGCTGCGGCAGGCGATGTATGATGCCGACTGGTATAAACGCGGTGGTAGTAAAGAACAGTCCAATCTGTCGCTCGATGCCCTAAACCGTAACCAGTCGTTACCCGCCATTTTTGATGCTGGCGACAAACTAGGCATCCTTCGGGCCGATAAAGTTGGGGATGAGTTTGGTGTTCAATATATTATAAAAGGATCGGGTGACGAATACCAGCGCCTTGATGAAATTAAAGCAACGGGAGCTTCGCTGATCGTACCGGTTAATTTTCCACAACCGTACGATGTTGAGGACACTTGGGATGCGGACAATGTGGCTTTTTCGGAGCTTAAACACTGGGAAATGGCCCCAATGAATGCCGGACGTCTCGCTGGTGCCAACATCCCGTTTGCGCTGACAACGGCCGGACTGCGAAACAAAACCGAATTTTGGGCGAATCTGCGTAAGGCCATCGAAAATGGATTATCGGAGCAAAAGGCGCTGGAAGCCCTGACAACCGCTCCGGCCCGACTGATGAAAGCCGAAGATCAGGTCGGTAGCTTGCAGAAGAGTAAGGTTGCCAATTTCATTATTACATCGGGTAACCTGTTTAGTGCCGATAATGTAATCTATGAAAACTGGATCAGTGGGAAACAATACATCATTAATCAGAAAGATGCAGCTGATTTGCGCGGAAACTGGCAACTGACCGTCGGTGAGCGAAGCAATATCAAGCTGACTATTACCGGGAAATCGGCCGATAAGCCAGAGTATCAGATTCAGGTCGATACAACAAAAATTACCCCCAAAGTAGCCATTAGTGGCGATATTATTTCGATTCAGACCCAGTTGGATCGGCGTCCCGGCTCAGGCACAACCCGTCTGACAGGTTATCGCACGTCGCCGACTACGCTTAAAGGTGATGGCGAAACTCCCGACGGTAAACGGATAACCTGGTCGGCAACGAAAGGGACCGATACGCCACAATCGGCAAGTGCAGTAACGGCCGCACGGTCCACATCGGCCACGTCGTCGACAGCGGTGATTTATCCGTTTGTGGGTATGGGTAATTTGCAGAAACCCAAGTCGGAGACGGTCATGATTCGTAATGCAACGGTCTGGACCAACGAAAAAGATGGTGTGCTGACCAATGCCGATGTTTTTGTAACGGATGGTAAAATTTCTAAAGTTGGTAAAAACCTGCCCGTTCCTGCCGACATAAAAGTGTTCGACGGAACCGGCAAACACCTGACCAACGGCATTATTGACGAACATTCACACATTGCCCTATTAACAATCAATGAGGGCGGGCAGTCGAGTTCGGCCGAAGTGCGCATGGCCGATGTTATCAATCCGGACGATGTAAACATTTATCGGCAGCTGGCCGGTGGTGTTACGACGTCCCAATTACTGCACGGGTCCGCTAACTCCATTGGTGGTCAGTCGGCAATTGTCAAGTTAAAGTGGGGTGAGTCGCCGGAAAGTATGCTGATAAAAGGTGCCGATGGCTTCATCAAATTTGCCCTGGGTGAAAACGTTAAACAATCCAATAACCCAAGTTCGGGCGTCCGTTTCCCGCAATCGCGGATGGGGGTGGAGCAGGTCTATATGGATCATTTCACGCGGGCGAAAGAATATGCCAAAGGATGGGCAGCCTACAATAAACTGGGCGCTAAAGAAAAAGCAGCCACGATACCACCCCACCGGGACATCGAACTGGATGCGCTGGCCGAAATTCTGTCGGCTAAGCGGTTTATCACCTGCCACTCTTACGTGCAGTCGGAAATTAATATGTTGTTGAAAGTGGCCGACTCGCTGGGCTTCAAGGTCAATACGTTTACGCACATTCTGGAAGGGTACAAACTGGCCGACAAAATGGCGAAACATGGTGTGGGTGGTTCTTCTTTTGCTGACTGGTGGGCTTACAAAATGGAAGTTCACGACGCTATTCCGTATAATGCAGCTCTGATGCACCGTCAGGGTGTTACGGTATCAATCAACTCAGATGATGCCGAAATGGCCCGTCGATTGAATCAGGAAGCAGCCAAAACAGTTGAATACGGTGGCGTTTCTGAAGAAGATGCCTGGAAAATGGTGACGCTAAACCCGGCGAAACTCCTCCACCTTGATAACCGGATGGGTAGTATTAAAGTCGGTAAAGATGCCGATCTGGTGCTCTGGAACGCACATCCGCTGTCTATTTATGCCCGGCCCGAGTTTACGATGATCGAAGGGGCTATTTATTTCAGCCTTAAAGATGAGGACGCCAAACGGGATGCTATGCAGGCCGAACGTGCCCGGTTGATCCAGAAAACTTTAGCGGCCAAAGCTACCGGAACACCAACGCAGCGGCCAACATTCCGGCGGTCGCGGATGTGGCATTGCGAAGACATTGAAGGCGTAATGGCCGAAGGTGAAGAAGAGTCACAAGCGCAGAAATAGCAACGACCTAACCGTGCTTAAAAACATTATGAAAAAAATACTAACATCATTACTAACGCTGGGGGTGCTTACGGGCTATGCCCAGAACCCCGCTCCGGCTAAGCCACAGGAGCGGACTATCGCCCTGACCGGAGCTACTATTCACGTCGGGAACGGACAGGTGATTCAAAATGGCGTGGTTGTTTTCGACAAAGGTATTATTACCGCCATTGGCGATGGTAGTACGCCCACGGCTGGTGCTGAAGTGATCAGCGCTGCGGGAAAACACGTTTATCCGGGCTTCATTTCTCCGGCATCAACGGTTGGTTTGCAGGAAATCGGTGCGGTAAAGGCAACCGTCGATAAGCAGGAAATAGGCGACCTGAACCCGAATATTCGGTCACTGATTGCCTACAATACAGACTCGGAAATTATCCCGACCATTCGCAATAACGGCGTTTTGCTGACTCAGGCCATGCCTCAGGGCGGAACTGTATCGGGGAGTTCGAGTATCATGATGGCCGATGGCTGGAACTGGGAAGATGCGGTTCTGAAAAAAGACGATGGGATCTGGCTCAACTGGCCAAGCTATTTCGCCCGCGATTTTAATCTGGAGGATTTCTCGCTAACCATTCGGAAAAACGAAAAACGGACTGCCGCCATGAGTGCGTTGCAGGCCACTTTTGCCGATGCGAAAGCCTATGCTGCTTTGCCGGGCCCGGCTTCGATGAACCTTAAGCTGGAATCGATGCGTGGGTTATTTTCGGGTAAACAGAACCTGTATATCCGGGCTGATTATGGCAAAGACATTATCGAATCGGTCATGTTTGCCAAGTCACTCGGTATTCCGAAGATCGTGATTGTTGGGGGTGAAGAGGCACACCGGGTTGTCACGTTTCTGAAAGACAACAATATCCCGGTCATTCTGAGTGAACTGCACCGGTTGCCAAACCGCGAAGACGAAGATGTCGATTTGCCGTATCGTATGCCCGGTATCCTGCATAAAGGAGGAGTTCTGGTCGGATTGAGCTACGCTGATGGATGGTGGCGAACACGCAATCTGGCGTTTTTGGCAGGAACGGCTTCTGGCTTTGGCATCACCGATAAGGAAGAAGCCTTAAAGTTGATTACCTCGAACAATGCTAAAATTCTGGGGATCGATGCCGTTGCCGGAACGCTCGAAAAAGGCAAACAGGCCACTTTATTTGTATCGGCCGGAGATGCGCTCGACATGCGTACAAACGTAGTTGAACAGGTGTTTATCCAGGGCCGTAAGGTGAATCTGGACGATCGGCACAAACGGCTGTATAAGACCTATAAGGATAAATACGAGCAGAAGTAGCCAATCGTAGGTGATCTTACTTAGCTAAAAAACGGAGCGGCTTTTTACCGCTCCGTTTTTTTTTGAACTTTGCGCGCCGATAAACTGATAACTGCTTCACTCAACTTCATGATTCGTATCTTTCAGCTAGACGAAACGTCCGTTCGCAAAGTCCGCGACATTGATTCTTTTTCGAATACCGAACGGACGCTTTGGGTCGATTTGCAAAACCCAACGCCTGCCGAAATCAAGAGTGTAGAGGAAAAATTCGATGTGGATTTTCTGAGTCAGCAGGAGCAGCTGGAGATCGAAAGCAGCTCCCGGTATATTGAGGAAGATGATTTTATGATCGCCAATTCCAATTTTTTAGTTCCTGATAAAGAGCAGCGATATGTGACGGTGCCCGTGAGCTTTCTGTTGAAAGATGACACACTGTTTACCTATCGTAACGCCGACCTGAAGTCATTTGCCGATACAGTTAAACGAATTAAGTCGCGCCGGGCGGTATTCAGCGATGGGGCCCAGATCCTGATCTCAATTTTTGAATCCCGGATCGATTATGATGCTGATCTGGTCGAATTGGTATCGGGCGAGATTAAAGCAATCAACCGGCTGCTTGATCTGGATGCCAATCTTGACCGGGAAATGCTGCTGAATATCAACGATTACCAGGAGTTGACGATGTCTATTCGGGAAAATGTGGTTGATAAACAGCGCGTTATTTCGTCCATGATCCGTTCTGACGGCTGGTTCAATGACCTTGAACAGCAACGACTTCGAACGCTCATTAAAGACATCAATTCGCTGATCGATCATACGAACTTTATTTTTGAGCGACTTGAGTTTCTGCAAAACACCTACCTTGGTTTAATTGACCTGGAGCAAAACCGGGTCGTTAAAATCTTTACGGTCGTCTCACTGGTATTTCTGCCACCAACATTGCTGGCTAGTATATGGGGTATGAACTTCGATGAAATGCCCGAAATCCACTGGAAATACGGCTACATCCTTGCGCTGGCAATGATGGTTTTCTCGTCGGCACTGACCGTATGGATATTTCGGCGAAAAAACTGGCTCTAATAAGCAGGGAACGAGAAAACGTAATATACAACTAACCTTTTGGCCAGTTACTTTTACGTTTATTCACGTCAGAGTTTCAAACTAATCCCCATTTATTGCTCATGGAACAAGCGCAGACTAATGCCCAACGCATCTACGACCAGGTGCTAACTTTTGCTACGCTCTACGGTGGCCGCATCCTGCTGGCAATTCTGACACTCATTATTGGCCTCTGGGTGATTGGCTGGATAACCAAATTGTTATCTTCAGTGATGGCGAAACGACATGTTGACCGCGATGTTCAGCCGTTCCTTCTGTCATTGGTCAATGCTGTGCTGCGTGTACTTCTGTTATTGAGTATAGCTAGTACACTGGGGGTTGAAACAACATCGTTTGTTGCCATTATTGGCGCAGCCGGGTTAGCCGTTGGGCTGGCTTTGCAGGGTAGTTTAGCCAACTTTGCCGGGGGTGTCCTGATTCTGACATTCAAACCTTATCGCGTAGGTGATCTTATTTCGGCGCAGGGCTTTACGGGCAATGTGGAGGCTATCCGAATTTTTGATACCATCCTTATCACGCTGGATAACAAAACCATCATTCTGCCAAATGGTCCGTTATCGACAGCATCCATTACCAATATCAGCACGAGAGGGACAATTCGGGTCGATCAGGTGTATACCGTTGGTAGCCAGAATGATCTGGATGCGACGAAAGCATCAATTCAGAAGGCTGTGGATAGCTGTCCCTATGCCCTTAAAGATCGGACGCACGATATCCTGATTGCCAAGCTTAATGCCAACTCGCGTGACTATGATGTGCGGGTATGGACAAATAGCGAGACCTACTGGGATACCTATTATTATATGCTGGAAAGCATTGCCCGGCAATTTGCCAAAGATGGCATTGAGGCTCCCAAACCAAAAATGTTTATTACAAACGAAGAATAACCTTCCTGACACACACTTTCGCCCGAAGAGGTGCTATGCGCTATGCTTTCCAATAGGTAGAAAAGAGTCGTGGCATAGATCAGGGTGAAAATCCTTATGGTAAAAAAAGAAGCCCGGTACAGATCTTGTATCGGGCTTTCTTTATTCTGTTCATGGAGCGGGTTTACATAAATTTCCTACACCTCTGCCTGGGAGTTCTCTAAAATGGATAAGCGAGAAATCCAGTGTTAGAGTCTGACCAGCTTTAATGCTACAGCCCAGTCATTATTCAGCATTCCGCGTGCTACATACAACTGGCCCAAAGGTTCGATCGCACGGGCTGCTTCGGCTTTGCCAACATTTTCGGCATCCCAGCCAAAACTTTCCAGAATTTCAGTAACCGTGGCTTTCGCGTCCTCGTCATTGCCGGCAATGAATATGGTACCTTTCCCACCCTGAAGCGCAGGTTTGTACATCAGGAACGCTCCTACACTGTTCAGTGCCTTGACTACTTTGGTGGATGGCAGCAATTTCTGAATGCTCTCCAGTAATGATTCGTCGGCGGTAGTAAACAATTTAGGAACACCATTAACGGGTGCTTCGCCAGCGATAGGATTAGTGACGTCGATTAAAATCTTGCCCTCGAAATTGGATACACCAGCCTGCTTGATGCTTTCCAGCGCAGCCAATCCCGGAACGGCCAATACGATCAATTCGCCGGAAGCAGCCGCCTGAGTTGGCGTGTCAATGGTCAGTGAAGGGTTTTCATTTTTAAGGGCCAGAATATCTTCTTTTTCTGGATTGCGGGTACCTAAAGTTACGTCATGACCTTCTGATACAAATGCTTTTGCCAGAGACTGCCCAACAGTTCCTGAACCAATTACGCCTACTTTCATACGTCAATTTTTAGTGTTAAAGTTGAACAGTTGATATAAAGCAAAAGTAGACTGAATTTACTTAGTATACAGAGATCGTAGAGGTAAAATGAGGAATAGGTAATAAACGGATGCTACGTTCCGCCTAGGCCGGCCGCATATTTCTCAGTGTAGCCGTCCACCTGGCTAGCTCGTTTAGCATATCTTCAGCCGTTTTGGTCAGCGTTTCGTCCGCCTGAAATCCATCCTGGTCATCAAGGTATTTAGCAAAGAAAGGAATATTGACCGCTTCTATAAGAGGAGTCATTTTCAGACTGGTGAGTATGGGTTTTAGCAGTTGTACGGCCCGCGTACCACCCGCTATACCGCCGTAGCTGACAAAGGCCACGGGTTTATAAGCCCACTCTTTAACCAGGTAATCCAGTGCGTTCTTTAGTGGGGCCGGAAACCCATGATTGTACTCGGGAGTGACGAAAATGAAGGCATCGGCAGCATTAATTGTGGTGCTCCAGTTCTTCGTATGCTGGTGTTCATATCGCTGTAAACGAGGATGATTGGGCTCATCCATAAAAGGGAGGTTTATCTGGGCTAAATCAAGCAGTTCAACCGTAAACTCCGACCGCTGACTGGCTAATTCCTGAATCCAGGCAGCCATAGCGGGGCCTTTGCGACCTGGGCGGGTGCTGGCAATAATAATTTTAAGCGTAAACATGAGCGTGTAAATGCGATAAAAAGTCAATTGGGAATAAATTCGGAAGGAGTCGAAGGGGCCCCATTCATCCAATCTATCCGGTTGTCTTTTGTCATTACTTATCAAAAGTTGCCGGAATTACACTGGGTTCTGATTCCGCTCATCAATCCCTATCTGACTAATCGCTATCGACGTATTTAAGTTTCTGGATGTGTTGATAGCCGAAATTCTCATTCTTCAGTGATAATTTACGAATGAAAAATCTCACAAATTTCCATAAAGCCCTAAACAAAGCAGACCGTAAAGATGACAACCGGTATGAGCAATTGCTGGTGCAGAAGTAATCTATATCGCAAAGATTACCGTATATAACTGAGAGTTAGATTAAAATAATTATCTGGCTATATAGCCATTACTATGGTTATCTGATTATCTTTGCTTCATTGTGGGTAAGAAGCTTACTGCAACGTAAGATAGTTACCAATTATATAGTGGCACTCACCTTCTAATCGCTTTCCTCAGTTAGTACTTCATTTGTGTCAGCTTTGGTCACCACAACGATGCATAAGCTGCAGATACACAAATTTATCAGGTTGGGTTTTTCGTGAATCTGTGGATAACCCGTCTTTCTCTCTTCCAATTGAGTATTACGTCACTTTTTTAATTCGCTAATTCTATCGAGCACGTTTAAGGTTTTTCTGATTTTAACGCCATAAGCAGGATTGTCAATTAGCCTTTTTGAGCTATCGACACAGGGAGTCTCATGCGTGAGCAGATTTCCCGGCTTTAGGACTGTCTTAATTTAGTTGATCTCGCTGGTTCGGTGCAGTTTATTACTACCTATCATGAGTAAAAGTAACCGAAGCGAGTTGTCTTCTGATCCAGAATTTCTGTTGATTACTAAAGCATTAGGAGTGATTTCCGGGAAATGGAGGCTCTACATTATTCTGCTCTTGGGTGATCAAACGCTTCGGTATCGTCAACTCAGTGAGATGCTGCCCGGTGTAAGCGAGAAAGTACTGGCCAGTGAGCTAAAATCTCTTGTGGCGTTAGGGGTTATGAAGCGAACGGCGTATGCCGAAATTCCACCACGCGTGGAATACTCTTTAACGAGAAAAGGCCAATTGGCCCTACCGATTCTAAGGAAAATTCAGGAAATCGGCCAAATCTTTAACTGATTTTATAGGTGTTAACTCAAGTGAAATTTAAAAATACAAACCGCTCACAGTTCTTTGTTACGGTCCGAAAACGGGTCGACACTTATTTTAGTGAGCAGGCTATTTCTCCCCATGCCAATGGTGCTATGTGGGCGAAAGCACTATTTTTTCTGGTAGGCTATGCGTCATTGTATGGCCTGATCATGTCAAATCAATTTGGCCTCTGGGCAATGCTGGGGCTGGCTGTTGTGCTGGGTATGTTTGCGGCTTTTATTGGCTTCAACGTATCGCATGATGCGCTTCATGGCGCGTTTTCGGCACACAGTTGGGTGAATCGACTATTAGGGAGCAGTTTCTATCTGCTTGGTGCGAACCCGTATGTGTGGAAAATATCGCACAACATTGTTCACCATACCTATACCAATATACCAGGCCATGACGAAGATATTGAGTTAGCTCCTGGTCTGGTCCGGCTCGACTCTGGCGACAAGCTTCAGCCCTGGCATCGCTTCCAGCAGTGGTATACGTTTCCGCTCTATTCACTGGCTTCGCTATCCTGGGTTTTTCGTAAAGACTACGTAAAGTTTTTCAAGAGCCAGATCGGCCATTATGATACCTCATCGCATCCACGGAAGGAGTGTGTCAAGCTATTCGTTTCCAAAGGGCTCTATTATATCTTTTTTCTTATCCTGCCCTTTCTGGTGCTTGATATTACCTGGTGGCAACTGATCATTGGGTTTGTGTTGATGCATCTGGCAGAGGGGTTGGTACTGGGCCTTGTTTTTCAATTGGCACATGCTGTTGAAGGAACCGCTTTTCCGCTTCCAGACGAACAGGGCGATATACAAAATGCCTGGGCTATTCATCAGATGCAAACAACGGCGAATTTTGCTCCCCAGAGTGCCATGGCGGCCTTTCTTTGCGGAGGCTTGAATCGTCAGATCGAGCATCATCTGTTTCCTAAAGTCTGCCATATTCATTATCCAGCCATTACCAACATTGTCAGACAGACAGCCCATGAGTTTGACCTGCCTTATCTGGAGAACAGAAGCTTTGGCTCAGCGCTTTATTCGCACTTTCGACTTTTAGAGAGACTGGGCCGACCCGTGCAGGTCGATTCTGCCCAAAAAGTAAGCATCACGGCTGTAGAGACTGGTTCGGTCGTGCATGGGTTCACTTCAACTGGTAGTTTATAAATTCCTCTTTTAGGCAATGGCATCACAACAGGACCTCGATTTCACGTACACTACCATTGATAAAATTTTTCGCCTTAGCATGGGGCAAACCGGCGACTACAGCGGTGCTATGTATAACGGCGATTTTTCGTTAACTCTTGAACAGGCGCAGGAACAGAAACACAAATTCATTGCCGACAGCCTACGAGTGGGTAAGGGCTCACGAGTACTTGATATGGGTTGTGGTTGGGGGCCATTCCTAACCTACATTAAAGGGCGTGGTGCTATTGGACGTGGTGTAACCCTCTCGCGGGGGCAGGCAGAAGCGTGCCGGGCCAACGGTCTTGAAGTAGATATCAAGGATTGCCGACACATTACTCCAGCCGATTACGGCACCTTCGATGGCGTTAGCTGCATTGGGGGTATGGAGCATTTCTGTTCGGTTGAACAATACCAGGCAGGGCAGCAGGATCAGGTCTACTCCGATTTTTTTGCCATGCTTAACGATTTGTTGCCGGTGGGTGGCCGGTTCTACATGCAGACAATGGTGTTTGGCAAAAACATGATTCCATTTGAGGAAATCAGTGTGGATGCACCCAAAGATTCACCATCCTATGCGCTGGCCCTGATGATTGCGCAGTTTCCGGGTTCCTGGCTGCCCTATGGGCCGGAGCAGGTAATACGAAATGCACAGCCCCATTTCAAACTTATCTCCCAAAGCTCCGGGCGGCTCGACTACATCGAAACCATCGGGGAGTGGCGTAAGCGATTCCGGGCGTTCAACCTTAAAAAGTATTTTCTCTACGCGTCGCTGCTGCCAAAGCTATTGACAAATAAAGCATTCCAGGACTTGATCGCCGTATTTAGGGTTAGTCCAAACCGGGTGTGTTTCCAGCAGGAAACAATGGAACACTACCGATTAGTGTTCGAAAAAGTGTAATCTTAAACGTAAATCATCTTCATTGCTGCCTATGTCTATCCGCATCGCTATTCTTCATCAAACGCATTACGAATACGATCGGATGGTTTTTCTGTCTCCTCATTTGATTCGGCTCAAGCCAGCCGCTCACTGTACTGCGTTGATAGAATCGTATTCGCTGACCATTGAACCGGCCAATCATCTTATACACTGGCAACAGGACCCATTCGGTAATTTTATAGCCCGTATCGATTTTGCAGAAGCGATGCAGACGATGTCGATGAAAGTCGACATCGTGGCAGAACTAGTACCTGTTAATCCATTCGATTTCTTTCTGGATACGTATGCGGAATCTTTTCCATTTCGGTACGATGACCAACTCCAGAAAGACCTCGCCCCCTACCTGGAAATTGCGGAGGAAGAGACTTATCTAAAACAATGGATAGCGGAGCAGGTCGATCAAACCAAACAAGGTACTATTGACTTTCTCATTAACCTCAATAAAAAGGTTAATGAGAAAGTTGCCTATAATATCCGCTTGCAGCCTGGTGTACAAACACCCGAAGAAACATTGGTAACGGCAATCGGATCCTGTCGCGATTCGGCATGGCTGCTTGTGCAGATCCTGCGTCAATTTGGTTTAGCCGCTCGCTTTGTTTCTGGCTATCTGGCCCAGGTATTTCCGGATGAAAAGACCTCTGCTGATGCTTCGGAACGGGAGGAAAACTCGCTTGCCTTACACGCCTGGGCCGAAGTGTATATTCCTGGTGCTGGCTGGATTGGCCTTGATGCAACATCGGGCATGCTGGCCACAGAAGGGCATATTCCACTGGCCTGTACCTCTAACCCGGCTAGTGCGGCACCCCTAACGGGCACAACCGGTCTGAGTGAAACAACACTTACGTATACCAATACGCTGGTTCGTCTTAATTAATTAGTTATTAGCAATAGTTACAACTACCTTTACTAGGCTACGTCTGGTTAACCGAACAAGTATTTATTCGTAGTAAAACGATGAATAAGCGTTCCCCGAAAATAGTGTTAGCTGGTAGCGCCTTTGTTGTGTGCATGCTTACGGGCAATTAAATGCCGTTTATTATGATCGACTGCCCCGTTGCAGTAGGGAAGCGAGTGCTTCTGTGTAAGCAGATCTCCCCACAATCAGGTTGTCATTATCTTCTTCGCTCTCAGTCTGCTTTTTTTCGACAAGGCTAATCTCTCTTTTTAAAATGATGGCAAAAGGGAAAACGTCGTTTGAACTACCACTTAAACGCTACGCTACCTGTACCTATTTGGAGTATTGTAAGATCGCTGCGAAAGCTAGCCTGGAAAAATAAAAGCGTTGAAAACGCCTTCCAGCTTCGTATTACTCCCAATGATTTGTCAGCTTATCTCAGTTCACTGTTAAAAAACAACTATCAGAATGGCTAACAATCAGAAATCGATGAAAAAGGTAGCTACCAAAGCAGGTAAAGTCCACGGAGCTCCGAAAGTACCTAAATATGAGCAGCGTGAAACGGCTTCGGCCCTTGAGTTATCGCCAGCCAAACCTGATTCAAAGGGACGAAAATAAACAATACCGACTAGAGTGGCCTGCTATCCTCAGATAAGGCGTTCACCCGTTAAATCAAGTCAACCATGACAATTATTTTTAATTATCTCTTTACAAAGTCTGATGACGGCTTCGTTTGTCGCGTTCCGGTGCGTATTCTAAACAAAGAGGTAATAAATAAAGGTGTACGCCTGAATTCGATCAATTCAGAAGGGGTTGACATTCAGCAATGGGTGGGTAAAAATCTGGATGTAACGATCCAGGATGGAATATACTCGATCACCGGATTGGCTGGCTAGATGAATAGTAGTAAGGCGTTGATTTAGAATTAGTTTCTTTGTTTGGAAATAAATAATTAATTTCTGTAACATAAACTGATGCTGAAGGGTTAACTAGCTACCTGCTCCTCCTTCATCGGTTCTAGCGGCCGTGATTGATTTACGCTACGTAGATTCCTCGCTTTTCCTGTCTGTTAGCCAATACCTGTAATAAGTATACCTTGTATAGTAGTCCAGCAGGACTTAATACACCGATTAGATTCTCGACTTTTGCTGAATATCAGCGCAATACATTCTTCTTAAAACTAACCCAAGTTATGCAAAATGTTGTTAATCAGGTCGCTAAGGGATTCTCTCGAATGATTGAAATTGTGAACTGGAGTGATTTGCTTGAACGGGCATTTCGACCACTAATCAAATCAAACTCATTGATGGTCCAGCCGGTCAGAGCAGGGTGGTTTCGCTCAAGAGAGGATTAGTAAGAAACAGTTTAGTACATACTTTATGAAAAGAACCGGTTTTAGCCGTATTGATGGTGCAGAAACAATAGTGGATAGTCTATTAAAACTGCAACATCCATTGGCTGTTTTGCCTACAAAAGGAATCAATCCGCGATTTCGAACCTTTCTGATCGATTGCGGATTGATCCTGATGACGGCTTTGGTGTTAATTCTAATCCGCCGATTTAGTGGATTATGGCCAGCCTAAGTAGCTGGCTTTTTTTATTTTCATACAGACATACTGACTAATTCAGTAAACAACTACCCAATTAACGGGTTCTTGAGTTAGATACCAGAATACTCAACGCCTATGTCTGCTAATAATACGTCTACCCTGTCGAAATCACTTGGCAGTGGCTTTGCCGGAGCTGTTGCTCTAAACGTGCTGCACGAAACGATTCGTCAGTTTGTGCCCAATGCACCTCGCGCTGATATTCTTGGAATGCGAAGTCTTGCCAAAGTTATTCAGGCCATTGGCGAACAACCTCCTAAAGAAAATAAACTTTATGGCATGGCTATACTCGGCGACGTGATTTCCAATTCGCTGTATTATAGTCTGGTGGGCATTAATAAAAAACAGTCTCTGCTGACTGGAGCTGCCCTTGGGACATTAGCTGGAGTAGGCGCCGTTACGCTCCCTGGACCAATAGGATTGGGTGAAAAGCCAACAAATCGTACCACCGCTACTGCAATGATGACGATTGGCTGGTATTTGTTCGGTGGACTGGTAGCCGGTGCTGTTTTTAAACGGCTAAAATCGTAGAAACCTTCATTACAATATCTTTTGGAAAGCTGATTAAACGTTTACGTGTCCGGGCAATCTAACCAACGATGAGTTTTGAAACTCAGCACGCAAACGATTTAAATCATGACTATCCTGAAAACGATAAAGCTGCTTGGTCTGGTAACAATGCTGGCCTTAAGTCCGTCTTTCTCTCCGGAAACGATGGCGCAGCCGGGTGTCAGCGTTCCGGTCGAGTCTTTCTATGATGAACTGGCTCCTTATGGGCAATGGATACAGTATCCAGGCTACGGAAACGTGTGGGTTCCAAATGCAGGTCCGGATTTTCAGCCCTACGCCAGTGCTGGCCATTGGGTTGTTACGGAATATGGCAATACCTGGGTTTCTGATTATGCCTGGGGGTGGGCACCTTTCCACTACGGCCGCTGGATTTTCGATTCTGCCTATGGTGGCTGGATCTGGGTTCCGGGTACCGACTGGGGACCCGCCTGGGTTTCATGGCGTTCAGGCGGTGGTTATTATGGTTGGGCACCTCTTGGCCCAGGCATGAATATCAACATAAATATTAACATCCCGGCTCCTTACTGGACCTTCGTTCCGCAGATTTATATCACCAGCCCGCGCGTATACAGTTATTGTGTGCCACGACCTACGGTGATCAACATCTATCAGAATACGACAATTATCAATAACTATTACCGGACCAACAACCGGGCTTATGTTTACGGGCCGCCACGTGGCGATATTGAGCGTGTTACCCGTCGTAGCGTGCCTGTTTATCGAATCGACAACATGGATCGGCCCGGTCGTTCGGTTGTTGGGAATGGATCGGTAGGCTTTTACCGCCCTGATCATTCGCCCAATTATCGGCAGGATTACGGTCATAATGATCGGTTCAATAATGCCCCCCGACCCGATTACAATGGAAATAATGCCCCAGGTCGAGGGTCTTATAACGGCGATAATTCCCCCAATCGGGATTATAATGGAAACAATGTCCCTAACCGGGGTGCCTACAACGGGAACGTAACACCGAGTCGGGATTATAATGGCAATGGCGCACCCAGCAGTCGGGAGTACAACGGTAACTTTTCGCCTGATCGACGTGGTTCATATGCGAACCCGACGCCGAATGTACCTGCCCCTACCAATAATCCGGCGCCAAATCGGTCGTTTGAGTCGAATCGGGGAGGCTACCAGCCCGCCGAAACCGGTAACAGTGCTCCGCAGCGAAGTTTTCCTCAACATCCCAACCGTTCGTTTGAGCGCCCTAACTTTCAGACCCCCTCTGGCGGAAGTCAGCCGACACCGAATGGTCGCGAAGGAGGATTTCAGCGGATGCCCGAAAATCGGGGAGCCCAGCCACAACTTCAGCCACGTTCATCTGAACCCAGCCAACAGGGCCGGGGTGGATTTCAGGGCGGTGGTCGTGGACCACGCTAAGCTATACAAATTGACTTTTTCGACGAAGCCGCACATCCATTGGTAAGCGGCTTCGTCGTTTTGAGCGGTTTGGGCGTATTTTTGTCCGATATGCGTTATTTTATTGAATTATCGTATCGGGGAACAGCCTATCATGGCTGGCAAACTCAGGCAAATGGCAGTAGTGTACAGAGTACGCTGGAAGCCGCATTGACCAAACGACTTCGAAAACCTGTGTTTGTTGTTGGGAGTGGTCGTACCGATGCGGGCGTTCATGCCAGACAACAGTTTGCTCATTTTGATCTCGAAGAGCCGATTCTGTTGTCAGACGCATTAATTTATTCGATCAACTGCATATTGCCGGAAGACATTGCGATTCGTACGATCTTCCCCGTACGCCCGAATGATCATGCCCGATTCTCGGCCATTTCGCGCTATTATCAATACCACATTACGCGGTATAAAAACGCCTTTGAAAATAATCTGACGTATCATTTCAGGCCGGAACTGGAGGTCGATCGGATGAACGAAGCCTGTCAGGTATTACTCAAATACACTGATTTTAAAAGCTTTAGCAAAGCGCGGGCTAATGTAGATCATTTTCGCTGTCGACTCGACTTTGCCTACTGGGAGCGTGGTGAAGCCGACCTGCTGACGTTTCATATTAAAGCCAATCGGTTTTTATGGGGAATGGTCCGCACGATTGTTGGAACCATGCTTGAGATAGGACAAAATCGAATGAGTCTGGAAAAATTCGAGCAGTTGATTGTGGCTCAGGATCGTACCATTGCCGGTCGGGCGGCTCCAGCCAATGGACTTTATCTGGTTGATGTTGGGTATCCTGCGGGGTTGCTGGCGCAGCGGATACTGGTTGGATGATCGATAAAACAACAGGCAGCGATGATTTTACGATCGCTGCCTGTTGCCCATTGACTAAGCTGTTCGCTTTTCTTTCACCCCTTCACTGATCAATTTGATTGTTTCCCGGTTAAATGCAGGTATATCGTCAGGTTTGCGGCTGGTAACCAGATTGCCATCGACAACCACTTCCTGATCGACCCAGTTAGCGCCTGCATTTTTGAGATCAGTCTGGATAGAAGGGTAGGAGGTTAGTGTTCGGCCATCAATCACATCCGCTTCAATCAGCATCGTTGGTGCATGACAAATAGCCGAAACCGGTTTTTGCTGATCAAAAAAATGCCTGATGAATTTAACCGCCTGGGGTTCCAGGCGGAGTTTGTCTGGATTCATAACGCCCCCTGGCAAAAGCAAAGCATCGTATTGAGCCGGATCTGCTCCTGCCAGTGGCAAATCAACATCAAACGTTTCTCCCCACTCGGTTTCGTCCCATCCTTTTACGCTACCACCTTTAGGAGCAATGATGTGAACTGTTGCGCCAGCGGCCTGAAGCGCCTTCCAAGGTTCAGTCATTTCTACCTGTTCGAACCCATCAGTCATCATGGCCGCTACTTTTTTCCCTTGCAGATTTTGTTGGTTTTCCATAATCGTTGACTTGGCTTAATGCCCTGTTGTATGTTTAAAGTAACTCTGTGTAGATAGTATAGTTATGGGAAATAGCAATTTTAACTTCCTCTGAAAGCTTCACAAACAGGTGTCGAATGGACCCCAGTCACTCAACGCTGCCAACAATCAGTTCCTGTGATGGTTGAATAAGCTGTGCGTACAAAACAACAACAGACGATGAGCACCTTGACTAATAACGGATTTTGGTGGATGCTGGCAGGCGTTGGAGCGGTGGTAGCAGCAAAAGCCTTTCTAAATAAAAAACGAGCAATTGACTTCCATGATAAAACGGTTGTCATTACTGGCGGTTCACGCGGATTAGGCCTTGAACTGGCACGAAAGTTTACTCAGGAAGGCGCTAATGTGGCCATTTGTGCCCGCGATCAGGCTGAACTCGACCGGGCTCAGGCGGACTTACGAATGCGCGGGAGTGATGTATTTACCTATGCCTGCGATCTTACCGACAAAGCCCAGGTAGAGCAGTTTATTACAGCTGTCGGGCAGGTACTAGGCCCCGTAGATATACTGGTCAATAATGCCGGAACGATCATTGTCGGGCCAGTTGAGCACATGACAGAAGGCGATTTTCGGGAAGCGATGGAAAGTAATTTCTGGTCGGCTTTTACCATGATCAACGCTGTGTTGCCGAAGATGAGAGAACGCAAATCAGGGCGAATTGTCAATATTACTTCGTTCGGAGGGAAAGTAGCTGTACCCCATCTGGCCCCCTATTCGGTTAGCAAATTCGCCTTTGTTGGCTATTCAGAAGGGCTTCGATCCGAACTACTGAAGGACGATATTCTCGTTACAACAATCTGTCCCGGCCTGATCCGCACCGGAAGTCCGCGCAATGCGCTTTTTAAAGGGCAGAACGAGAAAGAGTATACTGTATTCAAGATTAGCGACTCAATACCGTTGTTCACCATTGCCGCCGATACCTGCGCCCGACAGATTGTAGATGCCTGCCGTAAAGGAGAAGCAGAGCGGATTATTACGCTTCCTGCCAGGCTAGCTGCTGCTATTCATGGTTTTGCACCGGGTTTGATAACTGACACCCTGGCCTGGGCTAATACGTTGCTGCCTGAACCGGGTGGAATTGGTGAGCAACGCACCGTCGGCAAAGCCAGCGAAACCTGGCTCTCAGAATCAATACTGACGCGCCTGACCGATGAAGCGGCCGTGGAAAATAATGAGATGGGTAATTGAATAACATACCGCGACACGAAGCCAGTATAATTCACGGATCAATATTGTGAATTATACCGGCTTCGTGTCGTGGTATGTTGACGTATAGGATTATTTCTTCCCGATGGGTGAGCCCTTATCCAGGCCCGCTTCGGCCAGCAGCAGGAGCAATACCCGCTGTATACCCAGGTACCCTTTGTCATTGAGCCACCACTCGTTCAGGGCATGTTCACCACCGCCTATACCACCACTGCCGATTGTCACAGCGGGTATACCCAATGCGATTGGCGTATTGGCGTTTGTTGAAGATACTTCGAGACTGGGCTCCGCGTTCAGGTATTTTGAAACCGCCATGGCCCGTTGTACAATAGAGGCTGTAGCGTCTGTTTTTCCGGATGGCCGATCCCCGATTTTTTTTACGTCTACGGTTAGATCAGGGCCCTGGCGTTTTATGCTATTTTCATCTTTCAGGGCTTTCTGGACGGCTGCCTGCAACAATTGATCGACTTCATTGAGCTTCTCGGGACTTTCTGAACGCATATCAATTTCAGCCCAGGATTCGTAAGGAATGGCGTTTACCGACGTTCCGCCACCAATAACGCTGACACTATAGGTTGTTTTGACCCCCTGCCGTGTTGCCTTGTCGGCGTCGGCTGTAAAGTAATAAATGGCTTTCCCTAACGCGCTGTGTGGGTTGACAATCCCAAACGACCCGTATGAGTGACCACCGGGGCCTTTAAATGTAACGCGGTAGCGGTGCGAACCCAGGCCACGGTGCGTGATGGAGCCAATACCATCGCCATCGACGGCAATGTATGAATCGGGTTTGAAACCGCCATCTTTTCGTAATAAATGCTTAACTCCCCGTAAATCGCCCAGACCTTCTTCGCCAACAGCGCCTACAAAAAATACGTCAGCGTCTGTTTCAATACCGGCTTTTTCCATGCCTTTCAGAACGGCCAGAACAGCGGTCAATCCGCGCGTATCATCCCCGACGCCGGGTGCGTAGAGGGTGTCGCCTTTCTGCTTGACCTTCACATCGGTTCCTTCGGGAAAGACTGTATCCAAATGCGCTTCAACGATGACCGTTTTTTTGCCAGATTTTCCTTTCCGTTTGGCGATCACGTTGTTAACCTCATCGATCCAGACCGAATCAGCGCCAGCTTCTTTCATCATAGCCGCATACTTTTTCGATCTTACCTGTTCTTTAAAGGGAGGAGATGGAGTTTCTGTTAAATTAATCAGGTCCTGTTTGGTTTGCGGTTCCAGATCAATGAATGTCTGAAAAGCGGTTTTCACAGCGGGCTGATCGGCCAGTTTTTTTATTTCGTCCACATAGCGTTTGTCAATAGCCAGTGCCTGCTGGGCCTTGAGAAGCTGGCTAGTAGAGCCGATCAGCAATAGTGATAAGGCGGCCGGAGCGAGTAGTCGATACATAAATGAGGTTGTATGGAAAACGTGTTGAAAAGAATATGAACTTGTACTTTTTGTGGGAGCTTGTTGATTGTTCTGCTTCAAGGCTTAGATTTATAGTAAAATTTTGCTGAAATAACTGTAAAGTTATAGCTTATTCTGTTGACTCCTGCCAAACTGCTCTGTTAACCTATACGATTCGCTCTTTCATGAAGAAATTTGTACTGCCTCTATTAACCTGTTTTCTATTCCTGACACTGATAGCCCGCGGGCAATCATTTAAACCGGCACAACTGCGTGAGGCAACCGTAAGCAGCCTGCATGAAGCGATGCAGAATGGCAAACTAACGGCGGTTCAACTGGTACAGATGTATCTGGATCGGATCGACGCATATGACAAACAGGGGCCCTACCTGAACACGATCATTATGGTCAATCCAAAAGCACTGGCTGAAGCCAACCGGCTGGATTCGATCTACAAAGTGACTGGCAAAATGGTTGGCCCTTTGCATGGTATTCCGGTCATTGTGAAAGACAACTACGATACCTTCGACATGCCGACCACCAACGGTACATTGGCGATGAAAAAGTCAATACCACCCGACGATGCATTTGTCGTAAAAAGGATTCGCGACGCCGGAGCTATCATCATTGCAAAGTCGAATCTGGCCGAATTTGCCTCATCTGGCCAGTTTTCTGTCAGTTCTATCTTGCCCGGTTATTCGCGGAATCCGTATGATATGAAGCGTACAACAGCGGGCTCCAGTGGTGGTACGGCTGCTGCCATAGCTGCTGATTTTGGCGCTATTGGCCTGGGAACTGACACCGGTAGCTCGATTCGTGGACCCGCTTCTCACCAAAGTCTGGTTGGGTTTCGGCCTACGCTGGGACTCGTTAGCCGGGACGGCATCGCACCCCTGGCAATGACCAACGACACGGGCGGTCCCATTTGCCGAACCGTTGAAGATGCCGTACGAGTGCTGGAGGTTATTGCGGGCTATGACAAAGCCGATACCGTGACTCGTCAAAGTGAGGGTAAAATCCCGGCAAGCTATCGGCAGTTTCTGGATAAAAATGGACTGAAAGGAGCACGGATTGGTGTGTTCCGTCAGCTGTGTACGCCGAAAAATTCTGATCCGCAAGTCTATGCACTATTCAATAAAGCGCTGGATGAACTGCGGGCCGCCGGAGCTATCGTGATCGACTCTGTACGAGTGCCTGAACTGGATACGATCAACAAATCGTTTGATACCATTCCACAGCTACGGCGTGATTTTAACCTGTATCTCGCTAATCTGGGGCCTAACGCACCGCATAAGAGCCTGACGTCGATCATTAAATCGAAACAATTTCACCCCTATCTCGAAAAAACGCTGCTGGATGCGAATGCCGATACACTGGCCCCCGAAGCGCACAAGGGCTGGACGAAGAACCTGGCCTTACGGGCCCGGCTGCGTCAACTGTTACTCCGGGCTATGGATTCGACGCAGGTCGATGTATTGGTTTATCCATCGTTCAGTTATCCACCCCGGCTCATTGGCGATTTAAATACACCCTCAGGAACGAATAATAATGCCCTGTCGCCACCGACGGGTTTTCCTGCTTTTTCGGTACCAATGGGTTTTACATACGATGGTTTACCGGCTGGTTTACAGTTTTTTGGACGGCCTTATAGTGAGCCAGTACTCATTAAATTGTGTTATGCCTACGAACAGGCTACGCATCATCGGCGACCGCCCGAGAGCACACCACCGCTACCGAAGAAGAAAAATAAGAGCGTAATTGCGCTTCGTTAAATTTGCTACATGAAACCTGTCCCTTCGTCATCTAACCCCTATTTTCTTCGACTAGTGAGCCTGAGTTGGTTCGTAATACACCTGTTGTCGGGTTCGCTTTTTGCGCAGTCTAACGTCTCGATGCTGACCCCTTATGAGCGCGATACGAACCAGACAGCCACGTATCCTCAGATTATCAGTTGGTATCAGCAATTAGACAGGCAGTATGAACAGGCTAAACTTGTTGAAGTTGGCAAAACCGATATTGGTAAGCCACTTCATCTGTTTCTGCTGGCGGCCGACAAGCAGTTTACGGCCCGGCCCGATCGTGTTACGCTGCTGATAAACAACGGCATACACCCCGGCGAACCTGAGGGTATCGACGCCTGTATGATGCTGGCCCGCGATCTGCTGAAGGCTAATAAGCTGCCCAAAAATGTGCTACTGGCAATCGTTCCGGTCTACAATGTCGATGGTTCTCTGAATCGGAGCGTATCGAGAGTAAATCAGAATGGTCCTGTATCCTACGGTTTTCGGGGGAATGCCCGAAACCTGAATCTGAACCGCGATTTTATCAAAGCCGAAGCCGAAAATACACGTTCCTTTCAACTGATGTATCAGTCGTTGAAACCACAGGTATTGGTTGATAATCATACGAGCGACGGGGCTGACTACCAGCATGTACTGACCTATTTTTCGACGCAGAAAGACAAACTCCATCAGGCCGTGTCGGGCTATATGACGCATACGTTTCAGCCTGAGTTAGATAAAATGCTGGCAGCTAAAGGCTTTCCCTCCGCGCCCTACGTGAATCACATGGGCGATACGCCCGAAAGTGGTCTGATGGGCTACAATGATTCTCCCCGGTATTCAACGGGCTACGCGGCCTTATTCAACTGTTTCGGTTTCACGCTGGAAACGCACATGTGGAAGCCGTACCCAGCGCGTGTAAAGGCATCGTATGTTTTCGATGAGGCCGTGCTGAGACTCTGCGAACGCGATGCGCAAACGATTCTGGCGAATCAGCAGCGAGCCGATAAGGCTGTCCAGCAGCAGACGACCTTTCCGCTCAGCTACAAATGGGACCGTAGTAAAGTAGATTCCATTACGTTTTTAGGGTACGAAGCCGCCTACAAACCCAGCGATGTGTCGGGCCTGAAGCGACTTTATTATGACCGGACAAAACCATTTACGAAGCGTATTCCATACCGGAACACATTTGTCGCTGACGTACAGGTCGACAAACCGGGTGCCTACATTATCCCACAGGCCTGGCCTGAAGTAATAACGCTCTTAAAACGCAATGGCGTAAAACTGCAAACGCTATCAAGAGACACGGTGATTACTGTATCGGCTTACTACATTGCCGATTATAAAAGCCCACAACGCCCTTATGAGGGTCATTTTATCCATTCTGGGGTAAAACTGAGGACTGAGCAGCAACAAATTCAATTTTACACAGGTGATTATCTGGTTAAGACTGATCAGGCAACGAATCGATTCATAGTCGAAACGCTGGAGCCGCAGGGCATCGATTCGTTTTTTGCCTGGAATTTCTTCGACAGTATTCTCGATCAGAAAGAATATTTCTCTGATTATATTTTCGAAGATACTGCTGCTGATTTAGTGAAAAACAATTCGGCCCTGCGCAAACAGTTAGATGAGAAACGCGCTTCCGACAAAGCGTTTGCTGAAAGCGCCGATGCTCAACTGGACTACATTTATCGGCAGACGCCCTACTACGAAAAAACGCACAACCGCTATCCTGTTTATCGGCTGAAGTAATTCAAAACCCAAACCTATAAGGTCTTCATTAAAACCTATAAGGTCTCAAAGACCTTATAGGTTTAGTTGTTATTGACTATGATCCGTTCGTTGCCTGCTTTTTTTATCTCTATGCTGATGCCGCTTTGGCTATACGCACAATCTGGCTCCACGAAGCGTACCGAAGTGCCAGATATTTCGGCCATTCGGGCATTGAGAGCGCAATCGAATCGGGCTATTCAGGCTCGTGATCTGGCAGCTTTTGGCCAGACAATGCTACCTGATATTGAAGTGACACGCGGTAGTGGTCCTCATGTATCGGGCCGCGATTCGGTGCTGGCATCGGTTTCGGTACAATTCAAAGATTCTAACTTTCTGGGATATCTCCGCAATACCGACAGCATTCAGGTCAGTACCAGTCGTGTGCTGGCCGCTGAGAACGGACACTGGACGGGTCGTTTTCAGCGGCCCGATGGAATTCAAATATTGACGGGTGTTTACCTGGCAATGTGGCGCAAAACCGACGCAGGCTGGAAGATTCGCTCCGAACTGTTTGTCAGCTTAGGATGTACAGGGAGCGCAGATTGTGGGAAGTAAAGGGTACTTCTCGCTCTAAGGATTTGGCAGATTTTCCAGATCGATTAAATCCTGAGGACGACCGATTGCCCGCTTGTTACGGATTAGATCAGGAAGGCTAATTACGTTTGTTGGTACATTTTCAATCGTTAGGACGACTCTATTATTGTAACATTCATCAAAAGTTACACCTAAGGTAAATGTCATTAAATCGATCCATTCATCATACCGATTGAAGGAGAGATAATTGGGCACTTGAGTAAAATCTGAATGTTCAAATTCGCCATTTTGATAACCATATCGGTATAAAGCTCTTAAGAGTCGTTGTGCATTGGCGTCGCTGGGTCGTACGAAAATATCAATATCCCCAGTCGTACGAAGATATCCATGGGCAATCACGGCATGACCCCCTAAAACTACGTACTCAACGCCCTCTTCGTTGAATAGGCTTATTAGATTTAAGTACTTGTCCTCCATTGCCTAAAGGGGGATTTTTGGGATTTGCATAATAAATGGCTTTGGCTCTACGAATTAGCTTCAGTGCAGCCGCCAAACGCTCTTCCGGCGTTTTAGACCACCAATATTCTTTGTCGTAAGCGTGGATGTCGTCGGGATTACTGGATTTTCGGATGGGAGGCATGGGGAACTCTAGTTAAAACTGATCAAACCAGTCCTTTGTAACGCTTGCATTGAAAGATAATATGAAAACTTAGAAATCCACTTATTCTAACGATGCCTTTACCGTCAATACCTCCATCTCCAGTTTTGCCAGTAACCTCTACCTGAACAAAACCACTTTCACGTAGCAATCAAAGCCTGAACAACAGGGATGAACAACTCATTGAGCTTTGGTAAATTAGTATGCTTTTTGGTTTTGGCCATTAGGTTCAGGTTCTTATAACATGGATACAAAAATGGTCTTTATTTGGCAAATTCCTGTCTGATGACATTCGTTGCAAATAAAGACCATCTATACTGGTAGGGATACTTAAAAAGTTACCCCCGCTTCACCTCTTTCGCCCAACTGTCTTTCAGCGTGACGGTACGGTTAAAGACAGGCCGCTCGTCAGTAGTGTCCTGATCGAGAATGAAATAACCTTTGCGCATGAACTGGAAATTGCTCTGTGCGCCAGAGCGGGCCGCTTCTACCAAAGCCGGTTCAACAAAGGCGCGGACGACTTCCAGCGAAGCCGGATTCAGTAACTCCCGGAATTCACGCTCATCGGCCGCTGGATTCTCAACCGAGAACAGGCGGTCATAAAGCCGAACTTCGGCTTCAACGGCGTGTGGCACCGACACCCAGTGGATTGTGCCTTTTACACTGATGCCCGATGTATCGGAACCACTTCGGCTTTCGGGAATGTAGGAGCAATGCAGTTCGATGATTTCACCGGCGTTATCTTTTACTACTTCGTCGCACTTGATGATGTAGGCACCTTTCAACCGCACCATACCACCCGGAAACAACCGGAAGAACTTCTTGGGAGGATTCTCCATGAAGTCATCGCGCTCGATGTACACCTCGCGGCTGAATGGCACATTACGTTCGCCAGCTGTAGGATCTTCGGGGTTGTTTTCAATGGGCATGACCTCTTCCCGGCCAACCTCGTAGTTCGTAATGACTAGTTTCAGCGGTTTCTCGTCCAGCACGGCCATTACGCGGTGAGTCGTCTTGTTCAGTTCCTCGCGGATGCAGAACTCCAGCAGGCCCACATCGATCAGGTTGTCGCGCTTGGCAATACCGATGCGATCGGCAAACTCACGAATACTGGCAGGCGTGTAGCCGCGACGACGGATACCTGCAATCGTTGGCATACGGGGATCGTCCCAGCCGTTGACATGGCCTTCTTCTACCAACTGCTTGAGTTTCCGTTTGCTCATGACCGTATAGGTCAGGTTGAGCCGCGCAAACTCGATCTGACGGGATGGAAATAATTCCAGCTTGTCGATAAACCAGTCGTATAAGGGCCGGTGGACTTCAAATTCCAGCGTACAGAGCGAATGCGTGATGTGCTCGATGGCGTCTGACTGACCATGGGCGAAGTCGTACATCGGGTAGATGCACCACGTATCGCCCGTACGGTGGTGATGCGCGTGCTTGATCCGGTAAATGATCGGGTCGCGGAGTTGCATGTTCGGTGAGGCCATATCAACCTTGGACCGCAACACTTTGGCACCATCGGGATATTCACCGGCTTTCATGCGACGGAACAGATCCAGGTTTTCGTCTACACTCCGGTCGCGATATTTACTCATACGTCCCGGCTCGGTAGGCGTACCTTTCTGAGCAGCAATCTCTTCCGCTGTCGAATCATCGACGTAGGCCAATCCTTTCCTGATCAGCGTTTCGGCTAATGCATAAAGCTGATCGAAATAATCGGACGCATAAAACTCATTTTCCCAGTCGAATCCCAGCCAGCGTACGTCGTTCTTGATCGAGTCAACGTACTCGGTATCTTCCGTAACGGGGTTTGTATCGTCGAAACGGAGATTCGTTTGCCCACCATATTTATCGGCCAGGCCAAAATTGAGGCAAATCGATTTAGCGTGGCCAATATGCAGGTAGCCGTTCGGTTCGGGCGGAAAACGCGTATGAACGCGACCACCGTTTTTACCGGCTGCAATATCTTCTTCTACAAATTGTTCAATAAAATTCAGAGACCGGTCAGCTGTACTGTTCTCCAAAGAGTCTTTCGTTGCTTCCGCCATGGCGCATATGTACTGATAAAGTCCCGAAATTACAGTGATCAAATGGGTTTGGCAAACGAAAAGCAGCATTATAGAGGAAAGCTATCTTATATTTTAGAGTATAAGCGAACAAAATGATACTTGTAAATAGTTGTAGATAGTACACGCCGTTGACTATCTGCCAGGGGCGGTTTAATTGCCCTTCACGATGTTATGAAAAATAGTTTTATTAGCTTCCTCTTCGTACTTGGATGTTTATTGTCCGCCAGAATACAGGCTCAGAAAAGCAACGATTCTCTAGCAAAACAGGCTTATCTTCCAGATTGCATACAATATGCATTAAGCCATCAACCCGTTGTTCGTCAGTCGGTTATTGATCAGGAAGTTGCCGAACGAACCGTTCAAAGCTCCCTGGCCGCCTGGTATCCGCAGATAGCTGCTGGCTATAACTTACAGCACTACCTAAAACTCCCGGTTACGCTCATTCCCAACGCTAATGGCGAGCGAATTCCAACAGCGCTGGGTGCCCAGAACACCTCGACGGTTTCATTTTCGCTGTCTCAGAGTATTTTTAGCCGTGATTTGCTGTTAGCCAGCCAAACGGCTGATGCTTACCGCCTTCAGGCTGCTCAGACCACGGTGAACAACAAAATCAATGTTGTCGTGAATGTGAGTAAAGCGTTTTACGATCTGATTCTGACGCAGCGGCAGGTTGATATTCTGAGCGAGGATATTACACGCCTGCAACGGAGTTTGCAGGATGCAACGAACCAGTATCAGGGCGGTATTGTGGATAAAACGGACCCTCAGCGGGCGAAAATAGCGCTCAACAATTCGATTGCTCAGCGAAAGCAGTATAACGATCTGATTGGGTCAAAATACCAGACGCTAAAGCAACTTATGGGTTATCCGCCTAACTCCCAGCTGACCGTTACCTATGATACGCTGCAACTGGCAAACGAAGTGGCGCTGGATACACTGCAACTGGTTAATCCGCAAACCCGCATCGAATACCAGCTCTTACAAACGCAGGGACGGTTATTAAACGCTAATGTGCGGTATAACCGCTGGGCCTATCTGCCAACTGTATCGGCGTTTGGTAACTACAATCTTCTCTATCAGAACAACGCTTTTGGGCAGTTGTATACGCAGACATTTCCGAACTCATTGATTGGTTTGTCGGTTGCACTACCCATTTTTCAGGGTGGCAGGCGTATTCAGCAACTGAAGATTGCCGAGCTACAGGTTCAGCGACTGGATTGGGATCTGGCTTCCCTAACGAGTGCTGTCGATGCGGAATACGCCCAGGCGTTAGCAACGTATAAAGGCAATCTGGCCAACTATCTGGCTTTGCGCGAGAATCAATTGCTTGCCGAGGATGTCTACCGAATTATTAACCTGCAATATCGATCCGGTATAAAAACATACCTTGATGTGACTATTGCTGAGGCAGATCTACGTACGTCGCGCCTGAACGTGTTTAATGCATTGTATCAGGTGTTAATCACCAAACTGGACGTTCAGCGGGCGTTAGGTGTCATTCGATTTTAAGTTTTTGGAGGAGATGTCGTGGTTTAGTCAATGACATCCTGATATATAATAACATGTTGGGTTTGAGCTGGTAAGAACCGTTTCGCCCGGCAGCACACAACGTACAATCCACTATGATCAAACGCTTTCTTATTCCAGTTATAGCTGTATTTCTCACTGCTTGTGGGGGCAATAAAAACAATCAGCAGCAAGCTCCACCACCACCAACGGCCGTCACGGCCATGGAAGTTTCGAAGGGGAGCGCGACTTATTATGATGAATTCCCGGCTACGGTTACGGCTTTGGTTCTTGTTGACATACAGCCTCAGGTAGCTGGTAACATCACGGGTATTTTCTTTCAGGACGGGCAGCCTGTCCGGAAAGGGCAGAAGTTATACACGATCGATCCGCAACAATACCGGGCTGGTTATGATCAGGCGGTGGCGAACCTGAACGTGCAGAAAGCGAACATGAATCGTGCTCAGAAAGACGCTGACCGGTATAATACCCTGGCTCAGCAGGACGCTGTTGCCAAGCAACTGGTCGATAATGCAAACGCAACCCTGGAAGCGGCTAAAATGCAGGTTGAGGCTGCCCAGGCGAGTATTCAGCAAGTGGCCACGAACCTGAAATACACGACGATTTTCGCGCCACTTGACGGCACGATCGGTATCTCTCAGGTACGGTTAGGAGCGGCCGTTGCCCCTGGCTCAACACCTTTGAATACCATTTCGTCGGATAATCCGATTGCGGCTGATGTGCAGGTTGATGAGTCAGAGATTTCGCGCTTTCTGCAACTCCAGAATCAGAAATCGGTAGCCCGCGACTCTACCTTTATTCTGATGCTTCCCGATGGTAGCCGTTACCCATATCCTGGTTCGGTTCGTATTGTCGACCGCGCTATCGATCCGCAAACGGGCACCATTCGCATTCGGATTGCCTTCCCGAATCCCAAAAAACAGCTTAAAGCTGGTTTGTCTGCCAATGTGCGGGTTAAAAACAGCACGGGTAAGCCGCAACTGCTGATTCCTTATCAGGCCGTGACCGAGCAAATGAGCGAATATTTCGTCTGGGTAGTTGGTGATAGCAGCAAAGTAACGCAGAAAAAGGTAACCCTTGGGCCACGTATCAATGATAAAGTTGTGGTTCGAAATGGGTTGAACGAAGGCGAAACAATTGTGACGGAAGGAACGCAGAAGGTTCGCGAAGGAGCAGTTGTGAAAATAACGTCTCCGGGGCAGACAACGGCTGGACCGGGTGATGCAAAGCCTGAATCGAGTAGTAAGCAGGCTGCAAAATAAATAGCATGGAGTAATCGACGTGGTGCCCGATTGAAAGACTTTAATCAGCCCCAATGTTACCGTGACGGGGACCGTCCACTCAACAATTTAGAAAGTTATGTTTGCAGAAAATTTTATTAACCGACCGGTAACTGCCATTGTTATATCCGTCGTTATTGTGGCATTGGGTGTGCTTGCTCTGCTCAGCTTGCCGGTCAGCCAGTACCCTGATATCACGCCCCCCGTTGTGCAGGTAACGGGTACCTATACTGGGGCTGATGCGCAGACAGTCGAACAAACGGTTGCCACGCCTATCGAGACACAGGTGAACGGTACGCCGGGCATGAGCTATGTGCAGACAAATGCCACCAACGACGGCCGGATGACCATGAACGTGACCTTCGACGTGGGCACCGACGTAAACATTGCCGCGCTGGATGTACAAAACCGCGTTGGTATTGCTCAGCCGCAATTGCCCGAAGAAGTTACCCGCCTGGGTGTGGTGGTCCGGAAAAGGAACCCATCGCTGTTTATGCTGGTGGCGATTTATTCGCCCAAAGGCACGCACAATGTGTCGTTTCTGGATAACTACACAAACATCTACATCCGCGATGCGCTATTGCGGGTGCCGGGTGTGGGCGATATTTTCAGCCGGGCCGATGATTTCAGTATGCGGATCTGGCTCAAACCCGACCGGCTGGCACAGCTTGGCCTGACTCCTGACGATGTCGTTGGTGCTTTGCAGGAACAAAATCTGCAAGTGGCGGGTGGCTCGGTAGGTGCTCCACCACAACCCGGTTCACAGGCTTTTGAATACACCGTTTTTACAAATAGCCGACTCAGTAAAGAAAGCGAATTCAACAATATTATTGTTCGGAGTGATCCATCGCGCGGTTCGTTAGTCTACCTGAAAGATGTAGCACGGGTGCAGTTGGGTAAATTTTCGTATGCCAGTAATTCGTTTGTCGATGGCAAACGAGCGGCATATCTGCTTGTTTACCAGTTGCCAGGCAGTAACGCGCTGGAGACGGCAGAGGGTGTCTACGCAGCCATGGACAACCTGAAAAAGACGTTCCCCAAAGATATTGAATACGTGGTGCCGTTTGAGTCTGTGTCGGTCATTCAGGTGTCAATTTCGGAAGTGGTCGAGACCCTGCTCGAAGCCCTGGTACTGGTTATTCTGGTCGTATTTCTGTTTTTGCAGAGCTGGCGGGCCACGCTCATTACGTTGCTGGCTATTCCGGTTTCTATTATCGGTACGTTTGCCCTGTTTGTGCCGCTTGGGTTCACAATCAATACATTGACCCTCTTCGCCTTCGTACTCGCTATTGGTATTGTGGTCGATGACGCCATTGTGGTTGTGGAAGCCGTTCAGGTAAATATTGACAAGGGAATGTCGCCGAAAGAAGCTACGGTAGAAGCGATGCGTGAGATTTCGGCCCCGGTAATTGCCATTGCCCTCATTCTGGCGGCTGTGTTCGTGCCGGTTGGTTTTATTCCAGGTATTGTTGGTCGATTGTATCAACAGTTCGCGATCACCATCGCCGTTTCGGTGTTGATTTCGGCCTTTGTGGCCCTGTCGCTGACCCCTGCCTTATGTACGCTGCTGCTTCGCCCGATGCACATCGACGAAAAGGCAACCGGCTTAAACAAGTTTTTCTACAAATTTAACCAATGGTTTGAGCGGGTTACGAATTCGTACTCAAACGGGGTACAACGGCTCATCAAAGCGACACCGCTCGTTATTGTGGGTTTGATTGTCTTATACATCGGAACGGGCATGATGTTTCGGTCGAAGCCGACCGGGTTTATTCCAACCGAAGACGAAGGGCGACTGATTGTGACCTATGAAATACCTGAAGCGGCTTCTACGACACGCAGTCTGGAGGTACTCAACAAAATCATGGGTATCCTTAAAGACCAGCCTTATGTCGATCACTTTGCGGCTTTGGGTGGTCTGAACGCGGTTACCTTCGCGTCGAAGTCAAACAGTGGAACAGTATTTATGAAACTGAAACCCTGGGACGAGCGTAAAGAGCGCAATATGCAGGCCGACTCGCTGGTGGTGAAGTTGCAGAAAGCATTGGCGGGGTTGAACGATGCCCGGCCTCAGGTTTTGCAGCCGCCCGCTATTCCTGGCCTTGGGCAATCATCGGGTTTCACGTTTGAAATTCAACAGCGCGAAACCAATGATGATGTTCGGGCCTTTGATAATGTGGTGCAGAATTTTCTGGGCGAGTTGAACAAACGGCCTGAAATTGGCCGTGCTTTTACGTACTTCACGGCCAAAACGCCCGCCTATCGGGTTGAGGTTGACCGCGATAAATGTAAAAAGCTAGGCATTTCGGTCAGTAATGTGTACCGAACCATGCAGACGTTTCTGGGTAGTCAGTATGTCAATGACTTCATTATTTACGGTCGGAAATTCCGGGTGGTAGCCCAGGCCGATACCATGTATCGAGCCGATGTCAAGAATCTGGGGCAATATTATGTCCGAAACCAGGCTGGGCAGCTCGTTCCCATCAGTACCATTATCAAAACCACCGTCATCGAAAATGCACCCCTGATTTCGCACTTCAATCTGTTCCGGTCGGTTGAGCTAAATGGCTCTGCCAAGGAGGGATATAGTAGTAGTCAGGTCAATGATGCGCTGCGTGAAGTGTCGGCTAAAGTGCTTCCGGCGGGTTATGCCTACGATTTCGGAGGGCTGAGCCGTGAAGAAATAAACGCCGGTAGCAGCTCGATTTATATTTTCATGTTGTCGGTGGGATTTGTATTTCTGTTCCTGGCAGCTTTGTATGAGAGCTGGTCGGTGCCGTTCTCGGTGTTGCTGTCGGTACCGATTGGCGCATTCGGTGCTATTCTGGCGCTGATTCTGTTTCCGTATTTAAGCAATAATGTGTACGCACAGATTGGGTTGATTACGCTGATTGGTCTGGCTGCCAAGAATGCCATTCTGATCGTTGAATTTGCCAAAGAACGCGTGGATAGGGGCGAAGATCTGCTGGAATCGACAATCGAAGCGGTTCGTTTGCGGTTACGCCCAATCCTGATGACCTCGCTGGCATTCATTCTGGGCGTATTTCCGCTGGCAATTGCCAGTGGTGCAGGCGGTGTTGCGCGGGCTACGATCGGCCGGACAGTACTTGGTGGGATGTTGGCCGCTACCTCGCTGGCCATCTTCGTCGTACCGGTGCTTTACGTGGGTATAACGCGGCTGGCTTATGGTAAAAAAGGTCTGGCGGCCTTAAAAGCAAACGCAAAAAATGGTGAAAAGCCGAGTGAGCCAATGACGCCAGCAACGCAACCTGTTTCGGCAAACGGGAAAGGTCGCGATGAACGTAATCACGAAGCCTAACCTTGAGTAAATAGCCTATTTGGTAAGTGGTGCAGGATTTCTAACTCCTGCACCACTTTTTTTATACCGATTGTAGCTTCACATTTGCCTTTGCCGATTGAGGATTGGTCAGGTAGAGAATCAGTGCAATGACGAACAGCACAGATTCAGTGATTAGCCATTGCGTACCGAAATCCCCTAGAGACCCTTCCGTAAAGATGGTAACCATACGCGATAAAGCATAAAATCCCCAAAGTAAGCTCAAAAAGGCTAGCCCTTTTCGGATGTCGTTGATCATAAGGTAAATGAGGCTGATAAACAACGTTAGGCCCACACCGCCATACACGCCCCTAATTGAACTAAAGGCATCCGTATTGTTCAGTTGAACGTGAACAAGGTTCATGACCGATTGTGGACTGGAAAAGGCCATGATACTGACCGATAAAAGGGCTACTGCTGATAAAAGGATATATCCCTGCGAAAGACGTTTTAAAATTGCTTGCTTTTTCATTAGGCTTGTTTGCTATTTGTCAGGCAAAGGTGTGGTTTCCTGACCCAAAAAATCTTGGTGTTTTTCAAGATTTTAGACATTGATGTCGTGTATGTAGGTGCTGAAAAGCACTAAAAATTCCCATTTATAAAAAAGCGGGGGAGAATTTTATAGAAAATTTTTACTTTTGCTGAAACATCAGATGATCCGATGAATAGTGCTAAAATAAATCGGCTTAGCTTACCCGACGAAGTAGCTCGTAAACTCCAGGAACAGATTTCATTAGGCAAATGGGAGCCAGGCGAACGATTGCCCACCGAACCAGAACTGATGAGCTATTTTGGTGTTAGCCGCTCCACAATTCGGGAAGCCGTACGCATTTTATCCAATACGGGCTGGATTCGGGTACAGCAGGGCGCAGGAACATTTGTTGAAACCAACAAGCCGCAGCAGGAATCGCTAAGTCAACGATTACAACGGGTCAATACGCAGGATCTGGAAGAAGTACGCTTGATGCTTGAGCACAAAATTGCGGGTAAAGCCGCCCTCAATCGTACTGAGGAAGATATTGAGAGAATGACCTTTTTTCTCAGTGAACGACGGAAATATGCCGAGCAAAATCAACCTAAGGCCTGTATTGCTGCCGACATTCAATTTCATACCCGGATCGCTCAGGCATCGGGAAACTCCATTCTGGCCGATTTGTACCAGGCCTTTGCCACTCAGCTTACCAGTTCGTTTCTGGAAAAGTTTAGGACTACAGACCCATTTAAAGCAACCCAGCTATTGCATGAGCAACTGCTCACCAGCATTATTGAACAGAACGCCGAAGCTGCCTGGTATTGGGCTGATAAGATTGTCAGCCATTAATTGATTTTTATTTATTTTCAAACATCAGATGATCTGATCTATTATGGGACAAGTAACAGCATCTGCCCAGGCTACTCTGACCGTTGAAAAAACGGTGTTTCCGATCTTGTTTGCGATTAGTTTTTCGCATCTCTTGAACGATACCATTCAGGCAATTATACCCGCAATCTATCCGGTTATAAAGCAATCGTTCCGTCTTAATTTTACGCAGGTGGGTCTGATTACTCTTGTTTTCCAGATAACAGCTTCACTTCTTCAGCCGTTTGTTGGCTTGTTTACCGATCGAAAACCGATGCCTTATTCACTGGCAACGGGCATGAGCATTACGCTGATTGGTTTGCTGAGTTTATCAGTAGCAGATTCGTTTCAGTGGTTGCTGATTTCAGTAGCGCTGATTGGTATGGGTTCAGCTATTTTTCATCCGGAGGCTTCCCGATTGGCCTATCTGGCATCCGGTGGAAAACGGGGTATGGCTCAATCGTTATTTCAGGTGGGAGGTAATGCCGGGAGCGCTCTTGGCCCTTTACTGGCTGCCCTGGTAATTGTTAAACATGGGCAGTCATCGGTTAGCTGGTTTGCTGCTATTCCCTTACTGGCCATCGGCATTCTGGCGCTATTAGGGAATTGGTATAAAAAACATAGCGTTCGACGTCAGGCTAAAGGCCAGGGGGTAGAGCTGATACCTGGCCTGTCTCAGAAACGGGTGATTATATCGATTGCTATTCTGCTGGTGCTGGTCTTTTCCAAATACGTATACATGGCCAGTATGAGCAGTTATTATACGTTCTATCTTATCGAAAAATTTCATTTATCTGTCCGGGAGTCGCAGCTATATCTCTTCGTGTTTTTGTTTTCCGTTGCCGTCGGCACCTTCATTGGGGGGCCAATTGGCGACCGGATCGGACGTCGATATGTGATCTGGATTTCCATCCTGGGAGCCGCCCCGTTTACCTTGCTCTTACCGCACGTGAATCTATTCTGGACCAGTATTATCACCGTGTGCATTGGCCTGACGCTCTCCTCGGCATTTTCGGCAATTCTGGTCTACGCTCAGGAACTCGTTCCCGGAAAAGTAGGAATGATAGCAGGGCTATTTTTTGGGTTTTCATTTGGAATGGCAGGCATTGGCTCAGCCGTTTTAGGACGACTGGCCGATGCTACCAGTTTGACTTACGTCTATAATGTTTGTGCTTTTCTTCCCTTATTGGGCATACTGACTGCATTTTTGCCCAATCCGCCAAAGGCTGAGTAAGACATTAGAGAAATAGTACTTTCAGAGTACACAAATGACCTTGGTTATCAGGGTCATTTGTGTACTCTGAACAGGCTACGTAATTGAGGTCCATGTGTTTGATTACTCGATTGTTAATCCGCTCTGATCGGCAATGATTCCCTGTATTCCCCAACCACCAAAGGTTTCCGAAACGGCAATCCAGAGTTCATTTTTGCCCTTCTTCAGATCCAGATAGATGTCATCGAAATAACCAATTGTACCCAAAAAACGATAATCGCGGGACATGAACACATCTTGTCCACTGTAGAGAAGCCGGCCATTACAGTAAACTTTAGCTCGATCGCTGAAACCTAACTGAAGTTTCTTGATCTGCGGTTTGTCAGACAACAGAGTCACTTTGGCAAAAACTGTATTAAGCCCCTCGCGTAATTTGCTGATCTGGGATAGGTTGACAACGCCCGTATTTTCGGCGGGGAGGGTATTCCACGTTGCCTGTTTAGCTAGATCCTGCGGAATGGTATAGTCGTTGTCAAGCCGCTTTTCATCGAATGTATTCGAAATGTGCCAGCTCATTATCGTTCCTGGCTTTGCGGGTGCTGCCTGCTTATACGTGCCCAGTAAAGTAGGGTTATCTGTCTTGGTATACTGAAAATTTGCATAGCGGGTAACTATGGGCGCGCCATTATCCAAACTGATCTTTCCTGGCTTTGCTGCCCGTTTTAACTGGTGAATCACCAGAGCAGGCTTACTTTGATCGCCGACATAGACCTCTGCCTGCGTACCCAGAACCACCAATCTGATATGGACCCACTCGTCTAACGGATAGGTCACTGCTGTCGAATAGCCATCGCCGTAGTAGAGTTGCCAGGCTTCCTGCCGGTTGAAAACGGGCATATATTGAATAGCATCGGGGTTCCCTAGTTGATGGGGCCGCAAATAGATATGTTCAAAATTTTCATTATCCTGAATTCGGAATCCGAAACCTGGGAAATAACGATTTCTGGAAAGGGTCATATCGAATTCAATAATTCCATTCATGAATGTGCTGTCCTTGAGGTAAATAGCACCTCCCGTGAGCCGGATACCCTCTTTTCCCTGAAAGGTTTCTTTTTCCATCTTACCCACAATAGTCCAGGTAGACGCATCGAAAGGGGCTGTCGTTTGAGCAAGAACGTTATGACCAGTGACCAGCCAAAAGGCCAACAGAAAGAATTTCATTGTTTTGTGGGTTTGATTGATTCGTTGATAAACGGGGAAATGGCTTCCCAAACCGCCGGGAAATTGCAGTAAAGCACCACATGGCCACAGTTCGGAATGAGGGAGAGTCGCCCGGTTTGAAGCAGCCGGTAGGTTTCGAGTAGTTTTTCCGTTTTGAAATACGGGTCTTTATCGCCAGCCATGAGCAAAACCGGGCATGGTAGCTGCTGAATAGCCGCATCGGTAATGAATGTTGGCTGATTCCATAGCCCATCTAACTTATCCAGCAGCTCATTCCAACGGGCAGGTTCGGGCATGAGCTGCTTTCTGGATTTTACGAAATCGGGCGCCATTTTATCCAGCCGTTCAGCCGTCATTTTACCCTCTTCCTGCATGCTCAATGCCCGATCGGCAGAGCGTCTTGGCGAGCCAATAGCAATTAGTTTCCGGACCAGTTCAGGGTGCTTTGCGGTAAGGTTATAACCCGTAATGCCGCCATCGCTAAAACCGACCACGATAACGCTATCCTTGGTTAAACTACGAATTACCTGATAGGCATCGTCGGCCAGTTGTGTGTACGAAAGTGCTTTCGTGCCAATCTCCGATTTGGCGTGACCGCGGGTTCCAATCGCGATCACCTGATGGGTTTGGGCCAGTTTAGGAATCAGGAATTCATATTCGTCGATATAACCGAACAAACCGCCATGTAGCAACACCACAGGCTTCCCTTTTCCGTAGATCTCATAGTAGATTTTGGCATCGCCCACGTTATAATAGTGACCCGTTTGTGGATTATTGCCATAGGGAATTTTGGTTTGCGCATTGGCTGCGTGGGTGGTAACGATCAGCCAGCAGACAAAAGCGAATAGCCTGTTTATCATGGTTTGTTTCAGTACATTTGGTAGTAGTGAAGCAAACCTGCAAATTCGATGGCAAACGGGCGATTCAACGCTGTTCAACTTGCGTTCAAGTTTGTACAAACTCTCAACTGGTTGATATAGAGGATAAATGGTGACTCAACAGGAAGGCCATGAGCTCGACCGTTGCCGTCGACTGATTGAAGAAAAAGTAGGGTGGGGCAGTGGTGAAGGCTGGGCAACGCAGGACTTTGAACGACTCAGTGAACTGATCGCCGGGCAAACAGGCGTATCGTTGAGCGTAACAACACTCAAGCGGGTATGGGGACGAGTGAAATACGAATCGGCTCCTACGACAACGACGCTTAATGCATTGGTTCAGTTTGCGGGTTACGAAAACTGGCAGCAATTCAAGAATACCTCGCAAGTTCAGTCAATAGCTCCACCGGTAGCTATTGGCATTGTTGCCTCCACGATTCCAAAGCCAGTTCGTCGGGCCACGAGAAGGCACTGGTGGATTGGTGCGGGGATTCTTATTGGTTTGATTGGTGTATCGGCCTTTTTTCTAAATTATGTAAGGCGTAAATCACTTTCACCTGAACGTTTCTCGTTCAGCAGTCAACCGGTAACAAAAGGCATTCCCAACTCGGTTGTGTTTCACTACGACGCAACAGCCTCACCAACTGATCAGGTGTTTATTCAGCAATCCTGGGACCCCAATCGCCGTCAGCCGGTTCCAAAGAACGGACATGAATACACGTCAATCTATTATCATCCGGGCTATTTCCGGGCGAAGCTGGTTATTGGTGATCAAATTGTTCGGGAGCATAACCTGATGATTCCGTCGGATGGGTGGCATATTGCCGTTATGCAGGAGCCCGTACCCGTTTATTTTCAGGAGAACGATGTTATTAAAAACGGTATGTTGAGCTTATCGGTAGCAGCCATTCAGCAGCATAATATTCTGATGCAGCCCAAGCCGCCGACCGTTCGTTATCGCTACGTGCAGGAATTAAAGAACCTTCGTAACGATAATTTTACGCTGGAAACGAGATTGAAAAGTGATTTTAAGCAGGGTTCCTCAATCTGCCAGAACGTTACTATTATGATTCTTTGCAAGAATGAGTTTTTTTCGATTCCACTGTCAGCCAAAGGATGTGTGGGCAACCTGGATATCTACCTTGCAGGACATTATGCTGACGCCAGGAACACCGATTTGTCTGCTTTTGGGGCCGATTTATCACAATGGGTTGATCTACGTTGCCTAGTTCGAAATAAACGAGCGCAGGTGTTTATCGGCGGGAAAAAGGCGTACGAAGCCCTTATTCCAACAGAAGCCAGAGATATTATCGGTATTAGCTACGATTTCGAAGGGACGGGATCGGTAGATTTTACGCGCTTTATTCAACCGAATGGTCAGGTTGTTTTTGAGGACAATTTTGATGCGCCCCATAAGGCTACATCTGGCGCGCAGGTTGATAAAAACCTGAAATAAGGAGCCTTCTGTTACAATAAGTTTAGGAGTGTTAAGCCCGCTTATGTCAAAAAAATAGTGGACTCAACACTCCGAAAAAATTATTGAGCATGTTGTCTCATGTATTCGTCCATAGAAAAACGCCCGGAGCCGATCACCAAAAATGTCAGCAGCAGCGCCAGCACGATCAGCGACAGCCAGAGTTCAGAATTTAAGGCAGAAAAGCCCTGAGTGATATTCACGAAAAAAACCGCCCCGATCAGGATTGGAAGCTGCAACAGGATCATCAGGCGGGTAAGGCACCCCATCGCAATCATGAAACCGCCCATTAAATGCGCAAAGGCAACGTAGTGCACCAGAATTACGGGAAACAGCCCGAAGTGCAGCCCACCCACCAGTTGGGAAAGGTAAGTGGTGTCGCTAATAAAACTGATTCCTTTCAGAACCAGTATTGTGCCCAGCATAATCCGCAAAGCGTCAGTCCAGGCGGGGTGATGTGTGTCTCCCCAATGCTCAATGCGATGTAACAGATTCATAACTGTAAGCGGTTTAGTGAAAATCAACCGAATATACAGAGCTGGTTTTTAGAAAGCAAGCTGATTGCCAGAGAGTTATTTTATACCTTTCCTCGCTACAAACGTGTATTCCCTAAAGCCTGGTAGCAAATTCAGGAACCCGATAGTAAAAGCCTAGTGGGTCGTATAAGCCGTATGATCGTTTCTGTTGGGTACGGTTTTACATGTGTTCACAAACTGTAGTTCATAAACCTTAACTTTTTTTCATAATTAGCTATCTTTGGTTAGTTATGACAACAAAACCATCTTCAAACGCTGTCTTTACGAAGGAGACATTTAATTTTCTGCGCGATCTTGTTCAAAATAACCATCGTGACTGGTTTCATGCCAACCGAGCTCGGTATGATGATGCTAAAAGCGAGCTATGTGGCGTTGTTGAGCGTGTACTGGCTGGCATGAGCCCGTTTGAACCGTTGGCAAATACGGCCGTGAAGGACTGTATTTTCCGGATAAACCGTGACATTCGTTTTTCGAAAGATAAGGCACCTTACAAGTCTAATCTGGCCTTTGCCATTGGCCCCGGTGGAAGGCACTCGGGGCGGATCGATTATTACGTACAGATTCAGCCGGATAACCAGTCGTTTCTGGGCGCTGGCATGTGGCAGCCAGCACCCACTAATCTGGCTAAGTTTCGGCAGGAAGTAGACTATAATGTCGACGAGCTAAAGCATATTATTGAAGCCGATGAATTTAAAGCCTACTTCCCTGAAGCGCAGGGTGAAACGCTGAAGGTCATGCCCAAAGGGTATCCTGCCGACCATCCGGAAATCGAATTACTGCGCCGTAAAGAATTATTTTTCGTCCATCGATTTACCGACAAAGAAGTTCTGAAACCTAACTTTGCTGATGAAGTGGTGCGTGGCTGCCGTATCATCAAGCCGTACTGTGATTTTCTGAATTATCTCTTTTTCGATGAAAAGGAGGAACCCGTTATGCTTTAAACCAACGATATAAGACCATGAAAATCCTTTTCACTGTGCTGCTGGGCGTTCTATTGGCACCGTTCGCCCAGGCACAGACAACAACGAAATTTCCTTCTGGCTACCTCTATAAGATTGAGGCAGGGGCTGTGGGAAGGCAGGTATACGTTTGCAATCAGCGCCCATTCAATACTAGTGGTGAACTGGTTGGGGTGGGTAACCTAACGGCTCAGACTCAGCAAGTATTTGAAAACCTGAAAACGGCATTAGGTACCGTTGGTATGACACTTCGTAACGTAAAGCAGGTGACCTATCACGTTAAAGGCCAGACAAGTCAGGTTAATTCAGCTATCTCCCAACAGGTTAATAGTGTTAGCGCTACGTATTTTACGCAGGGAGCACCAGGCATTGCCGAAATCAAAAGCATACCCAAAATTGCCAGTGATGATATTTTGGTTGAGGTAGAAGTGATTGCTGAAAAGTAAGCTGTTTCATTTTCTGCGTATAAAAAAGTACAGCAGAAGGCCAATAATTCCACCAAGAACCCAAAGCCATTTGGAATAGGATTTATCTTCTGAAGGAGCCGGATCTGCGACTATACCATGCGGGCTTTTAGTTGTTGAATCGGCTTCCTCAAAATCCTTCGTGGTTAAAAAAACTTTTATTTTTCGAAGCGACTGTATGTCTGATGATTGGGAGCTGTCGGTGTTGTGGCTCGTTATCGCCATAAGATGCGGGGCATGCGCAATGGCTAAAGGAATGCCGACCTTTAGTTGTAAAGAATAGTCAAGGGTGGTTTCCGTGATGCCTGCCAAATCTTCAAAAACGGCAGGAGGGTTAATGTTCCTGAAGTATTTATTGAGCGACGCATTGTTGCTTGTATTGGGCGTCATACCGCCAGCAATTGCGGGCATTTGTGCGGTGCCATGACAGGACAGACAGGATGAACTAGGGTTATCGACTGGTCCATTTAGCCGATTTTTATAGCCAGTGTGCATTTTCCAGTCTCCGACCGTAAAAAGGGTGGTAAACAGTGGATTGATCCAGGTTTCGGTTAGGGGAGCACCTGAATTGATGCTGGCCGGGTCATTGCCCCATTGCAAACCCACCGGTACTAACCGATCCCAGGGAGTTGCTCCAGGCGCACTATCGTTATAAGCGAAGGTTATCATAACCCAGTCTGTAGTTGTCCCGGCGCGGCTATCCTTAACGGCTATATCCATTTGAAGCAAGCGTAAGGTAGCAGGACTGCGTGTTGTTCCGGATAAGGTTGTATGTATATTCCCCTGCCAGGTGAAACTATTTGCCAGGTAAGGTACTTCGGCAACGCTGGCATTCGTAAAGAGGAGTTTCGCAGCAACAGTACCGTCGGGGAAAACGGCTTGTGTTGCAGACGGATTATTCGGATCGGCATACACTTTTCCAAGCGTGTAACCACCCTTGTTATTATAAAAGCCTACCGCCCAGTTTTGCCAGCGCGTGAGTTGTAACGGGTGTAATTCTCTAGGTTGACTGTTTCTTTCCCGTGTCAATCCATTGATAAATTCGCGGCCATTTTCTCCCCAGATCATGGATGGAGCATGATACCATTTGCGGGTAGTATTGTTCTGCAAAACCCAGTCTTTGCTGGTATTACCCGCCAAAACATAGCTTTTAACCGCATTTATATACTGTAAAGGTTGAGTCCGAAAGTCGAAGAGAGTCCAGGGTTTAGCCCCAACGGGTAGGCTGGCTGGGTAGTTATTGCTAAGCGCGAAGACTTTGCCTGTCCATCCCGCCGGAATCGGATCAAGCGAACTGGACATAACATCCTGGCCGTAGCCTATTGGAGCGCACCAGCAAAACAGGGTCATTGATGCGAATAAAATGAGGGCAGGTTTCATTGAGAAAGTGTTTAGGGTGGAAATAGATGGCAAACAATTTGGCGCATAGAACTGTCAAAACTGGTTGATAATGAGCCGGAAAGCCCGCTACTGAATGCAACGTAACCAATTGAATGTATCTTTACAATAAAATAAGTTACCGACTTAGTTAACGGTAATTTGAATTGATAAAATAGAGAGAATTAAATAAAAAGAGCCGCTAGTCCAAAGACCAGCGGCTCTTTTAGCCATCAGAAATAAAACGCTATACCTCAGCTAACATCGATACAGCTTTACCTTCGAGCAATGACTCGCCCATAAGGTAAGTATCGGCAGCACGGGCCGCTTCGCGACCTTCAGAAATAGCCCATACGACAAGCGACTGGCCCCGGCGCATATCGCCGGCAGCGAAAACTTTCGGATTTGTCGTTGTCTGATAATTTGTAGCTCTAACATTTCCCCGTTCATCGTACTCAATGCCCAGGTCGTCTAGCAGACCGTTGTGTTGAGGATGCAGGAAGCCAGCAGCCAGCAGAGCCAGCTCGCACGGAATGTCGCGTTCTGAATTGGGAACTTCAACCATCTGCATTCGTCCGTTCTCGTTTTTCCATTCCAGATCAACGATTCGGAGCGCTTTCAGATTACCCGCTTCATCACCTACAAACGTTTTGGTATTAATAGACCAGTAGCGTTCGCAGCCTTCCTCATGCGACGTACTGGTACGAAGCATCATTGGCCAGTTCGGCCAGGGCGTGCTGGTTGCCCGATCTTTCGGGGGCATTGGCATCAACTCAATTTGCGTTACGCTGGCTGCTCCATGACGGTTCGAGGTGCCCACACAGTCGGAGCCCGTATCGCCACCACCAATAACAACAACATTTTTATCCGTTGCCCAAAGATCACTATCGGTATAATGAACACCTTGATGATCAACGACTAAGGGCCTATTTGCGTTACGTTTGTTCTGCTGGCTCAGAAATTCCATAGCCGGGTAAACTCCTTTCAGATCACGGCCAGGAATGGATAGATCACGCGGAACGGTAGAACCGCCCGTAAGCATAATCAGGTCGAACTGATCCAGCAAATCCTGAGCTTTTATGTCTACACCAACATTAACGCCAGGTTTGAATGTAATACCTTCTGCTTCCATGACGGCCAATCGGCGATCGATGGTCCATTTTTCGAGTTTGAAATCTGGAATACCATACCGCAACAGACCGCCAATCTGATCGGCCCGCTCAAAGACGGTTACCGTATGGCCAGCCTTATTCATCTGAGTGGCTGCGGCCAGACCGGCCGGACCAGAACCAACGACGGCCACTTGCTTCCCCGTACGAACCTTCGGTGGTTTTGGTGTGATGTAACCCCGCTCAAAAGCCACTTCAGCGATCGACTTCTCAATAAACTCGATAGCAACGGGCGGCTTGTTGATACCCAGAACGCACGAGGCCTCACAGGGTGCAGGACAGATACGGCCCGTAAATTCCGGAAAGTTGTTGGTCGAGCTTAGAATCTCGTAGGCATAGGCCCAGTTCTGTTCGTAAACTGCGTCGTTAAACTCCGGTATAATATTGCCGAGGGGGCAGCCGCTATGACAGAATGGAGTGCCACAGTCCATGCAACGAGCTGCCTGCCGTTGGGAGTCCTGCTCCGAAAACGGCATCTCAATTTCTTTATAGTCGTGAATCCGCTGTTGCGGGTCGCGCTTCTTAGGCAATTCACGCGCGAATTCTAAAAATCCGGTAGGTTTTCCCATAGTACTTCGCAGTTACCCCTGCGTCACATCTACCACAATATCTTGATAAACAACATTTTTGTCCCGAATCTGCTCAGCCAGTGTGATACCACGTCCAGCCAGGGCATTCCGGAAATCACCCGGCATCACTTTCACAAACCGACCAATCTGTTCGTCCCAGTCCTGAATAAGGGCCAGCGCTACATTACTGGTCGTATACTGGAAGTGCTTGTCGACATATTCCCGAAGGATACCCTGATCTTCGTCGGTCAGACTCTCGAGATTTACCATTTCTGGGTTCACTTTCGAAGCAAACGTACCATCCTGATCGTATACGTAGGCAACACCACCCGACATACCCGCTGCGAAGTTGCGGCCAGTTTGTCCAAGAATGATGGCCAGTCCACCAGTCATATACTCCAGACCATGATCACCAACTCCTTCTACAACGACCTTCGCACCGGAGTTACGAACGCAGAATCGCTCGCCTGCCATGCCGCGAATGAACGCTTCGCCAGAGGTCGCACCGTAGAATGATACGTTACCAACGATGCTGTTTTCTTCTGGCTTGAACTGAGCTGTTCGATCCGGATAAACAATCAGTTGGGCACCACAGAGACCTTTACCGAAATAGTCATTGGCATCGCCTTCCAGCTCAAGTTTGATCCCGCTCGTGCCGAATGCACCAAAACTCTGACCTGCCGTGCCACGTAGTTTGACGTGGATTGTACTTTCCGGCAAACCTGGCCCACCGTACACTTTGGAAATTTCGTTGGACAACATCGTTCCGATACTCCGATCGATGTTCTGTACCGTAAATTCGGCGTAGACCGATTCGGACGATTCCAGCGCAGGTTTGGCGGCTTCGATCAGTTTCCGGTCGAGTACATCGTCCAGATGGTGATTCTGCTCTTCCTGCTTGTAAAGCGCTACATCCAGATTGGTAGGTTCTTTATAGAGCAGGGCATTGAGGTTGATGTTTTTGTATTTCCAGTGCGGTAAATCATCGCGGAGTTCGAGCATCTGAGCTTGCCCCACCATTTCATTAACCGTACGGAAACCCAGATCGGCCATGATCTCGCGAAGCTCCATCGCCAGGAAGGTAAACATGCTCACCACATGTTCGGGCTTACCGGTAAAGAGTGCACGAAGCTCCTTGTTTTGGGTTGCCACCCCAACCGGACATGTATTTAGATGACACTTACGCATCATAATACAGCCTGCTGTAACCAATGCAGCTGTGGCTACGCCAAATTCCTCGGCACCAAGCAAAGCGGCAATGGCCAGATCGCGACCTGTGCGCATTTGTCCATCGGTTTGCACCGTTACACGGCCACGAAGTTTGTTACGAACCAGCGTCTGATGCGCTTCGGCCAATCCTAGCTCCCAGGGCAGACCTGCATGGCGAATTGACGATAGGGGAGACGCTCCGGTACCGCCATCGTGTCCCGAAATCAGAATATGATCGGCGTGGGCTTTGGCAACTCCGGCTGCAATTGTACCTACGCCTGCTTCCGATACCAGTTTGACACTGATACGAGCGGCACGATTGGCATTTTTCAGGTCGGAGATCAATTGGGCCAAATCCTCAATCGAATAAATATCGTGGTGAGGAGGTGGTGAAATCAGTCCAACGCCGGGTGTTGAATGGCGGGTGCGGCCAATCCAGTCATCGACTTTGAAACCAGGCAATTGACCACCTTCGCCGGGTTTTGCACCCTGCGCCATTTTGATCTGCAACTCCTGGGCATTCGTTAAATAATAGCTCGTTACACCAAATCGACCCGAGGCTACCTGTTTAATAGCCGAGTTCATGCTGTCGCCGTTCTCGAGCGGTTTGTAACGAAGTTCGTCCTCGCCACCTTCGCCCGAGTTGCTTTTGCCACCAATGCGGTTCATGGCAATGGCCAGCGTTGTGTGCGCTTCCCAGGAGATCGACCCGAACGACATGGCTCCCGTTGCAAACCGCTTGAAGATGCTTTCAATGGGCTCAACCTCATCCAGTGGTACAGGTGTTGCTTTCTTGAATTTCAACAGTCCACGCAACGTGATCGCCTTCTGCGTTTGATCGTTAATGAGTTTCGAATACTTCTTGAATATAGAGTAGTCGTTCCGCTGCGTAGATTGTTGCAGCAGGTGTATGGTATCGGGGTTAAAAATATGTTTTTCACCCCGTTGTTTCCACTGATAAATGCCACCTACCTCAAGGCGTGGAACTGAAACCGGCATATCTGGGAATGCGATACAGTGCCGAATAAGAATTTCGCGGGCAATTTCATCCAGACCCATTCCGCCAATACGCGAAACGGTGCCAGTGAAATAGCGGCTTACAACATCCTGATTCAGACCAACGCACTCAAAAATCATCGCACCCTGATACGATTGCAGCGTCGAAATACCCATCTTCGAGAAGATTTTAAGCAATTCGCCGTTTACAGCCTTAACGTAATTTTTATAGAGCTTATCGAGGTCATAATCAACCTGTAATAAACCCTTTTCTTTCATGTTGGCAATCGTTTCGAAGGCCATGTAAGGGTTTACACCCGATGCTCCGTAGCCAATCAGGGTAGCCACGTGGTGGGTTTCCCAGACATCACCGGCTTCAACGACAATTCCCACTTTACCACGCAGCCCCTGACGAATCAGGTGGTGGTGAATGGCTGATGTTGATAGCAGTGACGGAATTGGCGCATGGCTCGAATCGATCGCCCGATCAGACAACACCAGAATGGAATAGCCATCTTCAATGGCATCTTCGGCATAGCGGCAAATCCGTTCAAGAGCCCGTTCCAGTGATTTGCCTTCGCCATCGGCTGTAAAGAGACAGTTGAGGGTCTTCGCCTGGAAATTTGGTTTATCGATAAACCGCAGTTTGTCAAACTCCTGCGTCGTTAATACGGGTTGTTCGAGTTCAACCTGACGGCAGTGTTCAGGCGATTCGCTCAGTAAGTTATAGGTAGCACCAACGAACGAGATAAGCGACATGATCGACCGTTCCCGAATCGAATCGATCGGTGGGTTCGTTACCTGCGCAAACAACTGTTTGAAGTAATGGCTCATGTGCTGGCTCTGCTCCGACAGAATTGCCAGGGGTATGTCGATACCCATCGAACCAAGCGCTTCTTTGCCTGTTTCGACCATTGGAGCCAGAATCATTCGCAAGTCTTCGGACGTGAAGCCAAATGCCTGTTGCATCCGCAACAGTTTCGCCGGATCATACTTGTGGTACGCCCGAACGGGTGCTTCAAGGTCCGAAATCCGTATTTTATTCTCATCCAGCCACTGCTGATAAGGCTTGCGGGTCGAGATCTCAGCCTTGATTTCTTCATCGGCTACGATACGACCCTGTTCCATATCGACCAGGAACATTTTTCCGGGTTGCAGGCGACCTTTTGATACTACTTTAGCAGGGTCGATGTCGAGAACCCCAACTTCAGAGGCCATAATGACCACATCATCGTTGGTGACCCAGAACCGCGAAGGGCGCAGACCGTTACGATCGAGCGTGGCGCCAACGATGCGGCCGTCGGTAAATGAAATCGATGCCGGGCCATCCCAGGGTTCAATCAGGGCCGCATGGTATTCATAGAATGCTTTCCGGACGGGGTCCATATGCTCGTTGCCATCCCAGGCTTCGGGAATGAGCATCATCATGACATGCGGTAGAGAACGACCGCTCATCACGAGTAATTCGATGGCATTGTCGAGGTTAGCCGAGTCCGATTGTTTTGGATCGCAGATGGGCAACAGCATATCCATCTCGTCCTTGGTGAACTTCGATGTGACAAGCAGACCCTCGGCGGCTTTCATCCAGTTAACGTTACCGCGTACCGTATTGATTTCGCCATTGTGAGCGATATACCGGAACGGTTGTGCCAGTTTCCAGGAAGGAAACGTATTGGTAGAGAACCGTGAATGCACGACACCCAGCGCCGAAACCACTTCTTCCTTTTGAAGATCAGGGAAGTAAGGTTCAAGTTGTAGCGTTGTTAACTGACCCTTATACGTAATCGTACGGCAGGACAACGATGAGAAGTAGAAATGATCGACCCCGGCGACGGTCTCGTTGATAATGCGGGTACTGTAATTACGCAGAATGTAGAGTTTACGCTCAAAATCGTCGGCGTTTGTAATATCGGTAGGGCGTTTAATAAACACCTGTTCCATTTGTGGTTCGGCAGAACGCGAACCATTTCCTAAATCGCTGTTATTGACTGGTACTACACGATAGCATAGTAATTCCAGCCCCAGCTTTTTCATGTTCCGGTTTAGAATGGCACGGCACTCTTCGCGCAGCCAGACATCTTTCGGAAAATAAACCATGCCAACGCCATACTCGAACGCTGGAGGCAGGTGAACGCCTAGTTTACGGGTTTCATCCAGAAAAAACTCGTGTGGGATCTGAATTAACAAACCTGCACCATCGCCAGAATTAGGTTCTGCACCGACCGCTCCCCGGTGCTCCATTCGACGGAGCATCTGAAGGGCATCTGATACGATTTGGTGTGATTTTCGACCTTTAATATGGGCCACAAAGCCGATACCGCAATTGTCGTGTTCGAACTCAGAACGATAGAGTCCTGGACTGGATAGTCCCTGATTGGTGGGGTTCTGCAAGGCTTGATCCTGACAGTCCGCGAATTGGTCAACCTGATCAGACATGGTCGTAACAGCGTTGGGTTATGCTGCCGTTTTTTGCGTCCTGATTATCAGAATCGTAAAAAAAGGCAACTTTTATTGGGAAATTCTAAATTATTTAACGTACCGGCCGGTATTTTTATTCGAAGTTGATGGCCGAGTTGACGGGCGTTTGCGACAAAGTCACGCAATATACTACTAAAAAAATTTGGTAAAAATCAGGATTATCAGAATTTAATAGTAAACGGGGCTAATTGTAAATTTGATTATAGTTCTTCTTGAAAAGAGAATATATAGAGTTATTTTTTTGGTTCAACCTGAGGCAGTTAAACGCAGTCAGGCCTTTGGTTTAGAACTGTGCCACCGCACGGCTCTAAACCAAAGGCCTGGTAGTAAGAAAAAGAATAACTGGCCTACAAATTAGCTACCAGATGTTATCCATATCCTTTGGTGCATACGTGTGGTTTCGCTCAACAAAAAGAGAACCCGTTTGGCGACCATTGCGTAAGGACAAAGGATTTCGATTGGCTAACCGATAGAGAAGAGCTATGGGTAACAGGAAGAGAAAAAATACAATGCTCAATAGAATCCGTGAATTAACATAGCCTAAACCTTCGGCCAGTTTAAACCAGCCGAAACTGATCCAGCGTGCCAATGCAGGTAGGAGCAGGGTTAGCGCACCTACGCTTAGCGAGATGTATAAAAGCCATGCCTTGTGGCCGAAAAAGAAATAGAGTGCTAAAAAACCTGTTGAAATGGCCAGATTGGCCTTGTACATGTCGAGATCCGAAATGCGTTTTTGCATAGTTAGGGAAGCGTTTAATCAAACACTTGTTGGTCTGGCTAGATCTAGCCAGACCAACAAGGTGAAAAACATCAAAATAGGGTGTAAATGAATGGTGCAATTGCAGATCCGCCCCCTACAACCAGAATAATTCCTAACAGCAGCAGAATGATAATCATGGGTGCTAACCACCACTTTTGGCGTTCCTTCAGAAAGAGGAACATGTCTTTAACAAAGTCCATAATTTGAGTAAGCGTTTACAACGTGTGGTTTAAATAGAAAACAAAAATTAAATAATGCAATATTTTTTTAGTGCGAGTTAATTCGATTGTGTGAACGGAATTAATCCAGAACAAATTCCTCTTTCCAATTGTCTTTTTCCTGCCAGTCAGGTTGTGCTGTTTTTGCAAACAGATAATTGCCTACAACCAGGTAATCCATTTCAGTACGCATGAAGCAGCGATAAGCGTCTTCCGGTGTGCAAACAATGGGTTCGCCACGAACATTGAAACTGGTATTGACAATGACACCATAACCGGTCAGCTTTTTAAAGGATTGAATTAGCTCATAATACCTAGGATTCGTTTCCTTGTGAACCGTTTGAATGCGGGCCGAAAAATCGATGTGTGTAATCGAAGGAAGATCGGAGCGAAGGTAGTATAGTTTGTCGCGCAGGGGCAGTTGATGATAATCGGCTGGAAGATCTTTATGGCGGCTGGTGGCAACGGGATGCACTAATAACATATACGGTGAAATGCCGCGATAGTTAAAGTACTGATCGCAGTCTTCGGCCAGTACCGACGGCGCAAATGGTCGAAATGATTCCCGATACTTAATTTTCAGGTTCAGCTTTTTCTGCATTTCCGCGTTGCGCGGGTCACCCAGAATACTTCTTCCACCTAAAGCCCGAGGGCCAAACTCCATCCGGCCCTGCACCCAGCCAACAACATTGCCTTCGGCCAGAAGCCGGGCCGTTTCGGTGCATAATTCATGAATATCGTTGAAGTAAGTATAAACGCCTTTATAGCGACGAACAACTAGTTCTACGTCCTGATCTGAAAAGTCGGGACCGAGATAAGACCCGATCATTTCATCCTGACGACCACTAAGTTTTCGTTCCTGCTTAAAATAAATGTAGTAAGCGGCCAGGGCTGCTCCCAATGCTCCGCCTGCATCGCCCGCTGCGGGCTGGATGAAGATGTCGTCGAATACGCCTGACTCCTGTAGTTTACCATTGGCAACGCAATTGAGTGCTACTCCGCCCGCTAAACACAGATAACGTGATCCGCTAAGGCGTTTCGCTTCCTGCGCCATCCGAATGACGATGTCTTCTGTAACGCGCTGAATGGCCAGACCGAGATTACAGTGCTGCTCCTGTAATTCATCTTCAGGACGGCGTTGCGGAAATCCGAATAAAGCTTCCCATTTGGCTTCGTGGACCATTCGTAATCCGGTAGCGTAGTTGAAATAGTCCTGATTGAGCCAGATTGAACCATCCTCCTTGATTGACACCAGCTCTTTCTTTATGATATCGACATACCGCTCAACGTCGGCCGAAGCAGGATTGCCATAGGGAGCCAGACCCATGAGTTTATATTCACCTGAATTGACTTTAAAGCCCAGGAAATACGTGAACGCTGAGTATAGAAGACCTAATGAATGCGGAAAACGTAATTCTTTTAGAATGGAAAGTTCCTTGCCGGAGCCTTTGCAAATAGAAGCTGTTGCCCACTCGCCCACTCCATCGATGGTCAGGATTGCGGCTTCCTCAAATGGTGAAGGATAAAAGGCGCTGGCTGCATGTGATAAGTGATGTTCAGGAAAAAGCAATTTTACGCCAGCCGCTTCCTCACCATATATCTTCTCTAGTTCCTCACGAAGAAGCCGTTTTAAAAACATCTTCTCTTTTATCCAAACCGGAATAGAGGTAATAAATGATCGTACACCCTGTGGCGCAAATGCATAATATGTTTCGAGTAGCCGCTCAAATTTTAGCAGAGGCTTATCATAAAAAACAACAGCATCGAGGTCTTTTAAATCAAGTCCACTATAGTTCAGGCAATATTGGACTGCCTGGGCGGGGAAAGCAGGATCATGTTTACGTCGTGTAAAGCGCTCTTCCTGAGCAGCTGCGATAATCTGTCCATCTACAACCAATGCCGCTGCAGAATCGTGGTAAAAAGCTGAAATGCCAAGAATTTTCATGTAGTTGTGTATGACTACCGGGTAAATATACAAATTAATGCCTTTATATTGCAATATACAGTCAGCCGTCGTTCTCTATACGTAATAATGGAAAACTTATTGAGTACACTGGCTTTCATGTTTTTTGCTCATTCCTTTTCCCAGTATATGGAGGAACCTATAATTTTGTGAATAACCTTTTCTATCCTTATGACCATTTTTCAACGTACCCTTATTAGTGTCTTATCTGTATTTCTACTGTTTACTTTTACCTTGTTTCGCCCCGAACTATTTGTCAGACATCCAGCGGGAGTTTGGCTGTTCAAACTTATAGTCTTCGCACAGTTTTTTCTACTCGTTTTTTTATTTGGGCGTCGCCAAAAAGTATACTTCTGGTCTTTACTGCTGCTGTTGGGAGTGGGCGAACTGGCTATTTGGGGGTATGCTCATCGGTTAGCTGATGGACAGCGTCGGTATGCACGCGGACACCTTTTTTTTCATGAAATTGTGGACGGCTGGGACAAAAACCTGATTCAATATGATCCCGAACTGAGCCGATTCGACTCCGTATTATTTTATACCCTAAAACCGGGTGTACAGAATGCTACCTTTAAAAGCGGCTTTGAAGTAGATACACCGATTCGTACGAACAGGCTAGGCGTACGGGATGATGAGAGCTCGCTGGATAACCCAGCCATAATTATACTTGGCGATTCGTTTACAATGGGATGGGGCGTGCCGGATTCAAGCTGTTTTGCCTCTGTTCTGGAGCGTAAAGTGGGCCAGAAAGTGCTTAATGCCGGTATTTCTTCGTTTGGGACCGTTCGTGAATATAACCTCTTCAAGCGAACTAAACGCGACTCTTGCCGGGTGCTGGTTATTCAGTACTGCATCAATGATCAGCCAGAGAATAATCAGTTGATAGCCGGAACCTTTAAACCTTCTACTCAGGAGAGCTATTATGAAGCCGTTCGGTACAATGCGCTGACGGCAGATTATTACCCGTTCAAATACCTTCATGCCAGCTTAAAGGCCTGCGTGCAGCGTTTATTTGTGTGGTCTGCTCAGGCAGCTGTTAAAAACACGAAGCTGACGCAGAAAGTAAGCCGTCAATTCCCGTATGAAGACTCATTTTTCTATGCCATTCAGCAAATCCGAAAAGAATATAAAGGGCCAATTGTTATTACTTGTCTAAATCCTGATACAACCACTCCCGAAATAATGGAGGGATTTAAGGCCTATCTAAACCGCCATGCACTGTCAGGTATTTATTTAGCGGACGTCTCTGACTTGCTCACCCCCAACGACTACTTTACGCTGGATAACCATATCAATGAAAAAGGGCATTACAAGGTAGCTGACCGATTGGCTGAAGTGATCAACAAATATAAATTGCTGTAGGGTAGCGAATCACAAAAACGCAAAAAGCCGCTTAATTAAGCGGCTTTTTGCGTTTTTGTGATTCGGCTGGGATTCGAACCCAGGACCCATACATTAAAAGTGTATTGCTCTACCAGCTGAGCTACCAAATCATTTCCCCAGTCAGCAAACAGGTCGTTGTCGTTTGGGAATGCAAAAGTAGAGGTTTGATTTCCTAAACGCAAGAAAAATGTTAAAAAAAAGTTAATTGCTGGGTCAGTTTTACCGTTTCAACAGCTTCACGAACGTCATGAACACGCAGGATAGAAGCGCCTTTTGTGAGTGCAATCGTGTTCAGAACAGTGGTGCCATTTAGAGCCTCATTGGCACTGATGCCCAGGGTTTTCCAGATTGTGCTTTTGCGTGATAAACCGACCAGGATTGGTTCGTCAAACAACCCAAAGGATTCAAGTTGATTTAGCAGCAAAAAATTTTGCGCAGGTGTCTTTGCGAAGCCAAAACCAGGGTCAAGAATGATGTCTTTTTTGCCGAAGGCGCGAAGCTCGGTGAGTCGAAAAGCCAGTTCATCGATCACATCGGTTACCAGATTTTGATAAGCTGTCTTGGATTGCATCGTTGCTGGCGTTCCTCGCATGTGCATCAACACGTAAGGAACGTCGAGGGAAGCCACGGTTTCGAACATGGCCTGATCGAGCATGCCACCCGAAACATCGTTGATAATGGCAGCACCTGACTCAACCGTCTGTCGGGCGATCGACGCCCTGAACGTATCCACTGAAATAAGGGCGTCAGGAAAGCTTTTTAAAATCGCTTCAATAACGGGCAGTACCCGGTCCGCTTCCTCAGTGGGGCTAATGTCGGCAGCGCCGGGTCGGGTCGAGTAACCACCAATATCGAGAAAGGTAGCACCATCGGCCAGCATTTTCTGCGCAATTTCGACCGTTTTTTCGAGAGGGATCCGGCTTCCGGCAAAGAATGAATCAGGGGTGATGTTTAGAATGCCCATGACAACAGGCGTTTCCAGCGAAACAAGTCGTCCCCGGCAGTTCAGTGTTTTTTTCGTAACTTTCGGCATAAAAATAGGCGATAGGCGTCAGGCATAAGTGTTCTTGGCAATGAATAAACGCACTGAAAACTGTTGGCTATTGACTGAGGACTATGCAAAATACTGAAATCGAATATCGGCACGTCATTCAACGCTGCAAAGATTTATTTCTAAAAAAAAATAAAGACTATGGTACTGCCTGGCGAATTTTACGTTTGTCCAGTATCACCGATCAGATTTACATCAAGGCCCAGCGTATTCGCACTTTGCAGGAAACGGGCGTAAGTCGTGTTGGCGAAGGCATTGAGCCAGAGTTTGTTGGTATTATCAATTATTGCGTCATGGCGCTGATTCAATTGCAGTTGGTCAATGACTCACGTACTGACCTTCCAACGGATGAACTCGAAACACTATACGATGGGCAGATTGGTCGGGTCATTGACCTGTTATTTGCCAAAAACCATGATTACGGCGAAGCCTGGCGTGAGATGCGTATTAGCTCAATGACGGATATCATTCTGATGAAATTGCTCCGCACAAAGCAAATTGAGGATAATCAGGGAAATACATTGGTTTCGGAAGGAGTTGAAGCCAATTATATGGATATGATAAACTACGCCGTTTTTTGTTTGATAAAAAGTAACGCGGATACTCCGTTGTTGCGGTGAAAGCCCGCTATGAAGAGACTGGATTTCGGATCGCCCCATACTGGCGGACTTTCCAAATTACTCGCATGACCACAGCAGCCACTCAACCCAAAGTTAAAACCGGTACGCCACCGATGCTTATTGCCGCCCGAATAGCCCGCTTTCTGGTCGGTATCGTTTTCGTGTTTTCGGGATTCATCAAACTGAACGACCCCGTTGGGACGCAGATCAAGTTTGAGGAATATTTTGAAGTTTTCGCGCTCGATGTGCCGTTTCTCCACGATTTCTTCATGGCGCTGGTACCATTCACACTGGCTATGTCGGTGCTGTTCTGTGCGGCCGAAATTATCCTGGGTGTCGCATTGCTGGTTTCTTATAAACCTAAGGTCACAACCTGGTTGCTGTTTTTCCTGATTGTATTCTTCACATTTCTGACGTTTTATTCGGCTTATTTCAACCGGGTAACAGATTGTGGTTGCTTTGGTGATGCGATCAAGCTAAAACCCTGGACGTCGTTCAGCAAAGACGTCGTGCTGACTATTCTGATTTTGTTCATTATCGGGCATCGTAACCGGATCACTCCCCGCAAAACCGGCTGGGTAGTGGCTTTAACGACCATTCTGACGCTTGGTTTGGGCGTTTACGCTATATCTTTTCTTCCGCCAATCGATATGCTGCCTTATGCTGTCGGGAAGAGCATTCCGGCTCAAATGAAGCCATCCGAACCATTACGGTATAAATATGTCATGGAGAAGGACGGGAAAACGAGCGATTTTGATCAGTATCCGACCGATCAGAGCTATAAGTTCAAAGAGATGGTTTTGGTCAATGAGAGCGCGAAACCAAAAATCACGGATTATCGGGTCTGGAATGATGAGGGCGATTTCACGCAGCAGACATTTGAAGGGGATAAACTGTTTATTATTGTCAAGAATATAAAGGATATAGACGCGGGGAGCCTTCCGGCGATCCGGGCGCTGGCTGAAGGGCTACAGGGTTCAAAGGTGACGCCTTACATACTAACCTCGGCCAGCGACGATGAGATCAAGGCCTTTCGACAGGAGTTTCAGCTAAATAACGTGCCTTATTATAAAGCCGACGCCACCGTACTGAAAACAATTATGCGCTCGAATCCGGGTACATGGCTTCTTCATAATGGCGTTGTGCGCGGGAAATGGCATTACAATTCAACCCCGGATGCGGCTGAAGTACAATCTTTGGTTAAATAGTGTTTCGTTTACCTTTTTCAGTTGACTGACGCCCGATAAGAAATGGTGTTCACTGAAAGAAGAAAACGAAAAACGAAAAACTTGTTTGCTTGAAAAATATTTTCCTGATCGGAATGCCCTCCTCTGGCAAGAGTACGCTGGGCAAGCGCGTAGCCGACGCACTTCACTACCGTTTTATCGATACGGATAAGCAAATCGTTCGCGACGAAGGACGATCGATTCCCGACATTTTTGCGCAATTCGGCGAAGCCTATTTTCGGGAAGCCGAGCGTCGGATTTTACGAACCATCCGACCGGGCGATAGTGCAGTCGTTTCGACGGGTGGCGGAATGCCCTGTTTTCATAACAATATCGAGTACATTAATGCGACGGGTATTTCCGTATTTCTGGATGTGCCGGTCGAGATATTAGTCCGGCGAATCCAGGCGCATGCTGCCGATGACCGTCCGCTCAATAATCCGAGCGACCCTGATTTATTCAATACGCTGCAACAACGATACGTAACCCGTTTGCCTTTCTATAGTCAGGCAACTATCATTGTTTCGGGGGAGACGAATGAGGACGAAGTGCTCAGGCGGATAGGCGCGTGGATGTAACGGTATTAACGTAAAAGCGGCCATGAACGAAACGATTCATTCATGGCCGCTTTTACGTTAAATCGATTTTTTTAGAAAAATACGCCGAACGATAGCATCAGATTGGTATTGCTATTATTCGTTGCGACGGTAGGCGTATCTAAACTGCTAGGTAGTTGAAATGGCGTAAAGCCCGTTTTGTAGGTCAGGTATGAACCTGACAGATCGGCGAAGAAACGCTCGTTTCTGACGCCAAGGCCAGCTGACAGCAGTAATTTATCCCGGTCTCCTCGCGCTACCCGGTCCAGGTCGAGTTTGTAGGCACTTGGCAAATAAGCCACCCCCGCGCGGAGCCGAAGCAGGCCAGCCCGAATTTCGGCACCAGCCCGCAAATTGACTACGTTCTGGTAACTGGTCTGAACAACCTGTTTCACATCGTTTTTAAAATCAGAATTGTCCTGCTGCGTATTAAAGTACGAGGTTCGAACCCGCATGCCGCCATAACCAACATATTCAGCAGTTGCCGTAATGAAACCAATCTTCCCTTTCCCCAGAAAGTAAGTAGCACCACCCGATGCCCGCAGCGGTGTTTGCAACGAATAGTCGAAGTTGTCGTAAGGCGATACTACATCAATTTGGTTGGGCCCATTCAACTGAATTGTGGATGTGGTGTTAACCGTTAAGGTTTGCGCAAACGCTTCATGCGCACTACTGAATGTTGGTGATGTTAATGTAGCACCGACCTGTAAATCATTACTGAGTTTGTAAATCAATCCCAGCGTCGCATTAAACCCATTCCCTGTTACGTCGAATCGGTTGATCTGACTGTAATTAACTAAGTCACGTCCATTAATTGGGGCCTCCAGGAAAATATATTCCGACGAATAGCGAAGACGGGTCAAGGCAATCGATCCCCCAATGTAGAGCTTATCGTCCAGGTTACCGGCGTAGGAAATCGTCCATTGCGAATGCGTACCCGAACGGCTCAGGGTAGCTCGCTGATCTTTCGCCGTTGTCGCATCAAGTCGAGTGTATGGTGGTCCTGAGCCATTTGCCCCTAAATCTGTGGGATTAATTAAATAGAGCCGATAGGCTGCGGCCTCCCGGAAACTGACTGTATTTGATGTAGGGTCGTAATCATCATTCAAATCAGCTTCACTATAATTGCCTGCATTGGCCGCGTTGGCATATGTCTGGGCAATGGATGAATTGGGGTTTCTGTTTACGCCACGCGCATCAATTTTATCGAAAAAATTGGTTGACTGCGAATAAGATACGCCAAAGGCAGTCCGACGCCAGCGCCGGGTATTATTCGAACTCCCGGCCAGAATAAGACCCAATTGGCCGATATTAAGCTTACCACCATTAATCGTAGTCTCGCTTCCCAGAAATGTACTCTTATTGTTGACCAGATTGAAGGAGGGACTAATACTTAACTCGGAGCGGTTATAAAATGCCAGGCCTGCCGGGTTGCCAGACAGATTACTGGCGTCACCGCCCAGGGCTGTCTGATTGCCGCCAAGGCCACGAAATCGGGCGCTGCCACTCTGTGAAAAATCAGAGAATCGAAAGGCGTCATCGGCATAATCGGCAGCAGGCCCCTGCCCAAACGCCAGCCCCGTACAACTCAGTAAGATGGCCGAAAGAAAGAACTTTGTATTCATATGCATATGCGATTAAACCAGCGAATGGCACTTTTGTTGTTAGAGTGACATTGCCTTGGAACGTTTAACCAGGTTGATCAAAAAACTGGTGGTTAATAAGCCAAAGTAACAACGAAAAATCCCGCCGATTGTCTGTCAGCGGGATTTAAAATTTTCGAAATAAATCTTAATTATCTTGGACCACGGCCACCACCGCCACCACCACTTGAGTGACTGGCACCACCGCCAGAGAAACCACCGCCCCCGGAACTGGGAGCACTGTAGCTGCGGCTAGGAGCACTGTAGCTAGGTTGCGACTGCTGGTAGCTAGGCTGGCTAAAGTTGCCACGGCTTTGGCTCTGGTAAGAAGGCTGCTGGTAGCTAGGCTGCGATTGCTGGAAGCTACCCCGGCCACCACTGTTGGACGGTGTATAACTACCCCGGCTGTTTGTCCGTGGACGAGCGTAGTAGTCGTTACCGCTGTTGTATGAGGGGGCTGGGCTTGCCGAAGTACCTGAAGGGTTACTTCCTGCACGACCATTACCACTTGTGCCATTATCATAGTAGTAGGTGCCCCGGCTGTTATTGCCTGGGCGGGCATAGTACCCATCGCTAGTTGAGCGGTTACTGGCTGACCCTGCATTATAGCTACTACGGCCGCCATTAGGATTGTAGTTGCGGGGAGAATTATCGAAACCAGATGCGTAGTTGCCAGACGAACGGGATGAACTCCGAACGTAATTCCGATTCCGATATGGATCGGCTCCGGTCACGACTACGGCTGGGTAGCCACCATAGTAACCGCCGTACCCGTAAGGAGAGTAGAATGAATTATAGAATCCACCGTACCCACCATAACCATAGGCATAAGGACTGTAGAACGGATCGCCAAAGCCACCGTATCCATAACCGTATGGCGAATAGAATGGGCTGTAGGCTAATGAGCTTCCGAAGCCGTAACCAAATGGCGAATAGAACGGGCTGCCGAAACCATAGCCGATTGATCCAAGGCCCATGCCAAGTCCTAAACCGCTATAGAAGCCAGTATTGTTGAAGCCCCAGCGGTTCCAGCTGTAAGCCGAGGTCGAAGCGGCATTGTACCCGTTTACGAAACCAGAGTTATAGCTGTTTGTGCTATTATCGCCCCAGCCCGGATCAGGAGACATTCCCCGATTTAGTTTACGGGTACTTAATTCAGAATAGTATTCGTCGGTATTGCTGGAGTAACTTTGCTGATCATCGTTATAATCAGGGTTAGCGTTGCGAAGCGAGCGTTGTTGTTGACGTTGCTGACGCGAGGTTTGTGGAGCAACCGACGAAACGTCAGATGAATTGTTGGTATATACGGCAGCATTGCCGGAGTTGCCATACAAATCATCCACTTCACCAGTATTCTGGGCGGTCTGGCGACTGGAAGAACAGCTCCAGAACCCCATCATCGCGGCCAGTGCCAGGTATCGGTACATGCGTTGCGTTATCATTTGGCCAGGGAATTAAAAGTATAAAGGCTCATATTATTAAGTGCCACTTTAGCCTATAACAAAGGATTGACACGTTTGATTACAAAAATAGAGCAAAAACCTATCTTTGCAAGTTTTCAATATATTAGATTCCATTTTATTCATCAAGGTTTAATCACGTTGGAAAAAAAGATGTAAAAGTTTTGGCAAACGGTACACTATGAAAGTCGAAAGGCAAACAAAGGGCTGAAGCACAGGTCTTTCGTCAATAATAGCTTATCGTTTGGCAACCCTCTTTTTCTTTCCACAGCTCATCATGGCAAAAGCAATTCCGTCCCGTAGTGAAAACTACTCCGAGTGGTATAATGAATTAGTTAAAAAGGCCGACCTGGCCGAAAATTCGGCCGTTCGTGGCTGTATGGTTATTAAACCGTACGGTTTTTCGATCTGGGAAAAAATGCAGCGCGCTCTTGACGATATGTTCAAGGAAACCGGTCATTCCAATGCGTATTTCCCGCTGTTTATTCCCAAATCGTTCCTGAGCAAGGAAGCTTCACACGTCGAAGGGTTTGCTAAGGAATGCGCCGTTGTGACACACTACCGGCTCAAAAATGCGGAAGATGGTTCTGGTGTCATTGTCGATCCCGAAGCCAAGCTTGAAGAAGAGCTAATCGTTCGGCCAACCTCCGAGACGGTGATCTGGAGTACCTACAAAAACTGGATTCAATCATATCGTGATTTACCCTTGCTAGTGAACCAGTGGGCCAATGTGGTTCGGTGGGAAATGAGAACCCGGATTTTTCTGCGTACCTCTGAATTCCTGTGGCAGGAAGGGCATACAGCCCATGCAACAGCGGAGGAAGCCGAAGCAGAAACCCGGCAGATGCTCGACGTTTACGCTACGTTTGCTGAAGAATGGATGGCGCTTCCCGTAGTTCGTGGATCGAAAACGGCGAATGAACGTTTTGCCGGTGCCGACGATACGCTGTGCATTGAAGCCATGATGCAGGATGGAAAAGCGCTTCAGGCTGGAACCTCGCACTTTTTGGGACAAAATTTCGCGAAAGCCTTCGATGTTCAATTCCTGAACAAGCAAAACCAGCTAGACTACGTTTGGGGAACATCCTGGGGAGTTTCGACGCGGTTGATGGGTGCTCTGATCATGGCCCACTCCGACGACGATGGCTTGGTATTACCGCCCAAACTGGCTCCTATTCAGGTTGTTATTGTGCCGATTTACCGGACTGAAGAGCAGCTAGAGCAGCTTTCGGCCAAAATAAAACCTTTAGTGCAGGAGTTGCGTAAGGCAGGCGTTTCGGTTAAGTACGACGATTCGGACGCCAACAAACCAGGATGGAAGTTTGCCGAATATGAATTACGGGGCGTTCCGGTCCGGCTGGCAATGGGCGGACGTGATCTTGAAAATGGCACGGTCGAAATTGCCCGCCGTGATCTGAAAACCAAGGAAACGGTTCCGTTTGATGGACTGACGGAACGGATTAAAAACCTTCTTGACGACATTCAGCAGACCATCTATAACAAAGCGCTCAAGTTTCGTCAGGAGAACACATTTAAAGTAGATACGCTCGAGCAATTTCAGGACCAACTCGACAAAGGTGGGTTTCTGTTAGCTCACTGGGATGGCACTTCTGAAACCGAGGAAGCAATCAAAGAAGCGACCAAGGCCACAATTCGTTGTATTCCATTCGATCAGGAACCCGAAGAAGGAGTCGATATTTTTTCGGGTAAGCCGTCTAAAGGACGGGTAGTTTTTGCCCGTGCCTATTGATTTTATGACTGTTTCTCCGGGACTTAAGCGAACTGCCGTTATCTGCGTGCTGCGTAACGGCAGTAACTTTTTGCTACTAAAGCGTCTGAAAGAGCCGAACAAAGGCCAGTATACGCCCGTTGGCGGAAAACTCGATCCTTTCGAGAGTCCGCTACGGGCGGCTTACCGGGAAACCTGGGAAGAAACGGGTATCAAGGCCGAAAAAATGACGTTCTGCGGATTGTTAACCGAGAGCTCACCGACGGCATACAACTGGACGAGCTATGTCTATGTCGCAGAAATTGAATTTATTCCTCCTCCTCCCTGTAAGGAGGGCGAGTTGAGGTGGATTGGGTTTGCGGATCTTTTAACCGTTCCAACGCCTAAAGTAGATTGGTATATCTACGACTATTTACTGAAAAACAAGCCGTTTGCGTTTAGCGCTGAATACGATAAACAGCTAGACCTGCTCGTTATGCACGATGAACTGGAAGATGTTGTCGTGTTTCAGGCATGATCGGTTAATGTTTCCCGCATTGGCACCTGTTGCTGACGCGTATGGTGCAGATACCAATTGACAACCACGAACGTAACACCACACAGGCCAATTAGCCAGGCAATGCCCCACGGACTTAAGTATGACCAGGTTCGGCGATTGACGGCGTCCATCATGGCCATCAGCATCATGAATAAACTAATGGTCATAATAAAGGCATTCTGCAGCGTAGCCCGGTAAGCACGTCGAAGATCGTAGGCACCATACGATTTATTTCGAAACTCAAACACAATATCGTCCAGACTGGCCTGTTGAAGCTGTTCATCAGTCATCGCCAGTTCTGAATTATAGGTGTCGCGAAGATGCCGGACAGCTTTCAGATTCGCTTGTTCGAGAACGGTTTTCAACGCTCCGTCAAAGGGTAAGCCGATCCACATGTAATATTCCACCTCACAGGCAAGGTGATCAAGTAATTCATCAATCAGTGCGTCGGTGGAACCGGTATGGATCAGGTGGTTGTGCAACGTAGCGAGTTGCTGTGGACTGAGTTTTTCCATGGCACTAAAGTTATCGGTTGAGTTGGTTTAGGAATTCGTTAGTGACCTGTGGCCAGGCTGGGCAATGGATCGAGGAGTGCTCGCATTGCTTCCATAAAGCGCTCAAAATCGGAGACTTTCTGTTCGGCAACCTGTGTGCCGGATGGCGTAAGCGAATAGTATTTTCGCAGCCGTCCCTCCACTTCTTCGGTATCTGTAATGAGAAAACCTTCCTGTTCCAGTTTATGCAGAACAGGATATAAAGCACCGAACGATAATGTTATCTCGCCTTTTGTTCGCTCTTTTACGGCCTGCGTAATTTCATAGCCATACATTCTTCCCTGCCCAGAAGGAGACCGTTCGGCCAGCAACTTCAGGACGATCGTTTTGAGCGTACCTCGAAGAAATTCATTGCCTGTTGTATCCATAATATTAAGCAGAATTAGTTTAACATAAGTAGGCGTAAATATATATAAGAAACCGATATATACAAGCAAACCTTTTATCAATTTAGTGAAGAATAATCAGGTGTTGAGTTTGGCGAACGAAACAGTGCACCCTGCTTGTTGCGGGAGAGAATGCACCCTTGTATTTATGACAACACCATCTTCTATCATTACGCCGGAGCTAGTAGCATCGGCGTTCACCTACGATCAATATATTGCTCTTTCTATTGACTTGCTGGCCCAGGCGAGAACAACGTCGGATTCCCCGAATTATAATACCCCCGAAATACTGGGTTATGCCAAACTCAATATTCATCGGATGAACCGGTTAGATAAAGTAACCGCTATAAATTCGGAGTTAAAGTCGGTTCTTGACAAGGTATCTGAACCCTGGATCTGGCTCGTTCTGACCGAATCGTGGTGTGGCGATGCGGCCCAATCCATTCCTGTATTGCACCAGATTGCCGAACAGTCGCCCAATATATCCATCCGGTTTTTGTTGCGTGATAAAAACCCTGATCTGATGAATGCCTATCTGACCAATGGGGGGAGATCTATTCCTAAACTCATTTGTGTTCGTACCTCCGATCTAAACGAATTGGGTACGTGGGGGCCGCGCCCAGCTGAACTACAGAAATTATTCTGGGAATGGAAGCCTTTATTACCTTATGCTGAAGTTACGGAACGGCTTCAGCGATGGTATAACACGGACCGCACCCAGTCGATACAGCGCGAATTCGTCGACCTGGTGACCGTGTGGAATCGCACTCGGGCTTAGGTAGGTATGGGTTGCCTGATGTTGAAGCAGGTGAATTGATCGGCAACGTAGGCTTGTACGGTAAAGCCCGGCAGCACGAAACAGGTAGTTGCAAACAACCCTACTTATTTATAGTTCATCAGAAATAAGGAGTGCATTGAACGCTATTTTCAGATGGATAAGTTATCCATAAAACGGGCAAACAAATAAACGATCGCTCCAAAATATGCGTTTAAAAGCGAACCGTTCCATAACGGTTCTGTACTTTTGAGGGAATATTCACTAAACAGTGGTGTAATTATGGCACAAGCAAAATCCGGCGATACCGTTCAGGTGCACTATACCGGCACTCTAACCGACGGAACCGTATTCGATTCATCAGAGGGGCGTACCCCGCTGGAATTTACGGTTGGTAGTGGTCAGGTCATCAAAGGCTTTGACGAAGGAGTAGCTGGGATGAACCAGGGCGAAAAGAAAACCATCAACATTCCGGTGGAAGATGCCTATGGTCCAACTAATGAAGAAATGATTTTTACGTTAGATCGATCCGATATTCCTGCCGATATCCCGCTCGAAGTGGGTATGACGCTTAATATGCACGAAGATGGCAATCCACGCCCTATTCCAGTGATTGTTCGCGACTTGACCGACACGAACGTTACGCTTGATGCGAACCACCCGCTGGCGGGACAGGATCTGGTATTTGAAGTTGAATTGGTTGGGGTAAAATCACCGTCAGGTTTGATTCTGTAACCGGTTAATCATTAGGTAAATGGGTAATTAGTTGATGAGGGCTTTTGCGTCAGCCAACTAATTACCCATTTACTGTATTTGCCGGTGAGTATCTATTCCTGTTCCTCTTTATCCAGTGCCAGTAAATCGCCTAATTCTCTGAGCGCTGTTTGAATTCCCCTAAGATTGGCCCGAGCAACGGATGCTGCCAGGGCAACAGTGATGGCTCCGATGTTAAGGGCTACTGTAATGGTATGAATATGCTGGAGCCCGGCTCTGGCGTCGTCCGTCGCCTGACGAATAGCTGCGGCCATTTCACCCGCCTGATTGAAAGCTGGACGAACCGCCAGGGATTGCAAATCCTGCGCGCGATTGAGTAGGCTATTCTGATAAGCGTTCAGATCGAGCTGTTGTTCGTGGGTAAACGCGGGCCAATGCATCACCTGAAACTCGTTCAGGGCGCGGGCCATTGTTCGGTAGCCGTTTGCGATACTGACGATTTGTTCAAAGGTGAAGTCTTCCATGAGTATGAGTTAGTGACTCCAGACTGGACTGGAGCTGTTGGCTTGTAAATCTATACGCGCGCACGCTGGCTAATGATGCTTTTCTAAACCATAATTGACTATTTTCATATAGACTGTTGGAACCTAGGCCGCAATTATTAATTATGCTTACCTGAATTAATAAGGCTTGGTATTTAACTACGTTAGCCTTTAGTTGAAAGCATTGACGTAATTCGTTCTGGACATCCCGGAAAAAATCAATTTGACTGAAATTAGCGTAAATGCGGAACGTTTGAGAGCGCCATCCTGCACCCATTGCGTATAAATTGGGGTAAATGTTGAAAACTATAGGTTGAATTGGTGTATGTTTCGGGATGTTCTGGATGTATTAACGGTTTAGTTGAAACGAACCTGTTTATCCATAAAATAGAAGCAGAAACAAATACTGATAAAATCGTATCATACAAATACTTCAGACTGATGCCGTAAAATAAAACGTTGTAAACCGATTGTTACTATAAATCGCTGACTTTTGAACGAACGGTCATTCGCGAAAGGCTGAGAGGGGATAATTGGCGTTAGTTCAGGATGATTCTTTTCGACAATACGAGCCGATTTGCCTGCACTAAGTGAAGCTCTGGGGTCAATAAGTTGCCGACAAACATACTGGGACGTATCAGGAGATTTGATTTTGGTGGCTGAGCCAGGAATGGAAAACAATGCAAGTCAGATACAAATTTAACTAAACAAAAATCCCGCTGTATTCGTAAGAACACAGCGGGATTGGGGAATTGGGTGTGTAACCAGACTTGTCCGAAAAGACCGATCACTTGAGTTGAATAAAACGTACTAATTTAGCCAGTGGCTAACCGCGTTAACCCGTCAGCAACTTAGTGCTTAATGTCGACGCGGGTCGTAAATTGCTTCTGATTCGGGCCAACTACAAACGTGTAGGCACCATCGGGCAAAGCTGACAAATCGAACCGGCGAACTGCACCTTTAAATGAATCTACCTGAACCAGCACATTCTGGGCATCGTAGATGGCGACATTTGCCTCATCTACATTCTTAGCGGGCAAGTTCACTTCAAATTTGTTCTTTTCGTAAGCCAGAACCGAAGGCTCCATCACCTGTTGCAGGTTACGTTCGTCGATGCTAAGGGTGTTTCCTTTGATCGTCAATCCCTGCGACAACCACCATGAATTGTTACCCGCTGTCAGAAAATACTGACCATCGGGCAGGCCGTTCAGGTTGAACGAGGTAGCCCCTTTTTTATTCTTGCTAATAAGACCACGGTAGAGCAGGTTGCCGTCGGCATCGATAATGGCCACGTCAATCGGCGATGCCGTTTGTGTATAAACGCGTACTTTCTTTTGTTCGGACTTCTCAATTTTCACCCCATTCGCTCCTGCACCATTGTCGGCTTTAGCATCTCCCATGCCTGCCAGACCCCATACTGAAAGTAGTACAGCAATTGATAAACGGAACTGTTTCATTTGGTTTGAATTTTTTGTTTTACCGTGACAAAGGTGTGCGCTATTCACTATTTATTGCAATAGGGGTAGTGTTGATTATCAGGTATTTAAGAAAAGTTCATCTAAAAAGACAATCGAATATAGGTATTTTAGGCTGATTATTGGAAAAGTACAACAAGTCCATCTAAATTGCGTATGATTTGTATTTTTCTAATAATTCTAATTTTTAGGACTATCTATTTTTCGATAACTAATTTTCATATGCAAAGTGCAATTCTTGCAAAATCAACCAAATTAATAAGCGAATCCATAGGCCTATTTTACAAGCTCTGATTGGCTGCTCAGATGCTATTTCGACATCGAAAGACCCAGGCGAACCCGACTCGATTTGGTTTTGTCTGGGTCTCCATCAGATAAAAAAAGGATTGATCCTGCTAAAGATCAATCCAAAAACAATGGAATAATAACGGATCACATCAGAATATTGTCGACCGCCTGTACGCGCTTAGGCAGGTCTGTTTCACCGAGCATATCGCGCAGATCGATCTCGATATTGCGACAGATAGCCGTCATGGGAATATCGTTGATACTATTTTCGAACGGATTTTCGCTTGTATCACCAACAATTTCCATGGTGTTGAATATCCAGGCGATAACAGTGAAGAAAGGAACTGTCAGCCAAACATGCCAGCCGCTTACTTTTGCCATTTCAGTTAGTAAACCATAGGGGAGCACTGCAATGAATACCCAGGTAAAAACATAGCTGAAATAGGCATATTGCCGCGGAAACGGGAAGGATTTAATTCGTTCGCAAGCTCCCTGCTGATTGTAAAATTCAACCAGCATTCGCTCCAGGTCGACGTGGTAATAGTCAGTAAGATAACCTGCTTCCCGTAGCTCCCGAAGTTGTTCCGACTGCTCCCGAAGCAGAAACGTAGCGGGATTTGGATGCTGAATAATCGATTCAATTTCCTCTTCGGACAGGAACCGGCTTAGTTCTTTATCCAGACTACATTGCCTGAATGCCGCAATGCGTTCGATAACTTCAGAGGCAGGGTTATGGTGAAGTTCCCAGACGGGCTTCTGCCGGAGCTGAACTCGTATCGCATTTATATAGGCCAGATGACGATAGATGAGCGTTTGCCGGAGTTGTTTTAATTCACCTTTGGCCAGTGGATTGTTCGTATGTTTAGCATTCAGGTAATCAAGTACCATAATACTCCACGAACGGCTTGCATTCGTAATACTACCCCAGATCCGCCGGGCTTCCCACAGCCGATCGTAGGAGGAGTTATTTTTAAAGCCGACGTAAAAGGCAACGGCCGTTCCGATGGTGGCAACCGGCACAAACGGTATGGCGAGGAACCTCCATCCGGCAATGGAATAAAGAAGGCAGATGAGCGTCGAATAGCATAAAAAAAGGAGAATGGCTCGCCAGGTGAACGGAAAAACAATGTGAAAAGGGACGCGTTTGGTTGTAAACATGGTCAGTTGGAATGAGGTAAGATGAGGATGGTTATTTCGGTAATCCCCTAAAATAAGGGGATAATTGATAATAAAATGTAAACGGTGTCAACTGGCGTGTGGCAAGCTTAATTTCTTATCTTGCTGCCTGCAAAAAATCTTATTTTCTTCATGGAGAGCGTACTCAAAGGCCAGATTGCCCTAATTACCGGAGCCAGTAGCGGCATCGGAGCAGGTGTTGCGAAGTCGCTGGCAGCTGCCGGGGCTACCGTTGTAGTCAATTATCCGGTCGAGGCCACAAAGCCGGCCGCCGATGACGTACTGAAAGAAATTACAGATGCAGGCGGCACAGGTATTGTAGCCCAATGTGATGTCAGCAAAGAAGATCAGGTGATCAAGATGTTCGCTGATGTAGTCGCTCAGTTCGGCACCGTCGATATTCTAATCAATAATGCGGGTCTGCAACGCGATGCCAAGTTTGACGAAATGACACTCGATCAGTGGAATACGGTCATTAATGTTAATCTGACGGGCCAGTTCCTGTGTGCCCGCGAAGCCATCCGCGAATTCCTCCGCCGGGGGCCGCGCCCGGAGGTTTCTGTCGCAACGGGTAAAATTATCTGCATGAGTTCCGTCCATGAGCTGATTCCGTGGGGAGGTCACGTAAATTACGCTACCTCAAAAGGCGGTATTAGAATGCTGATGCAGTCGCTGGCGCAGGAGTACGGCGATCGCCAGATTCGGGTCAACAGCATTTGTCCCGGCGCTATTCAAACGCCTATCAACCGGGCAGCGTGGGAAACGCCACAGGCCTTGAATAGCTTAATGACATTAATTCCCTATAATCGCATCGGACAGCCACAGGACATTGGGAACCTCGCCGTATTTCTTTCGTCCGATCTGTCTGACTACATAACCGGAGCCAGCATTTTCATTGATGGCGGTATGACCGTGTTTGAAGGGTTCTCAACCAATGGGTAAAAGAAAATTTACGGAATAGGCTATACGGTTGAGCGCAATCGTATAGCCTGTATCCTAGTTAATATCTCATATACAATACATTGACCACCGAACAACAACGTTTAGAAGATCCTGCCTGGCGGCAATGGGGTCCTTATGTTTCAGATCGCCAGTGGGGTACCGTTCGTGAAGATTACAGTGCCAATGGCGATGCCTGGAATTTTACGACTCACGACATGGCTCGCAGCTATACCTACCGCTGGGGCGAAGAGGGAATTGCTGGCTTTTGTGATGATAAACAACAGTTATGTCTGGCACTCACACTCTGGAATGGCAAAGACCCGATCCTGAAGGAACGCTATTTCGGGCTCACTAACGGTGAAGGGAATCATGGCGAAGATGTGAAGGAACTGTATTACTATCTGGATAATACGCCAACGCACTCCTACCAGCGGATGCTCTACAAGTATCCACAAGCCGCCTATCCCTATGAACAACTGATCGTCGAAAATCGCCACCGGACACGGCAGGACCCTGAGTTTGAACTGCTCGATACGGGCCTGTTCGATCAGGACCGCTATTTCGATGTGTTTGTTGACTATGCAAAAGCGGGACCACAGGATATATTAATGACGGTGACTATCTATAACCGGGGTCCCGAAACGGCTGATTTATACGTGTTGCCTACTCTCTGGTTTCGGAATACGTGGATTTGGGGCGATGACTCCGATGGTGTGCCAAGCCTGCACCCTCAATTATCACTTCTGCCAGATGGAACCGTATTAGCTGAGCAAACGCAGTTGGGACGCTATTTCCTCCATGCCGAAGGACAACCCGACTGGTTATTCTGCGACAACGAAACCAACCTGGCCCGGCTTTATAATACACATATCGGCTCCCGCTATCCGAAGGACGGCATCAACGATCATGTGTTATACGGAGCTAATACCGTTAATCCAAAGATGATCGGTACGAAAGTGGCCGCTCAGTATAAAGTAACACTCGCGGCCGGGGAGTCGCAAACCATCCGATTGCGGCTGAAATCCGACAATGCGAGCAATCTTCAGACTGATTTTGACGACATAGTTGCGAAACGCAGGATCGAAGCCGACGAATTTTACGCCCATATTCATCCGGACAAAGCAACGGATGATGAGAAACTGGTTCAGCGTCAGGCATTTGCCGGTATGCTCTGGAGTAAGCAATATTACTACTACGATGTGTCGCGCTGGCTGGCCGGTGACCCTAACAGCCCTCCTCCGCCCCCAGAGCGGGCCAGGGGCCGAAACCATACCTGGCTTCAGCTCATCAATGCGGGCGTAATTTCGATGCCCGACAAATGGGAATATCCGTGGTATGCGGCCTGGGACTGGGCGTTTCACTGCGTTACGTTTGCCGTTATCGATCCGGGTTTTGCCAAACAGCAACTGATGCTGCTCACAAACGAGTGGTATATGCACCCAAACGGTCAGTTGCCTGCCTACGAGTGGTCATTTAGCGATGTAAATCCGCCTGTTCATGCCTGGGCTGCGTGGCGGCTCTATCATATGGAGCTGGAGCGAAAGCCGCCGGGGGAGGAAGATATTCGTTTTTTGCGGGGTATTTTTCATAAGCTGATGCTCAACTTTACGTGGTGGGTGAACCGTAAAGATGAGTCTGGAAACAATATTTTTGAAGGTGGTTTTCTGGGCCTGGATAATATCGGGGTCTTTGATCGAAATGCTGTTTTACCGGATGGTAGCCACCTCGAACAGGCCGATGGTACAAGCTGGATGGCCATGTATGCGCTCAACATGATGCGTATAGCGCTCGAACTGGCTCAGCACGACTCGGTATACGATGAATTGGCCACTAAGTTTTTTGACCATTTCCTCTACATTGCGGGTGCTATGACCAACATCGGAGAGGGCAATATGGGGCTTTGGGATGAGCAGGATGGGTTCTTCTACGATCAAATCCGGATGTCGGATGGGAACGTTAAACGAATGCGGGTTCGAACAATGGTCGGGCTAATTCCAATGTTTGCCGTTGAAATTCTGGATGATAAGATCCTGAAATCCCGGCCCGCCTTTCTGGATCGCATGGAATGGTTCCAGAGCCATCGTCCCGACCTGTATAGCCAGGTTTCGCGTTATACTGAAACCGGAAAGAGCGAAAAGCGCTTACTGAGTTTGCTACGGGGCTTTCGGCTTAAATCGTTGCTCAGTAAAATTCTCGATGAAAACGAATTCCTGAGTCCGCATGGCATACGGGGCGTTTCGAAAGTGTATCGTGACCAGCCATACGAGTTCACGTTGGACAACACGATTTTTCGGCTCGTTTATACGCCCGCTGAAAGTGATAGCGCCATGTTTGGCGGTAATAGCAACTGGCGAGGGCCAGTCTGGATGCCGTTGAACTACCTGATGGTAGAAACGATCCAGCAATTCTACGACTATTTTGGGGATGAGTTCACAGTCGAATATCCGATCGGATCGGGAACGCAGATAACCCTTAAGGAAGTAGCCCGTGAACTGACTAACCGGCTTATCAGTCTATTTATAGTGGACGAAACCGGTCGGCGGACTACGTTTGGCCAGCATCCCAAATACCAGGACCCTCACTTTCGTGATTACGTACTGTTCTACGAATATTTTGATGGTGATAATGGCCGGGGCGTAGGAGCCAGCCACCAAACGGGCTGGACGGGTCTGGTAGCCGAATTGATAGACCGAAAATACGATAGTTTGCAGTAATCGAAACCGGATAAAATCAGGCGAAAATGATTTTTGATGCTATTGTTGTTGGTCTGGGAGCCGTAGGAAGCGCAACGCTTTATCAACTGGCCAAACAGACCCCACACGTGCTGGGATTAGATCAATTTAGTCCTCCTCACACAATGGGCTCTACGCATGGTGATACACGCATTACGCGGCAGGCCATTGGCGAAGGGGCTTATTTTGTGCCACTAGCCTTGCGATCATACGAGATCTGGCAGGAGCTTGAAGAGCTAACGGAGCAGCAATTATTGACGAAAACCGGGGGACTTTTTATAGGTAAAGAACATTCAGCTGTCCAGACCCACCATAAACCCGGTTGGTTAACGACCACCATCGAAGCCGCAGAACAGTTTGGAATAGCGCACCAGATTCTGGATAATACGACCCTTCGGGAGCAGTACCCACAGTTTCGCTTTCGCGATGACGACATTGGTTATTACGAACCTGATGCGGGTTTGCTTAAACCGGAATTATGTGTTTCGGCGCATTTGAATCAAGCCCGGATAAATGGAGCTTCCGTCCGAACGAATGAGCGAATGCTATCATTTACCGAAACCGATACTGGCGTTACCGCTCGAACGAATCTTGGAGAATATATGGCTAAAAAACTGGTGCTGACTACCGGTTCCTGGGTGACAGCGTCGCTTTACGATACGCTTTATCGCAATTTACTGACGGTTTATCGACAGGTCCAATACTGGTTTGATGTTCAGGAAAGCCATGCTGCGTTCACTTCTGATCATTTCCCGGTGTTCATCCTGAGTGATCGGGATGTGTATGGATTTCCGGCCGTTGGTAACTCCAGCGACGGAATTAAAATTGCAATGGAAACGTATGCGAAATCCACAACGCCCGATGCCGTTAATCGTGTCGTTTCTGAGGCTGAAACAAGATCTATGTATGATCAGTACATAGCACCTAACTTTATCGGAATTGGCCCTAAATGCATCAAATCCGCCGTTTGCCTGTATACGATGACCCCCAACGGTGATTTTGTGATCGACAATCACCCAAACTATCAAAATGTATTGGTAGCCTCCGCCTGCTCGGGTCATGGATTTAAACATTCGGCCGCTGTGGGGCAGGTTCTGGCCGAGCTGGCCTTACAAAATCGAACAGATTTTGATATAAGACCTTTCAGGCTGGATCACTTTGTTGTTTGAAAATTGCTTTTCGTTTAAGCCAGCAGTACAAAAATTAGCGCTATAATAGCCGGTAATGCCTGAACGAAGAAGATGGATCGTTGAGCAGTGGCGGCTCCATAGACACCGGCAACGATAACACAACCCAGGAAAAAATAGCTCACGTTTTTGCTCCAGACTGGATCGGTAATCAACAGCGACCAAACCAGTCCTGCTGCTAAAAAGCCATTATAAAGCCCCTGGTTAGCAGCCAGTGCCTTTGTTGGCTCGAACAAATCGGGTGATAACGATTTGAACGTTTTTCGCCCTCTGGTCGTCCAGGCGAACATCTCAAGCCACAAAATGTACAGGTGTTCTACAGCTACAAACCCGATTAAAATCTGGGATAGTATGGTCATGGCTGGCGGGTTTAGTCGTTGGGATATGGGTGTTTTCGTAAATGTGCTGAAATTACCGATAGCCCCTGCTGCGCTGTCGTTAATTTTTATACAAGTGGTGTTAACAGCGAGTAATGAATGGAGTCATGAAAGCGTCCTTTGTAGAATTGATTTTCTTTAAAATGGGCTTCTTTTTGAAAACCAGCCTTTTTCAGAACGCTGGCTGACGCCGTATTCTGAGGAACAACTATACCCTCAATAGAGTGAAGTTTCATTTGCTGAAAACCGTAATCAACCACGGCCGAGAGCGCTTCCTGCATAATACCCTGTCCCCGGAAATCAGCGCTTAGTAAATAGCCAACTTCAGCCCGATGGTGTTCTTTAGCCATCCTGACGTACCCAATGGTGCCAATTACGGTAGGTTTATTGTTCAGCGTGATCCCCCAGGTTATACTCTCATTTTTTCGAATACCATCGTTTATGGATTGAATCAGTTGAAACGCATCAGCGACGGATTGAGCAATCGGGCGGGGGATAAACCGCATGATTTCCGGGTTGGAGCGAAGGGCGAAGAAATCGGTTTCGTCTTCTCGTTTCATCTGCCTTAAGATCAGGCGATTCGTCGTTAATTCTGGGAAAGGAGTAAAGTTGATAGCAAGCATGCCGTTTTCTGACTATGAACCTGTATGTGCCGTGTTGCGCCGAATATACTAAAAAAGCCTTCCGATAAATCAGAAGGCTTTTTGATTGCTTTATAAATTGACTCACGCCCGAACGGGCTTCAATACGGTGAACCGTTGCTGAAGCAGATAATAACCACCAAATAGAACGGCACTAAAAAACAGATCGCCCAATAGTCCATTCAGGAAGAAAGATGTACCGTTGTAAAACGCTAATCCGGCAGCATAACAGGTCATCAGACCGGCTGGCGTTTGCGGATAAAATGAACTGCCGTACCATACGGCAAAATTCGTGATCAGGAAAAAGAGAACTGACGAGGTAACTGAAGCGGCAGCAATACGGACAGCGGTGGGCTGACGGAGTGCCCACAGGCCAAGTAGCCAGGTCAGACCGAAACTGACGTAAACGGCCACCATGTTGCCGTGAAAACCAATCAGGGCATCACTCAGCAGCATGGCCACTGCCGGGGCTACCAAACCAAGCCATTTCCGTTCGAAGGTGGCCGCTCCAAACAGCGCCAGTGCGGCAATGGGCGTAAAGTTAGGCCAGTGTGGCAGCAAACGGAATAAGGCTGTTGCCAGGACAATGACGCTAAGCGTAATCAGACGAATTTGTAGCGATTTCATGAGAATCTATCAGCGATTAATGAATTGAATCGTGTATGAGGACTCCGTTAGAGTCAGTTTTGTAACCGCGCCATAATCGAGATTAAGACGATAGGCGTTTTGCAAAGATAAATCCAGAAACAGACACAGCAAAGCCCTGATTACGCCCCCATGTGATACAATGAACACCGGCTGAACGGTTTGAGTTTGGGCAAGCGGCTGAATTGTATCCTGCCAGAATGATCTAACCCGTTCGAAGACATCATTGAAATTCTCACCATTTGGTGTTCTGACGTTCACGAAGTCGGCCATCCAGGGGTCCAGAGCATCACGGCCAATTTCGGCCCAGGGCGTCATTTCCCAATCCCCGAAAAAGAATTCCTTGAGCCGGTCGTCAAACTGTACGGTCAGTGGATGTGGGTTTACCACTTTGGTTTGGCCGGGCGCGGTTTCGATCTGGCTTGTATGGGCAAATACTACCGCCAAATCGTTGGCTAACCGCTGACAACGGCGTAGGGGCGATGAGAAAATAGCGATAGGATCGTCGGGCAAATTGGTCAGTAACCGATCGCGTTGTTCTTCATAGGTGTCGGCTAAGTCTACGTCCGACTGTCCGTAAGCAACACTTCGGCCAACGGCAACTTCAGTATGGCGAATCAGGTAAACATCCATGAGGTGTATGTTGTAGCACGTAAGAGAGTTGAGAAAAGCTATGGCGTATGCCGCTTATCGTCTGGTTAAATCGAAACCCATAAGAGTGACACAAACGACAGATAGACAACAACTTCGGTAATCTGTTGGACGGCTCCTAAACAATCACCTGTGTAGCCACCGAGCCATTTTTTGAAAAACCAGATGAATCGCCAGCGAACCAGCACCAGCGGAATCAGGAAAAGTAAATAAATCCAGAGTGTCGTGTAAATGACTAAAGCCACTAACGGAACAAGCCCGAAAAAAGCAGCAATTGCCAGTTGTCCAGTTGTAATGCCCTGAGCAATGGGTTTTGCCTTGGCGTCGAGGTCTTCACGGGCGTAAGGGAGCGCACGAATAACGGTTGCGGCCGTTAATCGACTCAGGCTATGGGCCGAAATGTATTTCAACGCCACTGCCCAACCGAATGTTTCGGCACTCAGCATCGATTGCAGGGTAAAAAATTTAACTGCCAGCAGTAAGCCCAGGCCAATGGTTCCATAGGTTCCCAGGCGGCTGTCTTTCATAATAGCGAGGATTTTCTCTTTCGTCCAGCCACCGCCAAATCCGTCGCAAACGTCGGCAAATCCATCTTCGTGAAAAGCACCTGTTATCCAGACCGTTGCGATCATGCTGAACAATACGGGTAAGGAAGCCGGTGGAAACAGTACCGTACAGAGCCAGTACACGCCAACCCCGATACCACCCACAATCCAGCCGATAAGTGGAAAAAACACCGTTGACCGATTTAACGCATCGGCTGAATGGTCGATGTTTTTCGGAACCGGCAGGCGGGTATAGAACATGAGGGCGGTAAAGAAGAGTCGCAAGGGGAGGGGCGTTTTGGGTGGGCAGTTTACAGTATTCAGTATGAGTCATTTGAAATCTTTATCAATGAGGTATGCTACGGTTTCCTGTTTCGCAAAAAGAACCGTGCCACACCTCATTGACAAAGTCCTGTTAGTCTAAAATATCCATCGTTGCCATCTCGTTCAGCATGTTGACGGCTGCCTGTACGATTGGATAAGCGAGTGCGCAGCCCGTACCTTCACCTAACCGCAGGTCAAGATTGAGCAACGGCCGAACGCCCAGGAAGCGAAGCATTTGCTGATGCCCGGCTTCGTCGGATTGATGACAGAAAATACAGTTTTGCAGCACTGCTGGGTTGAGGGCGTGAGCGACCAACAAGGCTGAGGTAGCAATGAAACCATCGACCAGGATAATCATACCGTTTTCTGCGGCCTGTAACATACCCCCCACGATAGCCGCAATTTCTAGGCCACCCACTGTCGCTAAAATAGCCATTGGATCGGTCAGACCTATGTGATGGGAAGCCACTTCCTGCAAAATGGCTAGCTTATGCGCCAGCCCGGCATCGTTCAGTCCGGTACCGCGCCCAACACATTGTTCGAGTGGTAGACCCGTCAGGCGGTGCATGAGTAGGGTAGCGGGAGAGGTATTCCCAATGCCCATTTCGCCAAAACCAATGATGTTGCAGCCGCGATACTGAATCCCGTTCACCAACGTTTTTCCGGCGTCTATGGCCGCAGCACATTCGTCGGGAGTCATGGCGGGTTCATAACGCATGTTTCGGGTGCCGGGCCGGATTTTATATTTAACGAAGCTGGGCGTGTTCTCGTCAAACGATCCATTTACGCCAACATCACAAACCAGTAACGTCAACCCATTTTGGCGACAAAACACATTGATGGCGGCTCCGCCTGCAATGAAGTTTTTAACCATGCCATAGGTAATATCGGCCGGGTAAGCACTAATACCCTCAGCGGCCAGCCCGTGATCGCCCGCGAAAACAAGCAGGTGTGGATTGGTTAGAACAGGTGTCTCCGTTTGCTGAATCAGCGCAATCTGAAGAGCCAGTTCTTCTAATCGCCCCAGCGCACCCAGTGGTTTGGTTTTATTGTCGATACGCCGACGAATCGTTGTTTCGAGCGTAGTGAATGATGACGTGAATGTCATTGTTAAGTAAGAAGGCTTGATTCCGGTATTCGGCTTGGTCAGCCAACCGAATACCGGAAAATTGTAAATCAAATGCCGTAAGCTAGTGCTCGGCCAAGTTAAACCTATAAGCCGGGCCGCCGATGCGCCGGGCCGCCGATGCGGTGTCAAAAACCTTATAGGTTTGTCATGACTAGTACGTATACAATAGAAATTGGATGAGTACTAGGAAAGAATTGCCTCTAAATCGGCGGGAGAGTAGTTGATGCTCTTGAGTGTTTTATGGTCGGCATCGCGATAGACCAGGAATTTTCCGTCTGATTCGACAAAATGACAATCGACCCCTTTGGCCTGATATTGGGCAACCGTTGCTTCGGCCTCTTCGACTGTCAGGCAGGCTTTGCTCATGTTGGACCGTTGAACTTCGTCAAATAACGCTTTGAATTTATCGCCCAGACCAAACTCCAGAACGGCTCCCGATAACACATACTGTAAATCGCAGAGGGCGTCGGCTACGGCAACGAGGTCGCCTTCGGCAATGGCTTCCCGAAATTCGTCGAGTTCTTCAGCCAGCAGCGACACCCGAAGTTTACAACGGGCTTCGGATGGGATCTGGGGCGAGTCGAGAACGGGTGCATGAAACGTGCGGTGAAATTCCGCAACCTGGGTAAGTGAGTCTGGTGAATGCATTCTGAACTATGATTACGTTGATTAGATGATTTCGCTGACCTGGGCGTTAATAATCAGCTTGATTTTGGAGGGTCTATTGAGTTAGCGACCCGTTTAAACTGGAGACTTCGGGCACCAAAATTGATTAATAAACCAATTCTGAAGTGATAGGCTTCAAGGTAATTGATAGCCTGAACAAGATGGACATCCTCCAACTGAGTGACTGCTTTTAATTCGACTGCGAGAAAATTGTTGATCAGAAAGTCTACCCAACGTGCTCCAATTTGTAGACCTCGATAAAAAATGGGCATTTCCACTTCTCTGGCAAATGAGATTTGGGCTTTGTCCAATTCAATGGCTAAAGCTCGCTGGTAAATAACTTCCTGAAAGCCATTCTCTAACGGACAGTGCACTTCCTTAGCGCACCCAATAATTCGGCTGGTCAATTCTGAATGTTCGTAACAATTATCAATCATGTCAAGGTACGATGGTTATTTATTTCAACGAATCAGTGAAATCAATTGATCAGCGTAATCACAGTTCAGCTAGCAGGTTCGTTTTAAAAAGTTTAATGGCGATTGCCAGCAGGATAATGCCGAATATCTTGCGGAGTACGGCCAGACCGCCCGATCCCAATCGGGTTTCGAGCCATCCTGACGACTTTAGAACGGCATAGATCAGAAACAGATTCAGAATAATGCCGACAATGATATTCGCCGTTTGATACTCCGCGCGTAGGGAGATAAGGGTCGTTAGTGTACCGGCCCCGGCAATAAGCGGAAACGCAATGGGCACAATGTGCGTTGCTCCGCCCGTACTGCTTTCATCCGGTTTGAAAATCGTGCGACCCAGAATCATTTCCAGGCCAATCAGAAAAATGATGAGAGCTCCGGCTACGGCAAACGACGCAACGTCAACGCCAAACAGTTTCAGGAGACGTTCGCCAACAAATAAAAATGACACCATCAGGGCCCCCGATACGAACGTTGCCCGTTCTGACTCGATCTTGCCGACTTTTTTTCGGAGATCGATAATGACAGGCAATGAGCCAATCACATCAATAACCGAAAATAGAATAAGGGTGACCGAGGCAATTTCTTTTATATTAAACATGGTATTCTTTGGTCATTCTGAAAACGTTACTGTTGGAATGACAAAAGGAATTGTTTTAAGGTTTCAATCTCATCATCCGTAATGGCGGGGAAGTTGGCAATACGGAATGTCGTCGTTTTCCAGTCGCCATACCCGTTACCAAGGGTGATCCCTGCCTGTTGAGCTGCTTGTTTGATGGCCTTGATAGCCGCTTCGGACCCTTCAACGGCTATGACCGTATCGGATCGCTCGGCCGGATTGTCGATCAGTAACCGAAAGGGCGATGTGTTCATTTCCTGCTCGAAAAACGAATACCAGGCCGCACTCCGTTTTTTGGTGATAGCGTCTACCTCAGCAATAGGCGGAATTTGCTGTAACACGCGCATCAGCAGGTAGATACCAAGGCCGTTGGGCGTATAGGGCGTCTGGAATTTGGCAAAGTTTTCGTGGATGAACAACAGACTGTTATAGTGATCGTTTTCGCCGATTTCCTGCGCCCGTGTGAGGGCCGCAGGTGAATAAACCAGCACAGCCAGTCCGGCTGGCAACCCGAAACATTTTTGTACAGATGCAAACCAAACATCGGCCAGTGTCCAGTCGAACTGGATACCCGCCATTGATGAAACCGAATCGACGGCAATCAGGGCAGACCCTTCATTACTCGAAAAATCCCGCCGGAATTGAGCGAGTGTTTCCATCGTGACCTGGGTTCCGTTGGACGTTTCATTCTGGACAAGGCAAAGTACATCGGCCTCATTGAGTTCGATCGGCGGTTTAATCTTGTAGGCATATTCAGCCCATTTTTTGCCGAATGCGCCACTGTATGGATGTAAACTAGCCTGAACCGTCAGCGATTGGGTCACAATCTCCCAGCACTCCGTTGCCGAGGATACAAGGGCGATATGATAATCGGCCGGAATGGCGAGTTTGTCGTGTAAAAGCCGGACTGTTTCTTTCACAATGTCCATAAACCCCGCGCTACGGTGGTTCAGACTGACAATGCCTTCGCGTACGGCTTCGGCGGCATAGTCGGCTACCTGCGGATAAACTTTCGACGGCCCTGGGTAAAAGGTGATCATGGTGTTCGATACTGGAGGATGGACAATGAATACTGTAAAGATGGAGCCTTCCCTAACAAGCTAAGCGCTGGTATCCATGTCTCATTAGCCATTAGTTAATAAAAAACGAACGGCCATTTCATACCCTTTGAGCCCTAGACCGACGATAACTCCTTTGCATTTAGCCGACAGATAGCTGTGATGGCGAAATGATTCGCGGGCATGAACATTGGATATATGAACCTCAATGGCCGGGGCCGTTACCGCAGAAAGCGCATCGGCAATGGCAATCGAGGTATGGGTGTAAGCGCCAGCGTTGATCACGATGCCGTCGATCGTAAAGCCGAGTTCATGAATTTTATCCAGTAGCTCACCCTCGTGATTCGACTGAAAATAGCGAAGTTGCACATCAGGAAACATAGCTTCCAGCGTTTCCAGGTAATCCACAAAGGAGCGGTTACCATAAATATCGGGTTCGCGTTTGCCCAGCAGGTTCAGGTTGGGCCCGTTGATAATAAGAATCTGTTTCATAAAAATGTATACTGGATACTATAAAATGACTAGCTGATGGCTGTAGACGTCATGTTGTGCTACTTTAGCCGCCAGTCATTTTACATGGCCCATTATTTTATTCAACCTCTATGTGGCAAAGTTATATAAACGCCTTTAAGAACTACCTTAAACTCGAACGGTCGCTGTCCGAAAACTCAGTTGAGGCCTATCTACATGATGCCGAAAAACTCTATCAATACATGCTGTTGACCGATCCGGCAGTGTCGCCAATGGAGGTAACAGAGAAGCAGTTAATGAACTTTCTGGCCTATCTGGGTGAGCTGGGGCTTACGGCCCATAGCCAGGCCCGAATACTCTCCGGATTAAAGTCATTTTTTAAATACCTGCTGCTCGAAAATCTGATTCAGCGCGATCCGACCCAGTTGCTGGAGGCACCCAAGCTGGGCCGAAAGCTCCCCGATACACTCAGCTTTCCGGAAATAGAAGTCATGCTGGCGGCCATTGACCTCTCGACACCCGGCGGCACCCGCGACCGGGCAATGCTCGAAGTGTTGTATAGTTCGGGTCTACGCGTGACGGAGTTGCTCAATTTACGGCTAACCAACTGTTATTTCGATGCCGGATTTGTCCGTGTTCTCGGAAAGGGCGATAAAGTGCGACTGGTTCCGATCGGCGAAGATGCGATGTACTACACGCGCATCTACGTCGATCATGTGCGCTCGACGCTTGATGTGCAGAAAGGGGATGAGGATACGATCTTCCTGAATCTACGGGGTAAACAGCTTTCGCGGATTTCGGTCTTTACGACGATAAAAAAGCTGGCCGATGAGGTCAATATTAAAAAGAATATCAGTCCGCACACATTCCGGCATTCGTTCGCAACACACCTGATCGAAGGCGGGGCCGACCTGCGGGCGGTGCAGCAGATGTTAGGCCATGAGTCGATCACGACCACCGAAATCTACACCCACCTCGACCGCGATTATCTAAAACAAACGCTCAGAGAGTACCATCCCAGAAGTTCGAAGCGGAGTTGACTGATTTTCGAGACGCTATTTTATGGGGTTCGGTTGTGTCCGTTGAGGGACAATGACTGTCCATTTACGGACAAACTTTCTTCACAAAGAACGATAAAAGAGCCATTTTAAGCGGTTTTAGAAACTGTTGACGATTTGGCAGCAGATTTGTACGATAAAATATAAACTAATAAATCAGACGGTATGCGTCGAACGTATTTAGGCGAATTTGAAGAAGTGGTTTTGCTAATGGTAGCTATTCTGGATGGCGAAGGCTATGGGGTTACCGTTAGCCAGGCCCTCGAAGAACATACGGGCCGAATCGTCACCTTTGGTACCGTCCATAATACCCTCATCCGCCTGGAAGAAAAAGGCTTCGTTAAATCGGAGCTGGGCGGGGCTACCGCCGAACGGGGTGGACGACGCAAGCGCCTGTTCCGGGTTACAGCCCTGGGAAGCCGGGCGCTACAGGAAATACAACAGCTTCGGCACGAACTCTGGCAGATGGTTCCACCTCATACGCTTCGGCTGAGTGGCCTATGAACCCCGTTTCTCAACCACCCCGCTGGGCACGGCGGCTACTGGCCTGGTTGCATCCCTGGGACACTCTGGAGGAAGTCGAGGGCGATCTGGACGAACTATATGCCTATTGGTATAAGCGATCGGGCCCGAGGCAAGCCAGCCTGCGTTATCTGCTCAATGTAGTATCGGTATTGCCGCCTTTTGTGCGTCGACGACAGCGTAAAGAAGTGTACAGTCAATTATCAAGCCTGAAACCCATTATGATCCGTAATTATTTCAAAATCGCCTGGCGAAACATCGCTCATAATAAATCATTTTCGGCAATCAATATCCTGGGCCTGGCGCTGGGTATGGCGTGTAGTCTGCTCATTTTTCTGTGGATTCAGGACGAATTCAGGGTTGATGCCTATCATGCCAATGGTCCGCAACTCTACAACGTCATGGAACGTCAGTTCTACGATGGAAAAGTTGAAGCCAGCGCCGGAACGCCCGGATTACTGGCCGATGAGTTGAAAAAAGAGTTTCCTGAAATAGCGTATGCCGCTGGTCTGTCATGGGAGGAGGAACGAACCTTTTCGGTAGGGGATAAACTGAACAAGGAAAAAGGGCGAGCCGCCGGGGCGGATTGGTTCAGAATGTTTAGTATTCCGCTACTGGCCGGTACCGCCGAAACCGCGTTGGATGCTCCGGCCAATATTGCCATCTCACGGAAATTGGCAACTAACTATTTTGGCAGCCCACAGGCGGCTATGGGCAAGAGTATCCGGATTGGTAACAAAGAAGATTATCAGGTAAGCGCCGTTTTTGACGATATACCGAAAAATGGGTCGGTAACTTACGATTATTTGCTGAGTTGGTCAGATCTGTTGAAACACAATGAATGGCTGAAGGAATGGGGAACCAACGTACCCGAAACCCGAATTCAACTCCGGGTCGACCGCCATGGTGTTTCGGCAGACCCGGCTCGACTGGAAGCGAAAATGAAGTCGTTTCTGAAAAGCCGTAATCCAGGTATGGAAAAGCGTGGTTTAGACATTCAGCTTTTTCTGCAACCGTATGAGGACGCGTATCTGTATTCCAATTTTAAGAACGGATATCAGGAGGGTGGCCGCATCGAATACGTCCGGTTGTTTGGTATCGTAGCGGTTTTTATTCTGCTGATTGCCTGCATTAATTTCATGAATCTGGCCACAGCACGTTCTGTCAAACGGGCTCGTGAGGTTGGCGTTCGGAAGGTGGTTGGCGCGGGCCGGAACTGGCTGATCGGGCAATTTATTGGAGAAGCTATGGTCTTGACCTTCCTGGCCTTAGTAATCGCCCTGAGCCTGGTTTGGCTGCTGTTGCCCATTTTCAACAGCCTGACAGAGAAGCAGATAACGTTTCAGTTTGCTACAGCCTCATTCTGGTTTATGTTGTTTGGAATGACGCTCGTTACCGGATTGATTGCCGGAAGTTATCCAGCCCTTTTTCTGTCGTCGCTCAATCCAATTCGGGTACTGAAAGGCACCATTCGATTTGGCTCTGGTGCGCGGCTTTTCCGACAGGGTCTGGTGGTTTTTCAGTTTGCCCTGTCGATGTTGTTGATTATCGGAACGATCATTGTATACCGGCAAATTAATTTTATCCAGACCAAGAATCTTGGATTTGATCGGGATGGGATGCTTTACGTTTCTTCAGAAGGTGAACTGATGACGAAATACAGCACCTTCAAGCAGGAACTATTGCGAATGCCCGGCATTCAGGCCGTAACCAAAATGGATGGAACGCCAACCAATGGATTTGGGAGCACAGGCAACGTTCAATGGCCGGGTAAGGATACGACAACCAATGTCCAGTTTCAATTCTCGACGGTCGATTATGATTTCACGAAGACGCTGAAAGTAAACGTTGCCGGTCGGGATTTTTCGAGCGATTTTGGTGCCGATTCTGCCAATTTCCTCATTAACGAAACTGCAGCCCGGCGGATTGGCTATAAAGACCCGATTGGTAAGCCACTGACCATGTGGGGAAAAAAAGGGACAATCATTGGTGTCGTTGCCGACTATCACCAAAGCTCGATGCACACGCCCATTGAACCGTTCATTGCAAAACTGGGCCAGGGGAAAATTATTATTGTTCGCATCAAACCTGGCCAGACGAAGCAGGCACTGGCGAGCCTGGAAACCCTGGCGCGGCAAATGAACCCTAAGTTTCCGCTCACGTATCGGTTTGCCGATGAGGCTTTCCAGAAACTGTACCACAGCGAAACCGTAGTTGGGACACTGACCAATTACTTTGCGTTTCTGGCCATCTTCATTTCCTGTCTGGGTCTGTTCGGGCTGGCGGCTTTTATGGCCGAGCAACGGACGAAAGAAATCGGTGTACGCAAAGTGCTGGGCGCTTCGGTGACGAGCATCGTTGCCTTGCTTTCGCAGGATTTTCTCAAACTGGTATTAGTGGCCATTCTCATTTCCTCGCCAGTTGCCTGGTACGGTATGAGCAATTGGTTGCAGAATTATGCCTACAAGATTGACATCGATTGGTGGATTTTTGCCCTGGCCGGTCTGTTGGCGATTGGAATCGCATTACTAACGATCAGTTTCCAGAGCATCAAAGCCGCATTGATGAATCCTGTTCGCTCACTACGGTCAGAATAAAGACTGGCTAATGGACGATGTACCGCTCGGGCGTTTGCGGATTAAAACCTGTAACGATAAATGACCACCTAATTTCATTCGGCACTGAACATGATCCATTGGTCTTTATGAAACCTCGACCCGTCGAACCGCCCCGCTGGGCCCACTGGGTTTTAACCAGACTGCATCCTGAAGACACGCTGGAGGAAGTCGAGGGGGATCTGGATGAACTGTATAGGTACTGGTATGAGCGGGCAGGTCGTACTCAGGCCAACCTACGCTATGTGCTCAATGTGGTGTCGGTACTACCGCCCTTTGTGCGTCGACGACAGCGTAGAGCATACAATTACCCGGAGCGCCGGTCACCAGAATTTCGGACCACTTTTTTCCTTCATCCTGCTATGCTACGGAATTATGTCTTGATTGCGGTTCGGACGCTGAAAAAGCATCAGTTATACAGCATCCTCAACATTGGTGGATTGGCGCTCGGCATGGCCTGTTGTCTGCTGATTTCCCTGTATATATACGACGAGTTGAGCTACGACCGGTTCAATGCTAACTATAGGCGTATTTATCGGGTAATAGAAAAACAGAAGCAGGCGGAAGGCATTTTTGATGTGGCTGTTACGCCCGGTCCATTGGCGTCATCACTGCTGAAAGACTTCCCCGAAGTGGAGAAAACAACGCGCATTGGCCGATGGTCCGGCGTACTGACTCAGCGGAAGCAGGCCGTTGAGCCGGAGCAGATGTTGATCGTTGATCCTTCTTTTTTTAGCCTGTTTAATTTTTCGTTGATTGCAGGTAATCAGGCAACTGTATTTCGGGGGCCGAACGAGGTGATTTTTTCCGAGGCTATGGCTGAGCGATTCTTCGGGAAAGATTGGTCGGGCAAGAATATAGTCGGGCAATCGGTTCAGCTCAATACGCAGCAGAATCTACTGATCGTTGGGGTAGCCCGAAACCCACCCACCCGCTCGCATATCCAGTTCGATGTATTGCTGCCTTTTAAATGGCTCGAAAAAAACGACGAGTGGAGCATGAAGTGGAACAGCAACAGTTACCACACCTACCTCCTGTTACGTCCTGAACTGGCAGAATCGGGCAACTCGGATCGATTCGCTGATAAAATCAGAAGCCAGTTGAAACGGTATGATGGCGGTAACGAAACTCAATTGCTGCTGCAACCAATGTCGGATATTTACCTATACTCAAAATTCTCATTCGAGACGGATTGGGGCAAGCGAAGCGACATTGCTTACGTCCGCATCTTCATTGCGGTTGGGCTGATTGTCTTACTGATTGCCATCATTAACTTTATTAACCTGGCAACAGCCCGTGCCTCCGGACGAGCTAAAGAAGTTGGCATGCGTAAAACACTGGGCGCGCAACGGCTCAGCTTAGTCGGGCAGTTCCTGTGCGAAGCGCTGCTGATGACGGGGCTTGCTGTTTTTATGGCCCTGTTAATGGCCGAAGTGCTACTGCCGCTTTTTAATGATGTTGCCGGGACGGGATTGCAAATTCCCTATCATCTCCCTCTATTCTGGCTAACGCTGGCCGTACTGACGGGCGTTGTTAGCCTGCTAACCGGACTGTATCCGGCATTTTTCCTGTCATCATTTCGGCCTGCTGTCGTTCTAAAAGGCCTGTTTAATAGTCAGAAGGGCCTTGGTTTTCGGCAATCGCTGGTAGTCGGACAGTTTACGCTGTCTATCATCATGATCATTGGTACCGTGATCATTTATAAGCAGCTCGCCTACATGCAGACTGCCAAACTTGGATTTGACAAATCACAATTGCTGTATGTTCGGTTAAAGGGCGACCTTCGAAGTAAGGCGTGGCAATTCAAGGACCAGGTCGCGCAATTGCCGGGTGTTGCAAGATCATCGGTAACCACGAGTAACTTAGTTGGTATCATGAACTCAACGGTTGTTGAGTGGGAGGGACAAACGCCAAAAGATGAATTTCTGATGACGAACATGAATGTCGATCAGGACTTCATATCAACGACCGGCATGTCGATAGCGGCTGGACGGAATTTTTCAGCAAAAATTCCGTCTGATACGTCATCCAAACTACAGGCCTATCTGATCAATGAAACGGCGGCTAAGCGTATGGGTTGGTCATCTGCCACAGCGCTGGGCAAACGGATCAAACACTGGGGTCAGGAAGGCCAGGTGATTGGTGTATTGAAAGATTTTCATTTCCGGCCACTTCGAGTCGCTATTGAGCCATTCATTTTCCGTTTTCAGCCATCGAATCCTTATTTCAATCTATTGGTCAAAACGGAACCAGGCACGTTGTCGCGTACGCAGGCTGACATAGCAGCCGTGTATAAAAAACTCGATCCTGCCAACCCACTTTCCTACGGTTTTGTCGATCAGGACCTGGAGGCACAATACCGGGCCGAACAACGGGTGGGTCGCATCATTTTGTATTTCTCTATCCTGACAATTCTGATTGCCTGCCTAGGCCTGTTTGGACTGGCAACGTTCACGGCTGAGCAGCGGACTAAGGAAATCGGTATCCGGAAAGTACTGGGAGCATCGGTGGCCAGCATTACCTCTCTGTTGTCGAAAGACTTTCTGAGGTTAGTACTGATCGCGATCCTGATCGCCATTCCCATTTCCTGGTATGCGGTTGATCAGTGGCTGAAAAACTTTGCCTATAAAACAGCTATCGAGTGGTGGGTCTTCGCACTATCCGGGTTGTTAACGGTAGCTGTTGCGTTGCTGACAGTCAGCTTTCAGAGTATCAAAGCGGCCCTGATGAATCCCGTCAAGACCTTACGGAGCGAATAAGCCATGAATACACCCAATCCTTCTCCGCCCCGCTGGGCCTACTGGCTGCTCACCCGGCTCCACCCTGAGGAAACTCGGGAGGAGGTCGAAGGGGATCTGGATGAGCTGTACGTATACTGGTACCGTAAGTCTGGAAAGACCCAGGCCACGTTGCGCTACGTGCTCAATGTGGTGTCGGTATTGCCACCGTTTGTATACCGTCGAAAACGGCAAGAAGATTATTCTCAACCCTCAATCCTTCATCCCACTATGATTCGCAACTATTTCAAAATCGCCTTTCGCAATCTGAAGCGACAAAAAGTCTCAACCAGCATTAACATAGTTGGGCTGGCTATCGGTTTGGCTACCTGCATACTGATCATGCTGTATGTGCAGGATGAATTATCCTACGACCGCTATAATCAGAAAGCAGATCGAATTGTGCGGGTGAGCATCAATTTGCGGTTAAACGGCGAAGATATTAACGGCCCGACGCTGGGGCCAAGTGTTGCGCAGAACCTTCGTAGTGAGTTTCCCGAAGTCCTGCAAACAACACGTATCCGCAATCAGGGAGGTGGGTTTGTGAGCTACGGAACAACCTCTTTTAAAGAAGATAATTTGCTGTACGCCGACTCGACCTTTTTTCAGGTATTCACCATTCCTTTACTCAAAGGAAATCCACAACGGGCGCTGACGGAGCCAAACACGGTGGTATTAACCGAAGAAACCGCCCGAAAATACTTCGGCAATCAGGACCCGATTGGTAAAATCCTGTCTTTTAACAGCGCCAAAACGCCCTATCGGATTACGGGCGTAGTCGCTAACGTACCCGAGAATTCACATTTTCGGTTCGATATGCTGGCCTCGTTAGCCAGTTTAAAAGAAGCAGAGAATATAGGCTGGCTGGGTAGCATGAACTTTTATACCTATCTGGTTCTACCCGAAAAGTACAACTACAAACAATTGGAGGCTAAAATTCCCCAATTGGCGGAAAAATATGTTAGCGTTGAAGTGCAGAAGTTTCTGGGAATCAGCCTGCAGCAATTTCGCAAAAAAGGCGATGATTTTGGTGTTGTTCTTCAGCCGCTAACCGATATTCATTTGTATTCTAAAGGCGGTGACTTAAGGCCAGGAGGAGATATTCGGTACGTGTATGTACTGACGGCGATAGCTGTGTTTATGTTACTGATCGCCTGTGTAAATTTTATGAACCTGGCCACGGCCACGGCAGCACGGCGGTCGCGTGAGGTAGGTATACGTAAGGTGCTGGGTTCGGTAAAAGGGCAATTGCAGCAACAGTTTCTGATCGAATCGGTCCTGCTGGCTATGATTTCGCTGCTGGTTGGTATACTGCTCGTAGGGCTGGTTCTTCCTTCATTTAACCAGCTAACCGGCAAGAACCTCGCATTGACTTTATTTGCCGACCCTTTTATCGCGCTGAAATTAGTGGCAGGAACTGTTCTGGTAGGGCTACTGGCGGGCAGTTATCCGGCTTTTTATCTGGCTTCTTTTAAACCCGTATTCGTGTTGAAAGGCCGGATTATGGCCGCACGAAAAGGCTTTAATCTGCGGAGTGGACTGGTCGTCTTTCAGTTTTTTGTTACCATTTCCCTGATCATTGCCACGGTTACGGCCGACCGACAATTGCGTTATATGCAATCCCAGAAAGTGGGTTTTGATCGTGAACAGATTCTGGTAATTCAGAATACGTACATGCTTCGGAATAACGAAGCTGTTTTCCGCGACAAGATAATCCAGCATCCGCAAGTAATCAGAGGAAGTATCTCTGGTGATGTACCGGTTGGGAGTACAAGCGGCAACAATAGCGCCGTTATGCCCAAAGAAGACCCGGACAAAGGCGTTGTGAGTCGATTGTATAACGTTGATTATGAGTATATTCCTACGTTAGGAATGCCGATAGCTCAGGGGCGCAACTTTTCAAAAAGCTTCCCTACCGATTCATCTGCCGTTATCCTGAATGAAACGGCGGTTCGGGCACTGGGTTGGCAAAAAAATCCGATTGGAAAAGAGTTGATCGGTAAAATTGACGATAAGGGTAGAAAAACGTTTTACCGAGTCATTGGCGTCGTAAGCGACTTTCATTTCGAATCCTTACGGCAGAAAATTGGCCCTTTAGTCATGTTTTTGGGTAGAAATTCAGGCAATATTCTCATTAAAACCCGAACCGATAACCTGCCTCGGTTTCTGGCTTCTCTAAAACAGGATTGGGATTCATTTGCAGTCGCAGCTCCGTTTACCTATTCGTTTCTGGATGATCGCTTCGAGCAGGTCTACCTCAGCGAACAAAAAATCGAACAGGTATTGACGCTCTTTTCTGGCCTGACCATTTTCATTGCCTGTTTAGGCCTATTTGGCCTGGCAACGCACACTGCCGAACAACGCACCAAAGAAATTGGTGTTCGGAAAGTATTGGGCGCTTCGGTGCCCAGTATCATTGCCCTGTTATCGAAAGATTTCCTGAAACTGATTCTGATTGCTCTGGTGATTGCCTCACCCATAGCCTGGTGGGGTATGAACCAATGGCTGAAGGATTTCGCCTATAAGGTTGAGATTGAGTGGTGGATATTCGCCCTGGCCGGATTGCTGGCGGTTGGCATTGCCTTGCTGACAGTCAGCTTTCAGAGTATCAAAGCGGCCCTGATGAATCCGGTGAAAAGCTTACGGAGCGAATAAGCCATGAACGCTGATCAATCTCCACCCCGTTGGGCCTACTGGCTCTTAACACGGCTACACCCTGAGGAAACTCGGGAGGAGGTGGAGGGCGATCTGGATGAGCTATATCGGTACTGGTATGAGCGGTCGGGTCAGACCCAGGCCACGTTGCGCTACGTACTCAATGTGGTGTCGGTGCTACCGCCGTTTGTATACCGTCGGAAACGGCAAAGTGACTATTACCAACCATCAATCCTTCAGCCTGCTATGCTACGTAATTATATTAAAATCGCCTTTCGGAATCTTGTCAAGAACAAGGTTTTTTCGACTGTCAATATAGTTGGTCTATCCGCTGGTTTGATCTGTTTTGCGTTTATTGCCCTTTGGGTACAGGATGAGCTAAGCTATGATGCGTTCAATCAGAATTATGATCGGATTGTTCGTTTAACCACAACCAAAAAAACAGAAACGGGTATTTCTGAATCAGCTAAGACCGGCGTTCCGATGGCCAGGGCTCTTCTGCAGGATTATGAAGAAGTTGAAAATACAGTTCGGTTAGATAGGCGAGAAGAAATAGTTCAGTACCAGAATAAGCAAACGTTGCAACCCGGCATTATCCTGACCGATCCTTCGTTTTTCAACGTTTTCAGTTACACCTTGACCCGAGGTAATGTGGCCACCGCCCTGACCGAACCCTATTCGGTTATCCTGACTGAATCAACGGCAAAGAAGTACTTCGGGAATGCCGATCCGATGGGGCAGTCGTTAACAATTTACATGTATGACAGCACGGGGCGAGGGGCCAATTATAAAGTAACCGGCATTACGCCTGATCCGCCCCGAAATGCTCATTTTACCTTTACCATGCTGGGTTCTTTCAAAACAATTGAGGTTACTAATCCGGATGTACTGACGGCTGCGGGGTGGAGTGACGAGCGATGTTTTACGTATTTGTTACTAAAGAAAGGTGTTGATTATAAAGCGTTCTCTGATAAAATCACCCAGTTTTACGAAAAACATGTCGGTGAACTGTTTGCCAGCTGGCGTTCGGTCTATTTTTATAAACTTCAGCCTTTAGGTGCTATTCATCTGCGATCTCACCTGGAAAATGAAATTGCGCCCAACGGCAAACTTAGCCAGGTGTATATTTTTTCGACGATCGGTATTTTTATACTCCTGCTGGCGGGTATTAATTATACGAATCTGGCCACGGCCCGTTCTGTTGGCAGAGCCAAAGAAGTAGGCATAAAAAAAGTAGTTGGCGCTGTTAAAACGCAACTGATCGGGCAATATTTGTCAGAATCGGTGTTTATTGCCAGTATAGGACTAGTGGTTTCATTGCTCGCATCCGTCCTTATACAACCATTTTTCAACCAGCTTACGGGTAAAAATCTTTCGCTTATTTCAGCGCCCACACTCTTGCTTTTTCTCGCTGGAATAACCCTGTTTTTAGGTATTCTGGCAGGCATTTATCCGGCCTTTATTCTTTCCAGTTTTAAACCTGTCAGCGTTCTGAAGGGGGGCTTTAAATCAGGTTCGAAAGGAATAGCCCTACGCAAGTCACTGGTTGTCGCACAATTTGTTATCACCCTGCTGTTGATTACCAGTATTGTCATTATTTACACGCAGATGACCTACGTAAAACACAAAGACCTGGGCTATACTAAAGAGGCTTTGGTGTATATACGGCTGAATGGAAATGCAGATGTCATTAAGGGGTATAATGCGTTCAACGATGAACTACGGACCAGTCCGTTTGTGGGTGGAGTTGCTACATCCAGATCAGGACAGGAAATGAGCAATGCAGAAACGATTGATCGGAAAGGTAAACCTATCCAGATTCGTGCGGCAAGGCTTCAGGTTGATGAAGCTTATCTGGCGGTATATGGCTTGAAATTAGTAGCCGGAAAAAACGTGACGCCCCGAGCCATCGGCGATACGGTTCAACAAATTATCCTGAATGAAAAAGCTGTAAAAAAAATGGGGCTGCACCATGCCGAGGCTGCCATTGGTAAGCCGTTTAGACTGGATAACCGGCCCGGAACGGTTGTTGGTGTGGTTCATGATTACCACTACCGTTCCCTGCAACATACGATTGAACCATTGGCTATTTCACTTCGGGATAACTATTTTTCCAGAATTACGGTAAAGATAGATGGCAGGGAAGCAAGCCGTAGTCTGGCGTTTATCGAAAAGGTTTGGGCAAAGCATTTTCCGGTTGCTTTGTTCGATTATGATTTTGTCGATCTGCTGCTTGCCGAAGAATACCGGGCCGAAGAACGTTTCTCGAGTGTCATTTTAACCTTTTCTATACTGTCGTTATTGATTGCCTGTCTGGGACTATATGGCTTGATTGCCTATTCAACTGCGCAAAAGAGAAAAGAGATCGGTATTCGAAAAACAATGGGCGCTAGCGTCAACGGCATTGTCGTGATGTTATCCAAAGACTTTTTAACGCTGATTGTGTATGCCTGCTTTATTGCCATACCCGTAGCCTGGTTTCTTATGAATACCTGGCTGGAAGAATTTGCGTATCGTATCAGCTTATCATGGTGGATGTTTGCGGGGTCGATAGGGTTGGTTTTACTCGTTGCGCTGATTACGGTCAGTTTTCAAACGATCAAAGCTGCGCTGGTGAATCCGGTGAAGAGTTTAAGAACGGAATGAGATAAGGACTAAAAATGGGAATAGCGATCATTTCTCAAGTATAACCCAGAGTCGTATCAGCTATGAATAAATTCATCCAGGCAATTAAAAAATTGGATATTCCCTCGGTTTCCGAGTTGCTGAAAAAGAACCCGGAATGGCTTGGCTGGTCGGAGGAGAACGGAAAAAATGCACTACATTATTTGTGTGGCCTCGACATAGCAAAAGACCCGCAAAAAATCGAAGCCAGTTTTCAACTGCTCAAGCTACTTCTAGACCGTGGCATGGATATGAATGCCGTTCATCAACTTCCTGACAATTGTGGCTTTTTTCCGGCAACACCCCTTTGGTACGCATACACCCGTGGGCGGAATGAAACGCTCTATACCTACCTGTTGGAGAAAGGGGCCAATCCCAATCACTGTCTGTTTGCCATTGCCTGGAACGATGATGTACAAGCGGCTAATCTATTCAAAAAGTACGGCGCCAGTCTTGCCGATGCGGCCGGGGGAGATACCCCGTTTCTCGCAGCGTTTACCTGGAAACGGTTTAACATTGCCAGTTGGTTTTTAGAAAATGGCGTCGATGTGAACATTGCTGACTCAGAAGGTAATACGGCACTTTTTTATGCTGTAAAAAGAAAGTATAAGCTGGAACAAATTGACTTGTTAATCCAGTTCGGCGCTGATTTTAACAAAGAAAACAACGATGGGATATCGCCTAAAAAATTAGCTGAATTGAATAACCAGAGCGGGGTTTTGAGACTTGAAAAGCGTAGACTACTATGAAGCTTATCCACTTGCAAAAGTGCCGAAGCATGGAAGAGGCAATTGCTTTCTATACGGGCATGCGCGAGTTTTATGTAACTGACTCCGATGGCAATACGCTCCAGTTTGGCAAATCAATGGGGTAATCGTGTCTTATTTTGAGCGCCCAGATGTTGATCGCTTATACCTCGCTGGGGCTAATGCCGAATTCGTCCCGGAATGCTTTGGAAAAATAAGTGTGGCTGCTGAAACCAACCTGGTAGGCCACTTCCGACGGGACACCCGCCCTTTTTTGCAGGAGTTCTTTCGCGCGCAGTAACCGGGTTTGCCGGAGTAAATCACTGGGCGACTGATCCAGTAGCGCCTGTAGTTTTCGGTGCAGCTGACTGCGACTCATCGCCACCGAATCGGCCAGTTTTTCGACGTTGAATTCCTCATCACTCAGGTGCTGTTCAATGGATTTCATTACATTCTGGAGAAAGCGCTCATCCGTACTTTCAACCACTATCTCGCTGGGTTTCAGAATAATTTGTCCTGCAAATTTCTTGCGTAGCAATCGTCGCTGGGCAATGAGGTTGTCCATGCGGGTCAGCAGTTCCGGTGCGTCGAACGGTTTCGTCAGGTAGTCGTCAGCTCCTGTTTTCAGCCCTTCCAGTTTGTGCTGCTGTCCGGCTTTGGCTGTCAGCAAAATAACTGGAACATGACTGGTTCGTACGTCTTTCTTTAGTTTTTCGGTTAACTGGAATCCATCAAATCCCGGCATCATAACATCGCTGATGATGATATCCGGGATGGCACTTATCGCCGATTGCCAGCCCGTTGCACCCGAATCCGCTTCCAGCACCCGAAATTGTTCGCTTATGCAACTGGCGATAAACCGCCGGAGATCCCTGTTATCCTCTATGATTAAGGCTAAAGGGTGGGCTGGCACAGGTGATACCATAGAAACCGGATCATCATCTGCTTCGGTATCAATCAGACTACCAGCCGCAGGTAATCGACTTTCGGTTGAAAAATTATCTACGATGATTTCGCCCGGTCGGAATGAGGCCTGGTCAATGGCCAGACTAATTTTAAACCGACTGCCTCGTCCGGGTTCACTACTGACGCTGATCTGACCCCGGTATAGGTCTATAAGCTCTTTTACCAGGGCAAGACCGATACCACTCCCACTATTTTCGACCGCTTCGACCTGGTAGAAACGGTCGAAAATCTGATCCAGCTCGTTTTGAGCAATGCCCGGCCCCGAATCCTCTATCGACAGCCGAAACCGGTTTTCGTCCATGTCGACCCGCATAGCTACGGTTCCGCCTTCCGGCGTGTACTTAAAGGCATTACTAAGCAGGTTCGTCACAATTTTCTCCAGCTTATCCCGGTCGAAATAACCCCAATGGCTCTTTTCTGGATAGTAAACATGATAATGTATCCGCTTTCGTTCAGCCAGAGAGTCGAACGATTCCGCGATTACTTTTACCAATTGAATTATGTCGCCCCGCAGCACTCGTAAATGCATGGCTCCGCTGTCGAGTTTCGAGAGGTCCAGTAATTGATTGACCAGTTCCAGTAGCCGATCCGTATTTCGGCGCATCGTTTTCAGATGCCTTACCATTCCGTCGGACAGAGTTACTCCGTCCTTTTGGATACCCGCTTCGATCTGTTTTAAGGGGCCCTGAATCAGGGTCAGGGGTGTTCGGAATTCGTGCGAGATATTGGCAAAAAAACGAGATTTTATCGTATCGATTTCCTTGATTCGATCCGCTTCCGCTCTGGCTGCTTCGTTCAGGCGAATTTTATACGCCAGCCCAATCATGTAAATAATGATCTGGCCAACCTGCGCAACGGGCCAGGGAATGAAACCGGGCTCAATGACGCCTTTTTCCCATAAATAGCCCATTACAGAAAACAGAATCAGCCACAAAGCACCTGCCACATAAAACCGGGCCAGTATGCTGTTAAAAAACGCTATCCTGATCAGCAACCCAACAACGAAGATCAATAGAATGGCAATCGCCCACGGAGACAGCACGGGCTCATGGTATATGGTCATCAACACCAACTCAAGCACAATAGCCGTTCCCCAGAGACGCACCAGCCACAGGAGAAACTGGTCGATGCGACCCGATAAACGGGGTAAATTGATAAATGAGCGCCCAAACAGGAGAAAAAATAAAATGCCACCGGACGTCAAAATATGAAAGCAGTAAAAGACGATCTGGGGATGTTCGGGAATAAAGTAGTTGATAAAAGATGCTTTGGGGTCGATAATCAGGTAATGAAGGGATAAGAAGAGCAAGTAAATACTAAAAAACAGGTAGGCTTTCTCGCGAACAAAAACCAGAAAGAAGAAGGAAAGCAAACCCAGTATGGCTGCAATAGCGCTGAGGACATACCCCATCTGTACAAATGAATTGGTTGGTATGCCTACCGTTGGACTGCGTAGTTCGGGAAGTGGGGGAAGTCCCGGATAAAAATCATTCCGCAACCGGATCAGGAGCGTTTGCTTTTTATTCGCCGGTAAGGTCAGGCATACAGCCGCTAAGCCAGCGGCCTCTTTCACTGATTTTACGGATCGGGGTGTCAGCAAACCGCTTGACCCCACAGCTTGGATTTGCCCCTGTTCGTCAAGCATATAGGCTGTTACGTATTCCCATTGGGCGTAGTAGTTATAGGTAGTCGAAGGTGTTTTTATCACCAGCCACCAGTTTCGAATCTGCTCCGAGGCCTCTACTGGAATACGAAGCCAGTAATTAAATTTGTTTGGGTAGGCATTTTTATCCGCTGTTAACTGCTGAAATCGCTTATTGAGCTGTCCCTCTGCTAGTTGCCGGGCCGTTATGGTACCGGACGAATCGATGAAAAGGGTGGTATAGGCAGCCAGATCGTGAACCTGTCGGTTGGTGTCAACTACATAGACTGATTCCTCCCTAGCCTGAGAATAGGCTAAGGAGGGGAGGGTACAAAAGAGAAGCAGCAGTTGTTTCAGCCTGTTCATACCGAAAGCGATCAATGCTTATACCAGGATGCGTACATGACCTGAAATGGAATTGGACTTTTGTTCGGGGCATTCGGTTCGTTGGATACTTGAATATCGCAGTTATGGAACGAAATCACTTTCCAACTGTCACTTTTCTTTTCGGCCAGCAAGGTTATAATCGCCGTCGGATGTTCTGGCACCGGTTTTCCCTGTTCGTAGGTAGCTCCTAACACATGAATCAGAGCTAAATCGGGACGGACAAACCGAATTTTGTCAACTTTAAGATTTAAGTCTGTGGTCTTATAAATCGTATTGAAAATCTGCTGATGAGCTCCGGCGTTTGCTTCCGGCGAAATACCGGACAGGTAAATACCATTGACGACGATATAGTCATGGACCGTATCGAATACGGAAGCAAACATCTGTCCACTTTTGGCGTTCCAGCCTTTTTGCATCGTTGTGATCATTTCCCGGAGTCGCTGGTCGTCATGAGCCGTGTTGCTCTGGGCCCGTGCATCGGGCCCAGGAGTCATTGTTGCCGCCATAATACTAATGAATAGGATGGTGACTAATTTTTTCATGGAAGTAATCATTGAAAATGCTCTGTCCAGTCGATCGGACGAACAAGGCAAAAGTCGGATGAAGGGCTGAGTCGCGGTTAGCGATTTCGTCGCGTAGAATAGCATAGATGTCGCAGCCAATAAACTAGTACGTTCGTTAGCCTGATGTACACATTAATGGGGGTTGGTGTGAGTGAATCTGGACATGATGCGTTCATTAAGAAGCTTCACGGATCAACGCCTTCCCAGCGGGATCATGTAGCTTGCCGATACCATCAGGTTTTGGGGTTTTAGTTTCGCGCCATTCTCATTACTCGAGAACAGATAGGTGTAGCGGGCTTCCAGTTGAACCGCACCTGGCCCAATCTTCACCGCGACTCCTGACCCGCCCGACGCGCCAAAAGACAAACGCCCTTCGTTGGTCATATCGATCGTTTGTGAACCGGCTTGGCCATCGTCCAGTAGTGAAATTGTGCCACCCATCGTGTATGTCGCAACCGGACCCGCATTGATAAAGAAGCGAAGATTCGATTGGCCAAATGTGGCTTTTGCCAGTACTGGAACTTCAATCAGATTGTATTTAAGCTGCAAATAATCGGCACCAAACGTCATGCGGACCCCGTACTGGGAGAAAAGAAGTTCAGGCTGTACCGAAAAAATTGGCCCGCCTATAGTCAATATAGCTCCTGCATGAAAACCCGTTACCCGGTCAAAATGGCCACCCGTTCCTACCGCTGCTATATCGACACCACTGATTGTGGTCGAGTTGATCCCCAATCGTAAGCCAATCCAAAGATGGCTTTCTTTAGAGTCGGCAGGAGCGGCTAACTGCTTTGGGGTAGTCTGCGGTCTACTGACTATGTTCGCAGGTGCGGTGGAAGCGGGCTGAACGACCGTTGCGGCTGGTGTTTCAGAAGCTACTGGGCTACGGGAATAGCCCGTTTCAGAAGCTATCTTTTTATCCAGGATGGTCGTTGTTCGAGTAGAGCCTGGCTGTTTGGCAGCAGACTGGGCAGTCGGGGTAACCGGCTTACGAATGGCTGGTCGGGACTGAGCCTGTAGAGTGGATGTACTTGTCGTGATGATAAGGCTGATGAGTAAGAGGGATAATTTTTTCATGGACGTAATGTTGGCTAATGTTCTTATTCGGACGTCGAAAGGACTGGGCAAAAGTCAGTCGAAACAGAAGGTATCTGTTAGCGATTTCGTCGCACAGATTAGCACGTACGTCGCTCATTGAAAAAGCGTCGATTTCCAGGCTGGCTAATAGACTGAAACCGACGCTACAGGAACATTACTGGTGGTTGATTGACTCCGTACAGTTGAAGAGATGGCTACCCTGTTTGACAAGGTTTAGTGGGTATTGGCGAAGGTTAGGTCTATTGGCGTATTGGCGTGGGGTCAGGTCCTTCAACCTGATTAAGAAACCGCATCCGGCCTGAACGACACGTTTTGAGAATTGTCACGGCGAACCGGCCGCCCTGTGTCGGTTTTAAGAAACCGACACCACATTCAGAGACCGATAGTATGTTCTGAATTTATCGAAAAGGGTAGTTTATTTATTGATAAGCAATAAATAATTATCTATATTTGATCGTCGAGGACAATGTACTATAAAAAACTAGACGATGAATACTAAAATCAAGACAAAAACGAGGACCGAAGATATGCTTACGATCATGTACGTCCTGGCCTGGGTGACATTCATAGGTTTACTGATCCATGCTGGCGCGATTCTGTTTTCTTATGGTGTCAGTTGTGTTAACCCGGAGGGGGCAAAAAACCTGTACAAGGGGATGAGTTTAATTACCCTCAGACAGTTCAGTTTATGGCACTACACCCTGTCTGTTTTCTTAATGGTTACTTTATTGAGTATGAAAGCATTCGTGTTTTATCTGGTAATCAAAGTCTTATCGAAGGTGAATCTGGCAAATCCCTTTAAGCTTGAATTAGCTCGTCTACTTGAAAATAGTAGCTATATTTTATTAGGAATCTGGTTTGTCGCTATTCTGAGCAATGTCCACACCGATTGGTTGTTAAAAAAAACGGGGGTTATTCAGGGAGAGAGAGCTACTGAAGAATTTATTATTATGGCGGGACTCGTGTTTATCATTTCGCAGGTTTTCAAGCGTGGGGTAGAGATTCAAGCCGAAAACGACCTAACTGTATAAGCAATGCCTATCGTCGTAAATTTAGATGTAATGATGGCAAAGCGAAAAATGTCATTGAATGAGCTTTCAGAGAAAGTGGGTTTAACGCTCGCCAATCTGTCCATACTCAAAACCGGAAAAGCAAAGGCAATTCGATTTAGTACACTGGAATCTATTTGTGACGTGCTGAATTGCCAGCCGGGGGATATATTAGAGTACACGGAACAAACCGCAGACCATTTATAAAGCTGGAACGTTGCTGAGCGCCTGGCTTGTACAAAAAGAGAGGACAAAGATTCTAATTCTGGCCGGAGTTACTGGCGGGTGATTCAATCCGTACGATTCTCTTTAGGGTCAGGACACATCAGAGCGCACTTGTGTCCAATGGATTCCGTCTGTCGATGACCTTATTACTCCGGGTTTTCTGCCTGCCGCATCCGGGGGCTTTTTATGTCCTTTTTGCCCAGCTTGTACGAGAACGTAAGTCGAAGATTCTGGTTCTGATAGCGACTGGTTTGTCGTTGATAGAACGATTCCGTCGTGGTTACTTCGTCGATAAAGGTGAAGGGCGTCAGGAACGTTTCCATGCGCAAACTCATGTTAAACCTGTCATTCGTCGATTTTTTACTGAATGTCATGTTGTAAAATTTCCAGCCGGAACGATAGCCCTGTAACTGGATCGTAGCCACATCGAAAAAACCGTAAAAGTCAATGCTGTAGCCTTTGGGTAGTTTATAGCTGTAATTCAGAACTAATTGCCGCATCAGACCGCTGTTACGCAATTGCATAGCCGGACTTTCCAGTTGAACATACTGCATGGTCAGCGTACTTCCCAGACTGATTTTTGGGCTGGGTTTCCAGGTCAGATTTGCTGAAAAACCCAGCCGTTTATTGCGGCCAATATTTTGCCAGGTATTTTCAACGACGCCCTCAGACCGTACAGTTCGGATGCTCTCAATGCTGTTTTGGTTGTGGTTGTAAAACAGAGCAATGTCGGTAAATAATCGGGCGCCATTCCGGGAAAAGCTAAGCTGGTATCGGCGGGTGATTTCGGGGCGTAGGTAAGGATTGCCAAATTGAAAAGTGAGAGAATCGCTGTTGTTGACTGTCGGATTCAGGTAGGAAAAGTACGGGCGAACCAGCTTCACTGTATACCCCAGCTTTACTGTGCTTTTCTGATTCAGATTTTTACTGACTAACAGGTTGGGGACCAGATTTTGAAAAGCGGGTATCTGCAATAAATTGCCCTTAAAATTGGCATTCAGATCTGTTTTTTCGTAGCGCATCCCAGTCATAAATTGCCATTTTTTTAGCTGAAAACTAAAGTTGGTGTACACCGCATAAATCGTGCTTTGATACGAGAATGCATTTGTTCGGAGTGGGTCGTTCGTGTAGGAATGAGTGTCAAAATCATAGATCCCAAACCGGCTATCGCTGTTGAGATTTTTTTGCGTGAGTTTTCCGCCGATTTCCCACTTCAGATTGTTCTGAAACGACTGCATATAATCTGCCTGAATCATCAGGTCGCGGTTTAGGGTTTTGCCAAAGAAATTTTCTTTGTTAGGTGTTTGGTCATTATTGGTCTGTTCCATGTCGTAACGGTTTGTGCCGTTGAACTGAAAATAGGTGGCCAGCAGCGAAATTTCTTTCTGTTTATCCCGTGAGTTTCCGGTGTATCCGGCGGTAAATGCATTCCCATCGTTCGTAATGGGCGTATCGATCTGCCGCCGAAAGGAGGGAAGAACGGCGCCATTTTTGGTATAAAAATTATCTGAAATTACATGCGTCTGGTAGGGTGACCAGCGATGTCGGTAACCCACAGTGAGCGTATTCAGCGAATCGAGGCTATACAGAACATTGGCTCCGCCAAAGAAGTAATCGCCTGATTGTCGGGATTCATTTTTCTGAACGACCTGAACGGCCCCTGTTTTTCGTTCCAGTAACGATCCATTCCGATTCCAGTAGGTTTGGTAAAATCCGTCTAGTTTTACCAGCCATTTATCGTATTTGCTTTGCACATTTCCCATCAGGCTTTCACTTCGATTGCCCAGAACGCCACTCACATTGCCATTCGTGATATTCGTTCGAATTCGTCGGGTAATGATGTTCACTACTCCGTCGGTTCCTTCTGCATCGTACCGGGCCGATGGATGGGTGATCACCTCAACGCTAACAATGCTTTCGCCAGGAACTGATTTCAACGCATCTGCCACCGACGAAGCATAGATGTCGGACGGTTTACCATCGATAAAAACCCGGATATTCGAACTCCCCCGCATCGACAGCCCACCGTTCGCGTCGACCGAAAGCAGGGGTACTTTGCGCAGCACATCCGACGCATTGCTACCGGCAATGGCTGGCAGGCTTTCCACGTTGAAGGTAATTCCATCCACTCGTTGTTCAATCAAAGGCTTTTGCCCTCTGACTGTTACGGCTTTCAGATTTTTTACATCCTGACTGATGGCAATGGTGCCCAGATCGAATGTAGGACTTTGACCATTTATCGTCCAGACCGGCGTTTGGAATGCCCGATAACCGACTGCGCTAAACGCAAGGGAATACGTGCCATAGGGCAGATTCTTTAACGAAAAATGCCCCAGGCTGTCTGTAAGTGTACCCTCAGCCAGTTTCTTCTTCGGACCGCCGAGCAATTGAAACAGCTTCACAGTCGCAAATGGAATGGCCTTCCCCGTAATAGAATCTGCAAAAAATCCGCTTGCCGAGCCCAGACTATCAGTGAGTTGGGCTTTCAGTTGGCATTGGCCAAAAACAGATAAAAAAAGGAAGACGAAGAGACGTTTCATAACGATTGGTTTTGTATCAATCGGGTCGTGAGCTGACAATCAGGGCAATAGCGAAGCCGTCCTCGCTCAACCGGGAGGATGTATTGTTCACGAATACAGGGTAGCTATTACTGGTTTATGGGATAATTCGGAATATTTTTCCCGAGGATAATGTGCCGACTGGCTTTAAACATATTGCCGACATCCTTGAGCTTCAGGATGCCACTACCCCCCCGATTCTCCAGCTTTTGCCGCTTTTCGGCAGTAAGCAGCGGGTCGTCATCAAACAGGTACTCATCAATGTAGTATTCATTGATTCCCGGCTCTTTTAGGGTGATGTGAATATGAGCCGGATCCGTACGACCGGGGTACGGGGCCGGACGGAGCGTAACAAACTTGTATTCGCCTTTATCATTGGTACGCATCCAGCCGCGTATGGACCCGTGCCGTTTCTCCCAGCCTTTAGCGTCTGTTTTCGCGGTATAATGACCAGTTTCGTCGGTATGATAGATGTATAAAATGACACCCGGAGCTGGCGTTTTGCCATCTGCCTTATACACAATGCCATTGATGCCCAACGGTTTTTTGCCTTCCCAGGTAGCATCGGGCATCTTCAGGAAGCTATCCAGTTTGTCGAATGGAACCGAAGTCTCATGAATCGCTTCACAGCCTTCGCAGGGGCCGCCTACTTTTGGACTCTGCCCGAATGCGGGCAACGTAAGTATGAGCAGCAGCAGGAGTTTGCAGTAAACATTGATCGAAGGCAGATTTTTATAATAGTTATGATTTAGTATGATTTTATCAATAGGAATCATCATCATCATAAAAATTTGCGTTCGATTCTTCTTCCAGCCAAGAGTCTGGGAAAGCCGAATTAACCAGTTTGTTTTCATATGCAATTGATTTAGCGAAGAGCCTGAACAAAGCAACTGAAGACGTTTATCATTCCAAAAAATAGTAGACCAACGGTCGGAAAAATAGACGAGCCGCATGGGCGAATTCCCTTCCTCTACTTTTTTGGTCGTTGGTCGATATAATTTTCAGGTCGTTTTTCTTTTACGTTCATTTACATCGGATTACAAACTGTTTTTCGCATGGACTTTCTGGATAGACGCGTAAAAATTCCGCTCTCCAACCGAACTATCCCAGTCAAGTACGCGCTGGTGCATACGGCCTATTGGATACTGATAACCGGTTTTTTTCTCTATGAGAAGCGATACCTGATTTATAAGGCCGGTTTGCCTTTTTTTGCGGCCTGTGTGAGTATTCGAGTTGTTCTGCTGATTGGCATTGCTTACCTCAATCTACACTACCTGTTACCCCGCTATTTGCTAACCGGGCGTTATGTCCGCTATTTCTCATTGGTATTCCTGTCAATCCTGGGCTATCTGTTCGTACAGACTCTTTATGATTATTTTTTATACGGATTCATCATCGCTCCAACTCTAAACCGGAATTGGTACGAAACGTTATCCTACAATTTCTTTAGCACCTTGTGGTACCTGGGCCTGATGGTTCCCCTGAAACTGAGCATCGACTGGTATGAGCAGCAGCGTATGATGCAGAAGATTGCGGTTGAAAAATTACAGGCTGAGGTGAATTTCCTGCGGTCGCAGGTGAACCCGCACTTTCTGTTCAATATCCTCAACAACCTCTATGCGCTGACCCTTAAGAAGTCCGATCTTGCCCCGGATATGGTCTTGAAGCTATCCGAAATGATGGAGTATATGCTCTATGACAGCGATGATGCACGGGTGCCGCTCGAAAAGGAAATTGGCTATTTACAGAACTACATTGAACTGGAGAAAATCCGCTGTGGTGATCATTCCGAGATTGCCCTTCAAATCAACGGTAATCCGAACGGGCAGGAAATCGCTCCACTTTTGTTGCTGCCGCTGGTCGAAAATGCGTTTAAGCACGGCGTGGGCAAACAGGCCGAAAAATCCTGGCTTCATGGCACACTGACTCTGAATTCAACAGCGATGGAAATGACGGTTGAAAACAACAAACCAACCGCACAGCCTAAGCAACAGAAAGGTGGTATTGGTCTGACCAATCTTCGGAAACGACTGGAACTGCTCTATCCAGGACGCTATACGCTTCAAACAGAAGACAGGCTGGATACCTACAAAGCGGCTTTATATATCTCATTTGCTGACTGATAGCGCAATGTGCCTGTGCTTTCGACCCTAAACACGAACGAGCGATGGATAGTCTATTTCGTTATCTATTGATTTCCTTCCTACTAGCGCGGTTGATCAATTCCGAACAGTTGAGCAAGTACACAGATGGACTTGCCCCGATTAGCAAGCCTGACTACAAATGGACAAAAAAGCTGGAGGAGGGCCCCTGGAAAAAGAGCTATAATTTCCAGATGTTCAGTCATCGGGATACGCTTTGGGTTTTCCATCCCGATGGCAACTGGTTCTCGGTTGATGGCAGAAACTGGAAAAAATCGACATTGCCCAATGCCATTTCCAACCTGGCATTTCTGGATTACGTCCAGTTCAACGACACGATTCTTGGGCTTGGCCATTTTACGGGGAATATCGAACGATATACGTTTAGGCCCGAAATTTACCAGACTCAGGATCTGAGGCACTGGAATCGCATCGCCGGAGAAAGCAATCTGCCCAGGCGATTTTTCTATCACCCCTTTGTTTTTCAGCATAAGATCTGGCTGATCGGCGGAGAAAACAGCCAGACCCAATTCGCCGATATCTGGAATTCGCCGGATGGTGTCCATTGGAAGAACGTAAAAGACAATCTACCGTTTGGTAAGCGAAGTGGTAGCCAGATCGTAACCTTACAGAATAAATTATACCTCCTCAATAACGACGTCTGGTCGTCGAACGATGGCGTAAACTGGAAGCTGGAAACGCCCGAAATTGTCAAGGGCACACAAATTTTCGGCTATGCGGCCGTGGTGCTGGATGGGCAGATCTGGCTATTGGGCTGTAACCGAAATGGGCAATTCAGCAGTCAGGTTTTAGTCAGTTCGGATGGGCGCACCTGGCGCGAACAAAACGCACCCTGGTCACCGCGCGGAGGGATTGCGGCCTGTGTGCATCGAGGGAGAATCTACATGACGGGCGGAAAATATGGTGGGCAGGATATCAGCCAGCCTGACTTCGTTTACAGCAACGATGTGTGGACGCTGGAACGGAAATGACGTGTGAAAAATACGCACAAATAGACCCTTATTTACTATGAATTTCGCCAAAATCAGTATGCTTGTCCTGCTGGCTAGCTGGTTTGTCCAGGCCAGTCGAACATCGCCCGAACCAGCCATTTTTGTGGCCAGCAGCCCCTGCGACATGATTCCGAGAACGATGCTGTCGATTCCAGCCAGTGCAGATTGTGAGTTTATAAAATGGAACGTAGCCCTTCAGCGGGACCCTCGAAATCAAGCGCCTACGGTCTATAAAATTCGGTATACCTATGGCATGACGCAACCGAATACAACCGGCTTCCAAAATGGTGGAATCAGCCTGGAGAAGGAAGGGAAATGGGCGATTCTGAAAGATGCCCAAAACAGGGAGATTTATCGATTAAATCCGGATACACCCGAAACGGCCATCTCTTTTGTCAATCTGGAAGGTAATGGCTCGGGGAGTCGGCTGCTCCACTTATTGGATCAGCAGGGCAAACTAATGATTGGTCATGAGGGCTGGAGTTATACCCTGAATAGAAAATAATCGTTGAACGCAATGAAAATGAGAACCCTATCCGTCTTCCTGATCGGCCTGCTTTTCTCTGCCAATCTGGTCAACGCGCAGGAAGCCCGCCTGACGAATGTTCCCTCGAAAAAAACCTCCCGCTCACCCGTTGCCAGTGGACCGGCAGTGGTTGGTGTTTTTGGCGGCAGGTTCCCTTGTTCCGAAATCGCCAAAGACTGGAAGATTTCTGTTAGCCCGGAGTGCTGGAAAGTGAAGTGGGGACTAACGCTCTATCAGGACCCGACTACTCATGAGCCAACGACTTATCGTCTATTGGGAACGTTGAACCGCTCGGCGGCTCGGGAAGGAAAATGGGCAATCGTACACGGTACAAAAACTGATCCAAACGCTATTGTTTATCAATTGGATTCCGACAAACCTGAGGTTTCCATTTATTTGCTGAAAGGCGATGATAACGTGTTGTTTATTCTGGACCAGGAACGCCGATTTAGGGTTGGCGACGAGAATTTGAGTTACACCCTGAACCGGGTTGTCAATTAACCGGCAGGATTTCCGGAAACCACCAAACCAATGATGCTAAACTGTGTAGTCGTCGATGACGAGGCACTAGCCCGTGAAGTGCTGGAAGGCTATCTGGGTCGATTCGATTTTACCGGGTCCGTGCACCAATTCGGCAATGCTCGTGAAGCCCTTTTGTATCTGGAAAATCATGAAGCCGATGTGTTGTTTCTGGACATCGAAATGCCCGGTATGAACGGTATTGATTTTCTGAAAACGCTGCCTCGTCCACCCATTACGGTTTTTACCACCGCTTACCGCGACTATGCATTCGAGGGCTTTGAACTGGGCGTTATCGATTTTTTGTTAAAACCCATTTCCTATCCTCGATTCATACAGGCAATCGAGAAAATCCGCGACTTTTTAGCTCTGAAAGAACAAAACGCCAATCTGGAAAACGGCCCGGCCGAAACTCGCCCCGAGTCAATCTTTGTAAAAAGTGGCCTACAGCGTATCAAGCTGAATTTTAATGATGTAATCTATATCCAGGGACTTAAGGATTACGCTATTATCTATACGACTACCAGTAAAATTGTCATAAAAGGCTCTATCAAAGCCATGCACGAGATTTTTCCTCAAAGCCAGTTCATGCGGGTACACAAGTCGTTCATTGCGGCTGTGTCGAGAATCAGTCGAATTGAGCGCAACCGGCTGATCGTGAATGGGAACCAGATCCCAATCGGGCGTAATTATAAAGAAGAGGTTGAGAAAACTCTGTTTGACCGCCGACAGTAAGCATTGGCAGCAATGAATTTGGGAGGTTCAACAAAAAAGTCCCCGTTATCGAGCCGATAGCGGGGAACTTCAAATCTACTAACCCAAAACTACATGAAAAAATAGTAATAGGACTTTCGCTCAGAACCACGGTCCGCCAGTAGTAACCGTGGCACCGCAACGGCGGACCGTGGTTCTGAGCGAAAGTCCTAATTATACTTCGCTAAGGACTTTCTCGCCGACAAACTGCTGATTCTGGTTTTTAAAGAGCAGGTTGAAAGAAGTAAGGCTCCCGTATATTCTTGTGATGTATTGCTGAATATTCACTTTCTCTTCATCGTCCAGATTGCTGG
>NZ_CP045997.1:10188462-10224503 GCF_010233585.1 Spirosoma endbachense
GGGCAGGTAGAAGGGCAGGTGAATCGGCTGAAGACCATCAAGCGAACCATGTATGGCAGAGCCAGTTTTGACCTGTTACGAAAACGAGTGGTTGGATTGGGTTAATCACCAAAAGTGATTCAGAACCTGAGGCAGCGAAATCTCCACTTCCTAAAGTGCGAAAAGCATTAAGAATGGATAGCTGCTATACTTCGCTAGTAGGATGAAGACATTCGCTCCAGTAAGCTATGATCAGTTTAATCTGTCGTTTTAGCTCAATGTAGGTGTAAGGTTTCTTAAAATAGCCTTGCACGGTTATATCGTAAGCGATTTGAACGAGGGCTGGGTTGGCCGAGGTCGTAATGAATACGAAGGGAATCGATTTACGCCGGAGATACTCGTTTTCGTTTAGCCGTTTACGCAACTCAATGCCATTTATTAGCGGCAAATTGGTATCGCACAAGATCAAAAATGGTTTTTTAGGCGTGCTTTTCAGGAATTCGAGTGCAGCCTCACCATCAAAAAAAAAGCATACTTCATTCAGGATCTGTAACTCCTTAATGGCTTCTGCGATTAAAAGTTGGTCGTCCTTATCGTCTTCAATGCAAATAATAGGCCCTGAGAGTGACACAAATAAATTATTGAGTATGAGTCTAGTATATGCTCACACCCTTAATACTTGTGATTACTCATTTTGTTTTTTCAATAAGGAATTGGCGCGGGGTTCTGGCCTATGCACACAGTCATTAGGAATGTTAGCACATTCCTATTCGTTTTCGTACTTCACTCTTAACGTGCGAAAAGTGATTACCCATAACCGAATTAGTACTGGGAAAACCCAAGTTTTTATTAGAAATATTTACGTACTTCCTAGAATAGAACGAAAGGCAGGTAGTATCCCAGGAAACGCCCATTTTTTGTAGCATATCCCTTCGACTTTCTTTGTCTCAAGTAGGAGGGTATTTTGAGGTAGGGTCCCTGTGCCGTTTCGTACGGCGACGGCAAAGGGACCCAAAGTCTCTTCGGGTTCCCATCCTGTTGGCCTAGTTACTGGTAACAAGAACCCACCAGGCTAACGCTGGTGAGTAAGCGTCCATCGTTTTTTATACCGTTGCGTGATGTGAACATCCGGTGAGTGATTAACCGGTCCCTACCCGTTACGCACGGCTGGACGAACCAAGTAATACAACCCGACTAAGCCAAACCCCAGTAAAAAGCCAGCACTTGCGTTCGGCAGTCATGGCTTTGTGGTCTTACAAGATCCCCACGGTTATCCGACTGGGGGCACCCTGACCGTGATAAACCCGGTGGGTGGCTTTCTGATAATCACCCGGTTTGGCCTGGAAAATATCAACAAACGTTTGCGGGTTGCGGTCGGCCCAGGGAAAGCACGAGCTCTGCACCTGAACCAGCAACCGATGGCCTTTTTTAAACGTATGCAGCACATCCTGTAGCTCGACCGCAATAGCCGTGGGCCGACCCGGCTGGAAGGGCTGAGGCTGGCTGGGATTGTTGCGGTACTTGCCCCGCAGGATCTCCATCCGGACCAGTTGCTGATAATGCGCAAAAACCACCCCGGGCTTGGCCGGATTAGGGGGCGTATCGGCCGGATAGGCGTCAACGAGCTTCACCACCCAATCCGCATCGGTACCCGTGGTGGAGACCAGTAGGTTAGCTAGAATAGGTCCAGCCAGGGTTAAATCCGCCCCAAGGGGTTCAGTCTGAAAGGTCAGCACATCGGGTCGGGCCAACGCAAAGCGCTGATCGTCGACCATATAATCCTTCGAAAAGCCATCATTGATCCGGGGTGAATAGGGCACCGGGTGGGCCGGATCAGACAAAAATTCACTGAAGGATCGAGCCGCCGTGGGGGCCTCGAAGCCCAGTTTGCCCCCCGCCTGCAGGTAAAGGGTTCGCGAGGTGAGGTTTCGGGGTGGGTACGTATCGAAGGTCCGCCAGCGATTGGTGCCGGTTTCAAACAGGGTGGCTTCGGGCAGATCAAAGGGACCACTGGGGTCCAGCAGGTAATGGCGAAAGAAGGGCGCTTCAATGGTTTGCTGGTAAAAGGGCAGTGGCTGGGTACCGAAATCTTGATCGGCCAGCGTCTGGCCCGAAGGCCGAATCCAGCCCCCATGCACCCAGGGACCCACCACGATCCGATTCTGGATACCGGGATTCTGCCCTTCGATGGCCTGGTAGGTGTGGAAGGTGCCGTACAAATCTTCGGCATCGAACCAGCCCCCCACCACCAGGATGGCGTGTTTGATGCCCCGCAGGTGGGGCAGGATCGTACGGCGTTGCCAGTGCGCATCGTAGGTGGGATGATCCACGTTTTCGTGGTAGTAGGGGTTGCGATTGCGGTAGTAACCCGTTTCCGAATTGGCCGTCGGTCCCATACTCAAGTAAAACCGGTAGCCATCGGCATCGTCGGCCTCAAACAGGGCGGGTGGGTTGGTCTGGGTGGGTTTAGGATGGGGCTGAAAGAGACGATAGAATCGGAAATTAGCGGCCAGCATAAAGGCCCCGTTATGAAAGGCGTCATCGCGCCACAGATTCGAGACGGGTGCCTGGGGCGAGGAGGCCACCAGGGCGGGATGACCTGACAGACTACCGGCCGAGGTAAAAAAGCCCGGATAACTGCTGCCCCATTGCCCTACCCGCCCGTTGTGGCCGGGCAGGTTGTCCAGTAACCAGTCGATGGTGTCATAGGTATCGCTGGCTTCATCGACCTGGGTGGGGGTCTTTTTCTGATCCAGGTGGGGGGTCAGCTGGACAAACGATCCTTCGGAGGCCCAGCGTCCGCGCACATCCTGGTAGACCATGATATAGTTATCCCGCAGGGTAAAGGGATTGGGGCCTACCTTGCGACGGAATAGATCCGGCCCATAGGGCTGACAGCCGAAGGGGGTGCGCCACAAGAGGATTGGGTGCGGAGTCAGGGTGTCTTTGGGGGCATAAATCTGGGTAAACAGGCGGGTTCCGTCGCGCATGGGCACCATCACCTCCCGCTTCTGGTAGGTTTGGCGGAGGTAGAGAGAATCCTGGGCCGCTGTGGGCAAAGTCGGCGATGGCTGGGCGCACAGGAGCCCGGGAAGCAGCCCAAGGAGGGAAAACAGGCAAAACAGGCAAAACAGGCGATGAATCATTTGAAGGAGTAGTTAAACGACCGGAACGAACTGATCGAGGGTTCCTTAGGACGTTCATACGAGCCGGTAAGGGAAACTAGGGTCAGGAGAGCGCGTTGAGCCGTAGGGAGCGGAGCCAATAGCCCTTTCGGCCCTTCTGTTTGAGGTAGGACCTGGCGGGGTTACTTCGGGTTTGTAAGGATAGGGAATCGAGCGGGAAAAAGCAAGCAAAGGGCTTAACTAATTGCTGATAGTCAGCGGGTTGGGGCTGATGTGGTGCCCCAAGAGATGGGACGGGTATTACTAAATCTATTCAACAATGCCTTCTACACGCTTGCCCAACGGCAAAAACAGCCACTAACCGGCTATCCACCCATGATGAGCGTGAGTACCAAGCGCAAGAAAGAGCAGGTAGAATTAGGGGCCGTGACAACGGCATGGGTATGCCCGATGTGGGGTAAAAGCCAAGATCTTCCAGCCTTTTTTACCACCAAGCCCACCGGCGAAGGGACCGGCCTAGGGCTTAGTTTGAGTTATGATATTGTGACCAAAGGACACGGAGGAAGCTTGACGGTGGAAAGCTAGGAAGGAGAAGTAACTACGTATTTGATTCAATTACCGATCGGTAGCGGTCGGTAATTGCGCTGGCCTGGGCTTACTCTTCAATGTCCTAAGTATCGCTTCTTCGCTATCTTGGAACCTGAGTTCTATCGTACTAATTAGGTTTTAGAATCAAATTACTGCCTTGGAAATATACCATTTATTTATATTTTTAGATGCCTATTCTAGCTTATTTATTGGTTTAGTACAAAAATAAATATGCCCTTATCGTTCACGAAAACCCTTCTATCATTAAACTACCATTATAGTTAAATAACCTATTCTGCTTTATAATTTATAAGCCTAAAACCGTTTACGTAAAGGTTATTGTTTATATATGGTGAATATGAAACGTACAAAAATTGAAATGGGGAGGGGAGTAGGTATCTTATAATGTATATATCGGCAAAATACGATTTGTGATAAACAGGGTATTAGGATCAATTGACCTACTCTCTTTTAGTGGAAACAATCTCAACGAAGTTTCCACTAAAAGAGAGTAAGTCCAAGGGATCGCTTACCAACCGGCTGAAAAGATGATTGAGAAACAGGGCATGGCTGAGCTGGTGGCTTAGTTGCAGGAGATGACTCAGCCCGATCACGGCTTGGTGACAGTTGCAACGGGCTGTTGCAGCTCTTGCCCTAACCTACGATAAGCGTTCGCCCTGGGAAGTTCTGCGGAAAAGTACCCGTAGTGGGCGATCGATTCAGTAACTTAATGGACTTGTTTAGACGCAGCAGTTTAGCCCGCTTGGTCATGCTTGGTACATCGTTCATTCACCTTAAAATTAACCTACTATGAAACTACTCTTCAGCCTACTGCTTTCGTTGAGCAGCTGTTCGGTTACCGCCCAGAACCCAGCCAACGATAGCTGGAAACAGCAATTGATTGCCGATTGGGAACGGGCCAAAGCCTACACCGGGGAATACCTCACCGCTATGCCTGCCGATCAATACGGCTTTCGGGCGGCCGATTCCATCCGAAGTTTCAGCCAACAAATGCTGCATCTGGCCATCGCCAATGTGGTCATGGCCACCCACGCTACGGGGGTACAAAATGCGGGGGTTCAAGCGGTTTTTTTTAAGCCGGGCTTTGAACAACGGCCGACCGCGCAAAGCCGGGATTCGGTGATGTATTATGTCTACACCAGCTACGACTATACGATAAATGCCCTGAAGCGTATGAATGGCGGTCAATTGGGGGAAGTCGTCACGCGGGATATGCCGGGAGGCAGGCGCACGGCTACGCGATTGGGTTGGTTGCTCAAAGCGTTCGAACATCAAACCCATCACCGGGGGCAATGCACGATATACCTCCGACGGCTGGAGATTCGCCCGCCCGCTGAAAAATTATGGTAAAGCCATCGTATCCTTGCCCAGGGGCTAACCTGCACGCCGTGCAGGTTAGCCCCTCTTTATTTGTCGTAGTTATCCCTTGTAAAGGGGTGCTTGTTGTTGATGGGGGTACGGCTAAGCTATAACCTGTTCAAATGGGTTAGTGTCTTAGCCCCCTATTAACTGAACAGATTTTCTAAAAAGGCGGGAAAGTCGGCGATCCACATCCTTGTCATGCCCACAATGCCACCTAAAAGGGCAAGAGCAAACACTATTTTTATGATTGTTGATGTGGGTGTAACCGAATTACCCAATCCCCGATAGGTAAATACCCCAGGATGGCGAACCAGTATCTCAGCCCCCTGTTTAAAGTAAATCCAACGAACGGCCAAAATCCAAATAACAATAATATAGAGGTGGAGTAGCAACACGAAAGGGTTCAGCGTCAGCGTCCCTGGATGGAAATAATCGTAAACCGAAGTTGTTCGTCCGGTCAAACTACCCATGGCCATGATCAACCCCGGAATCGTTCCATAGATAAGAAGGGCCTTCAGAATTTGGTCATACCCCGCTTTAAGGTCAGGATTTATGTCAATGTGTTCTTGAACCCGGGCTTTAATAATAACGTAATTAACGACCGTCACTCCGATCAATAGCACCCAGGCATATCTGGAAATTAGGTCCATTTTTGGGATGGTTTATAGACTAGGGACAATCGGGTAAATTAACAAAATGGATTCGACTCGAAGATGGCGAACCTGATGGTGCTTTCCAAATATCAAACTGTTTGGGAGCACCCTCAGGAGTTGAGTTAGTGCGACACTTATTGAATTCTAATCGTAATCCTTTAGGCAACCTATTTTTAGAAATGCACATAGTTCGATTTAACGGGCAAGTTGTTCCATTTGAAATTTTCCTACCTGTTTAGCGTAGTGCGATTTGACTATTGAGCTCTATTGGAAATGTACTATTATGTCAATTTCGATTTTTGAAGTGTCGCTACTTGCTAAGTTACCAATAAGTGCAATTTTTGAATTCAAGGATTTCGTTCACGAAAACGCTTCGATGAATGAACGATATTTCATAATTCACTTGCCGGTTCGCCCAATAAAGTATGAATATAAAAGCGTTCGCATAAAGGTTGCCTTTTCTGATCGCGTACGATGAAAAGTCTTGTCCTGATTTAATATTGACGATTAAATGCACATCGCCACAGCAACATAATGGAAGGGATTTACTAATTTACCCGGAATGCATCTATAAGAAGCTAGCTACCTGATCAAATCCTTTTCCCAATGCGCGTAGTAGTTATTGGCGGTACTGGGCACGTGGGTACCTTTCTCGTACCACGCTTAGTTGAAGCTGGCCATCAGGTCATTTGTGTTTGTCGACAGCAGAGGCAGCCCTATCAGCCTCATAGGGCCTGGCAACTGGTCGAATTGGTTTCCTTAGACCGCAGCCAGCTTGACGGGAAGGGCAAGTTTGGTCAGGCTATTGCTGACTTAAGTCCACAAGTAGTCATTGACCTAATTTGTTTTCAACTCAACAGTGCTCATCAACTGGTCAGTGCCTTACAGCATCGACTGGAGCATTACCTGCATTGTGGGACCATGTGGGTCCATGGCCACAGTGTCATCGTACCTACCGAAGAATCACAGCCACGTTACCCCTTTGGCGAGTATGGCATTCAAAAAGCAGCCATTGAAGATTTTCTCTTGCGAAAAGTCGATCAGAGACGCTTTCCGGCAACTGTACTTCACCCTGGCCATTTAGTGGGTCCGGGCTGGCTTCCTATTAATCCGGCTGGAAACCTTAATCCCGTCGTGTTTGATCAGCTCGCCCAGGGTCGGGAAGTACTCCTGCCTGATAGAGGCATGGAAACATTACATCATGTGCATGTCGACGATGTGGCCCTGGGCTTTATGCAGGCGTTGACTCATCGGGCTCAGGCTGTGGGAGAAAGTTTTCATATTCTGTCGGCTAACGCGCTAACCATGCGCGGCTACGCTGAAGCAATGGCTGCCTGGTATGGTCAACCGGCCCGGTTGCGGTTTGTTCCCTGGGAGGAGTTTTGTCAGCACGTATCAACTCAGGATGCTACTTTAACGTGGGACCATCTGGCTCACAGTCCCCATGGTAGTATTGAGAAAGCCCGCCGATTATTAGCCTATACCCCCCAGTATAGTTCGTTGGAGGCTATTCAGCAAGCGCTGAGTTGGTTAAAGAAGCAGCCAAACCCAGACCACGAGTAGGGGGAAAGGTCAACCACTAAGTAATCCAATCTGGTGAAGGTCTGAAAGAGGCACTGGTTTGGGAAAACTGTCGCTCAACCCTATGGATCGCAACGCCTTTTAAATGAAAATCAAAATCCCCGGAAGATGAAAAAAGGATTGTTTAAATGGATCGTTTCTTCGCTGATAATTTCGGTCTTGTCGGTTTCAGGTAATTGCTATGGGCAGGCAGTCGCAAAAACTAAGAATATAATACTTGTTCACGGTGCATTCGTGGACGGTTCGGGATGGCTGGAAGTATATCACATACTTGCCCGACAAGGGTACAGGGTAGCGATTACCCAGCATCCAATGACCTCTTTCCAGGCAGACGTAGCTGCGGTGACCAGATTAATTGATCAACAAGACGGTCCCTGTGTATTGGTTGGGCACAGCTATGGGGGTGCTATTATAACGACTGCCGGAAATAACCCGAAAGTCGCCGGACTGGTTTATATTGCTGCCCATGCCCCTGATGTAGGAGAGACCGAGGCCGACAATGGAAAAGCCTATCCGCCTGCCTACAAGTCGTTAATCAAGGGAAGTGACGGCTTGGATTACATTGACCCGGGCATGTTTTCAATTGATTTTGCACCAGGTGTTTCCAACGAAATAGCCGGCTTTATGGCAGTATCGCAGCCCGCAATTGCCGATCAGGCTTTCCATGCGGTTATCCAAACTCCATCGTGGAAAACAAAACCCGTTTGGTATATGGTGGCAAAGTCTGACCGGATTATCAATCCGGACCTGGAACGGATGTATGCAAAAAGGGCCAATAGTATTAAAACTGTTGAGGTAGACGGTGCGGGCCACTGCATTTATATGACCCATCCGAAGGAAGCTGCAGCATTGATTGTTTTAGCCACCCAAGGTAAATAAGCCAACGACTGCGATGCGTCATTGTGTATTGCATTGACGAAGGTTGCAACTACTTGTCAAGTTATGTCCGTGTAATAATCGCCAGTTTTTTTAATTGTCTTTTACAAGGATTGTTTACCAGAAGTATAGCTATAGTCTACCTCAGCAGCCAAACTCTGCCATTATTGATCCGTGAATCAATCCGTAAAGAAGGAGATTACCTTCTTTACGGATTAATTCACGGATCAATAATCAAAAATGTTCTATTTTGTTTATTTCGATTTTTGGATAGACATTACCAACTGAGTCATCAATAAGTGCAATTTTAGAATTCTACGAATTCGTCCACTAAATAGCTTTTTTAACGGATCGCGTTTTATAACCTGGGACCGATAGTTTGCCTATCAGTCCCAGGCGCAACTAGTTCTTACTTTAGGCTATCTCCTGAAGCTAACTTATCACAGAGCCGACGCACGGTTAAGTAGTGAATAGCTAGTCCCCGTTCGGAGTTAATACGTCCTCCTTCGTCTCTTGACTAGCCTGCTCCACAGTTTCTACAAACTCCTCCGTTGAAACCGTGTGTACATAGGGGTCATCAAGTTCTTCATCCGCATCCGGGGTGAATGGTTGTTTATCTATATTCATACCGGCAAGCTAGTCTTTTTGGCCTGGCTGAAGTAGCAACGACCTAAAGTTTTACAATTTGTAGTTTATTTGACATAAACTGTGACAAAACGAGCTTTACTGCCAAGCTGTCAGTCAGCTAATACATTATAGATTTATCGTAACAAAGCCATGACGGAGGTTATGGGATTTGAACTTCTTTACTACCAGCTATCAACGTAAAAAAATGTATTGATAATCAATTGTTTAATGGTTTTGATTTTCCATTGCTGAACAGCTCGAACGATTAGTTATTTTCTATAGCTGATAGATTCAGCGAAAGCCCATATAATTGGAAAGGGATGTATGAAGTAGATACACTAATTTTATTATTCCCCTTTCTAACCCTCTTGGGGGGTAAACTCTCCAGTCAATTCACTTTCCTAATCTCAGTCGCACTCAGGGTGATCGTAAATTCGCGCCGTTGGCTGTTCCAGCAGTGCACCCGCTGCCCATATTGACTGATGACCGGAACAGGCCAGTCAATTTCACCGTTAGCTGCAGCTAACTCTTGAGCAGCCTGCGGGTCGATCAGTGTAACCAAGTCGTCAAGCTTAAACTCATTGTTTTTCTTCATGAAGTACTGGAGATACGAGTCTGCTAGTTTATTTAGAATTCAGAATGGTTTTGCCGTTTCGTATGGCTCCGGCGGCCACCGTGGCGCGGCCCAGCGCAGCGGCAAAGTAACCCCTTAATGACCTACTTCTCATCCAGTTTACTTCCAGGATGCTGCTCGACCGAATAGAGCGTAAGCACCACACGCGCACCAACTTCGGCAATTCTGGCCAGTATCGTGGTCGAAAGATGGTGACTGAACTCCCTGGGCTCATCTCCGCACTGATAGCCGATATCGAATTCGCGACGGGTGCAGGCTGCCCACAGCTTATGGGAGGACTCGTCCAAGGCATCAATTGCCATGAGCATGACACCGATATTCAGGTCAGGTTCTGAGCAGGATCCACTAGTCTCGAGCCTAGCCGACCACAAGCCGTTCTGCGCCGGTCCAACGTAAAGCGAGCAGAGCACGCCATGCCTCACCAGAGCCTCGGCAAGTGGAGCCAAGTCATACGGAGCCAACAGGTTAAGATCGGTGTTAATGTAGAAAATTTCGCGTTTCATAGGAGCTGCTCACCGTCGTCTATTGGTACAGGCACTGAGCCATAGCGGTAGCGATTGTACTAAGTTTGTTCATCGAGTTGGGCAGAACTACCCCTTATTACTCTTATTAATCAAAGAATTATGGCTGATTCTATACTTTCTATTCATCAAGCCGCTTAACACTCATGGCCAAAAACTCTTGACCTCGCCGGGTCCGATAGCCCATCTGATTCAACCGATCGGCGATAGCTCGGTACGTCAGCTCTTCTTGGCGGTAGAGACGAATTAACTCCGCAGCTTGTCGATTGGCTAAATTCACCTGAGCATTTTGTTGACGGACGACTAAACCTCGACGAGTCACCTCTGGAGTAATGTTAGGCATGCCTAATTTATGTCCCTGGGCCTTCTTAGCAGCTAAGGCGGATCGGGTACGCTCACCGATCAGTTCCCGTTCATGTTGGGCTAATACCGCCATAATGCCAACTGTCAACGTATTAGCATCGGGAATGTCACAAGCCACAAAGTCGACTTCAGAGTTACGCAGCGAGAAGATGAAAGACACATTGCGGCTGAGCCGATCCAGCTTGGCAATGAGCAAGCGGGCTTTATGCTGTTTCGCCTGAGCAATGGCTGCGGCCAGTTGAGGTCGATCGGCCCGCTTCCCCGACTCCACTTCAATAAACTCATCCAGCAGTTCGTCGCCCGCTTTGAGGAATCGTTGGACGATGTCCTGCTGGGCCGAGAGCCCTAATCCACTTTTACCCTGGCTAGCGGTGGAGACACGGTAGTAAGGAACGTACTTCATTCAAATTATTTACGTATATAGGTAAGAGTTAGAAAGGGAGCCGAAAACTCTACTTTTTGCTCCTTTCCAAATTTAATTTGGCTCGCTTCAAGTGCCTTTTAGACGAAGATAGACAAATATACCTCTTTGAGAAGCTTCTCTTTTTATAGCGACCAGGTTTTCGGCTATCTTTAGGTAACAATATCCACTAGCAATGGCCGCACTCTTGTTCAAAGCTCAACTCGTCAATCAGGCAGGTGTACCCACAGCCGAGTTCGCTCGTATTCTATTTGGAGTTGACTCACCAGAGGAAAAAGAGAAAACGTTTCGGGCTATTTGTAAAACGACTTATCCCCAGTTGCGCATCCAGGAGCCGTTGAGCATTTCGCCCGCTAAACTTGACTAATGTTTATCGTGACGCCCAATACTAGTCCGTCAATAAGTTGGTAAAGTCGTTTAAGTGTCCCCCAGCTATTTAGGTACTGTAGAACATTAAAAGCGTCAGTATCTCTGGATAGATTTGGTCAGGAGCATATAAGGATGGCTTTCATTAGAGGCAAATGGTCATAAAAACGCCCTCATATTGTCGCGATTGACCCGCATCAGCGTAGCTCACCTGGTTTACTTTTGTATAAACAGTAAACTACTGGCTGACCACATGAGATCGGTATCATTTAGTATGAATATTAGCCTGGACGGCTACTGCGATCACACGATGTTCAATCCCAGTGAAGAGGTGCTGGAGTATTTCACAGCAACGTTGAGCGGGGTAGATCTGCTGTTTTTCGGTCGAGTGATGTATCAACTTATGTTTCCCTATTGGGCTGATGTAGCCCAAACTAAATCCGGCACAGCGACTGAAAATCGATTTGCTGAGCGGCTGACGGCGATCGATCGAGTGGTGATGTCACGCTCCTTAAACAGCGTCGATGATAAAACACGCATTGTCCGCAGCCACCCGGCCGAAGAACTCCTAAAACTGAAGCAGCAACCGGGCGACAAAATTTCGGTAGACAGTGTCAGCTTATTGCCAGAATTCATCCAAGCCGGTCTGATCGATGAATTTCAGTTGGTTGTCCATCCGGTGATGGTGGGGCAGGGGAGACCCTTGCTTACTGGGGGAAGCCTACAGGAAACGCTTAATTTAAAGTTGGTTGATACGATTGCGTTCAAATCCGGCAATGTGGCGCTTCACTACTTGAAACAGTGACAGAAGATTATCCAGTCGAATTACTAGTATCAGTATCCATCTAGACGCGATAAGCGTAACCTTAGTTAAACGTTCCTTTAATAAATGTTAAATCCACTATTCTACATTTCACATGTTGTCACAAGAACAATTAGATCAGCCAATTTATAATTTAGGATACTTATTTAATATTTAAAATGGAAGGTGAAAAGAAGTATACATTACCGTTCAGGTGCCCATGGATGGGCTACCGGATGGTCTATATCGCTATACAATTTTGCAAATCAGCGATCTTCATGCCGGGGCCGGTATCCCTCGTCACTATATAGACCAGGTCGTTCAGAAAGCTCTTAATCAGCCCATGGATATTATCGTGCTTACGGGCGATATTGCTGAAGGAAACTTTAGTAAGTATCAGCATCGTGTTGAGCCGATTTCCCAATTGAAGGTGAGTCACGAGTCAATCAAATACCTTACTTTCTGGCCACAACTGCATAATAATTCTTTCCAGATCGGTATGTTTTAACCAAAGTGCTTTTTCCTCCTTGAGATAATTTAAGTCGTCTTTATTGGTACCGAAGCCGTGACGGTGGCTCCTTATTAAAGAAGCTACTGCCAGTTGAATTTCGTCTTTCTGGGCTTGATAGCATGCCTGGTAAAAATAGATACGTCTATGGCCTTCCTGCCGTGGTTGGATATCTCCTTCGGAAGTAGCCGTTGAATGAAGCAATATTAATCTATTCATTTTTCCAGACAAGTATCTCACGATCTTTGCCCGGTATTCATGCTCAGCATGAGTCATCCACTCTTTATATTTCTCTTCTCTCGTATCTGTGCGAACTTCATCATATACCGTTTGCCCAAATGGAAACCCGTCCTCTGTTTCGTCTGGTAGCTTCCCATCTGTCATGGCTTCTAAGAACAACTCTACCCGCGCTTCCGGTACTTTACCTCGTCTCACGGAAACTCCATACAATTTGTTTACCTCCTCTGTTTTTTCGAGCCAGAAAACGAAATGGATATAGGTGTAATCCCCCGGAAGTTTTGGGCCATCTGGAATGGACTGAAACGTGATAGCCAGGTAATTTACCCCCCGCTCTACTTTACTGGTTTGGATCGGACTTGACGATGCGGAAAACTGCATCCACGCTGTTCCATCAGCACACAAGCGCAGCGGATACTCTACGATAAAATATTGCCGGGCTTTGAGCGGTACGGTCGGTTTCTCACGAACCCAACGACGTTCTAGGGAGTAAACCTTATATAACCCAACCAGCCCGAACTTTGGGGCCTGTGCATCATAATTCGGACTCGTCAAATTAGCTACCGACTTAATTGTATTAATTTCTGTGAGTGCTGGTTGGGTAATGCCCGTAAAAAAATCAAACAAGATCTGACTATACTCTCCTGTGGCTTTATTGAAATCATCTCTGCCTGTGAGTAGAAATACGGCTGGCTTGGGGGCTGATTCCATTCGTCTAATTGCCGTTCGGCTCCCCATAATCGTTTCCTTCTCATTGTCATTGAGTCCTGTACCAATACCCCATACCCATTCGTCGGGCGCCGTTAGGTTAAAAAGCAGCCGAAACCGATACTGTCCAGACAGTCGCAGATAGTTGAATTCCAGTGACAACAGTTGGTTAGCCTGTCCCCAAACCCGCACATCCCCTCGAATGGTTTGGATTTGACTGTCCATAGTGTCAACGCCTTCTGTACTTTCCTGTAATGCCGCATCCATTAGACGGAGTGCCACCTTCCCGTTACTCTCAATAATACATCTAAATCGATGGAGGGTGCTGGTGACTGCGTTCATGTAAAAGCCGGTGTATATCCCCGCCATTGAGTTGATGGTTGACCAGGCTGTAGCCACTGTAGTTACCACATCCTCACGGGGGACAGCTAGCACTTTATTAGCCAGAAAATAATGTATCTGATGGGCTAGTTCTTCCTGATCTGCTGCGTCCGTAGCTGGTTTCAAGATGGTTAGCCCTACACTCGGGATGGAATCGTAGTCCGCTGGCAAGGTATAGATCGTCGAAAATGTACCCGTAAAGTAAGAGCTAGGATCATCCAGCGAAAATATAGGCGTGGCCATACCCGAGAAAACATCCTGCTGACCCGCAGAGATGATCAGATTAATGTAATCCCGCTCTTTTGTTTTCCTTTCTTCCCACAAATTAACAAACAGAGTCAGGTTTTTCCCTTCCTGCCACTTCCCGGTAAACTCAATTCTGGCTTCATTCTTAGCCGCAGCATCAATTGCCTGTGCCTGTAAGGAAAGACTAGCCATACGTTTCTGTTCGTGTAAGGTCAATTCCCCACTAAAAATTTTTGAGCGATGCACACTGTAGCAGTAGCAGGTGTATGTAACACTTTTACGAGGTAGTGGCTGCTGTAGATCAGGTGACTCAACCTGAACACCCGCAATGCGAATCTTAAGTTGCGTTGAATCCTTTCCGCTCAACGTTCGTATCTCTACCTGCTGAAGCTGATACAGTGCCCAGAAGAGGTCTACATACTTTTCTTTTTTCGCATCATGGCCGGATCGTACCTCAAACATCCGGTGAATTGTCATAGGACTCAATCCTGGAATCTTCAAGTCGGCAATTTGACTCTTGAGTGCACTAAAATGTATCCTGTTAATTCCCTCGGCATCCCCTTTTTTAAGGTTAACCCTAACCTCTACAGCCAGTTGGCGTAGCTGCTGGACTGTCAGTCTGGCCAGTGCCTCTTCCAGAATTTGTCGTGTGTAATCAGGAACATGTTGACTCGACTGGGGTTGCTGTGATTCACTCATAGGTATGGTATGGCACTACAATTATCAGGATACTTTCTCTGCCGAAGCGATTCAACTCAAAATTATACTTAATCCCCGTTTTATTTTATCATGATAGAAATCAGGGAATAGACAATTTTTCAAAAACTTATCATGATAATTTTAATTCAAGCGAATAATATTTCGTGATATGCTATAGATTTAACAAATTAACGCTTATTTGTAGCAGGATAACAAAATATTATTCTTAAAAATCTTGTTTTGTCCATTTAAACTGTATTAATTACATCTAGCAACTACCTATAATTTCTTCTCAATCAAAACTAATCAAACCCCTAATGAGTCATGAAAGCGCCGTCCGTTATCCTCCCAAGCCTGATGCTCCTGGTTAGCCTTGAGACAATCGGTTTTGTCGGGCATTCGCATCCCGACCTAATTACTTCCGAGGTAGGCGTCATCAGTGTACTACTGATGATCACTTCAATCGGGAGCCTAGCTTTGGTGAACCTGGGTGTTCATTCCAACACGCTGGTACCCAAAGCCCGGAAAAAGCATAAGGTGCATAGAATCCTCGATACCTTGCTGCTCTGGCTGTGTGTGCCGTCGCTTCTTCAGGTATACGTGGAAGCTTTTTCGGGTAATGAGTTTCTGCATCGGCTCATCCTGTTTGGGTACCTGAGCTTTTCAATACCTGCACTGACCGGTCTTGTCATTGTAATGTGTTCGGTAAGCTGGAAACGGGAAAACACAAATCCTCCCAAAACCCATGAAAAAATCACCCTGTAAACCACAGTCATACCGAAGCCCCTCCCAGCGAAGCCCATCTATTCAGTTGGGCTTCGCTGGTTTTGATAGTTAATAATCTGGCAAAAGATTGCCAAAAAAAACGCCGGCCGTGGAGGTCCGGCGCAACCAGCTACGATAAGAATACAGCGCCAAACAGGAACCCGATCCACACTCGCGTCGGCGACGACCGCACAGTAACCGGCAAGCCCTGGCCCCAAAGGCCCGGCACTACCCGCAACCGATGCCAAGTGAACACCACCGGTGTCAAAACTATTCCGGGCGGGTCAAGATGACTTGTCCTGACAAATGTTGACCATAAACAGTCAATTTATGGACAGACTTGTTAGACTACGCATGAAAAAGCCCAAACCTGTATGCGCCAAATGGTGGCCGCCGTTCTACTCGGTCAACTCAACATTGACCAAGCCACTGAGCGGTATAAAGTCAATCGAATGACCGTCCTGCGCTGGATCAGAAAAATCGAAGAGGAGACAAAAGCCAATAAGCAAGCTGCCTCGTGTGATTCTGATCTGCCACCCCCTCGAAAACGAGCGTCAACCAAGAACTCGCCCCAGCAGAATGAAGCCGAAGTCAATCAACTGCGGGCCAAGCTGCGTTCGCTCGAACAAGAACTGGAAGCGGCTAATTTCAAAGTCCTTTATTATTCAACTCTGGTCCGGGTGGCTAAACATGAATTGGGGGTGGATATTGAAAAAAAGTCCGTTACCAAGCCATCCGGTTTATGCTGACCAATTATCCCAACATTTCGATTCGGCAGCTAGAGGGTGTGCTTGGTTTTTCTCGACAGGCTTACTATCAATATTGGCAACGGCAAACGGGCCAGGTGAGCTACGACGCTGACATACTACTTCTGGTCAAGAAAGTTCGTCAGGATCATCCACGTATTGGCGGTCGTAAGCTCTACAGTATGTTAGAGGAAGAGTTTTTGGAAAGGGGAATAAAGATGGGACGGGATGGCTTTTTCGACCTTCTAGCAGCTAATTGACTGTTAATTAGAAGGCGAAGGCGGAAGGTGAGGACTACCTTTTCGGGTCATCCGTTCCGCAAGTACCCGAACCTGATCAAGGACTTAGTCGTGGAAAGACCTAACCAATTGTGGCCGGGCCGCCGGTGCGGTATCGGACATCACCTATTGGTTTACGCAGTACGGATGCCTCTATATCTCGTTCGTGACCGATGCCTATTCCAAACGAATCATGGGTTATTGTGTAGCCCCAACTCTAGGGGCTATTCATTGCAAAGCGGCCTTACAAATGGCCCTGAAAAAGATCAATAGACGAACGGCCAAGGCATTGATTCACCATAGTGATCGGGGAATTCAATACTGTAGCGCCATCTATACCACGTTGCTGGACGCCTATCATGTTGATATCAGTATGACTGAGACGGCCGGGCCGCCGGTGCGGTGATCCGCTGGAGAATCCCATTGCTGAACGGGTAAACGGGATCATCAAGAATGAGTATCTAGCTCACCGAGGGGTGTACCCATTGGCCCAGGCCGAGTTAGTACTTGAGCAAGCGGTTTTCCTTTACAACTATAAGCGTCCACACTTAAGTTGTGACATGCTCGTGCCGGCTCAAGCGCACAACGGGGGAAAAAAGTTGAAGCGAAGGTGGAAGAATTATTATCCCCAAAAGCAGACAGTGGATCTGGCGGGTAGTTAAAATAGGGTGTAAATTAGTGGTCAATAAAAAGATGGATAACCAATAAACGGTCAGCATAAATTAGGACGGGTCAAGATCAAAATCGTCTAATTAAAGGGTAAAGGAGATCAATAAATGAACGGCGTAAATATTTGTAAATTAATACTTTAGGTTGGTTATGACAGCCCTTAAAAAATCGTTCACAAAAACCCTTGGACCGATGAACGCTTTTCATGACTTATAGTGATAGCATAAAGTTCAGCTCTGATACCTGAAACCGTTCACGAAAAGGTTACTTTTTATGAACGGACTCTATGAAAAGTACAAATTATTAAAGCGGTGCGGGGGAGGCCATTCTTATTTTGCCTTAACGGTATAATACCATTTCTAAGGCAAATCTTAAATGTGTATTGGGTGGTAACTAGCAATTCTTTTCACATGCGAATGGAGGTTTGTACAAGGGCCAATACACTGTCCTATTTTTAGGGCTTTTTGCGAGATATAGCAGATTCCCTTACTATCACTGTACCCAGACAAATTCAGTTTATCTGAGTAAGTTTCCAGAGGGGCGCTATTTTTTCCACTCAGCTTTAGCCGCTTCAAGGTCACGTTGAAAGGTAGATCTCTTATTATAGTAGATCAGCATTTGATGCTTCACCAGGCGGGCGGCTTCATTATCGCTGGGGTAGTGAATGCCCATGATCTCCCGCGAACGACGGATTTCTTCGGCGAGTTTGAGAAATTCGGCCCGATGCTGTGGCAGCAATACGCTCCAGGTGTATGCCTGGATAAACGCCCATTAGTTGTGCCCCCTGGCAAAGGCCGGGGTGCCGATCCGAGTCAACGGCTTTAGCTTGGGTTCGAAATGTAAGGGCGAGTGCGAATAAAGTGATATTTGATGGTAAACTCCATCACCCGCATATCCTGCATAACACCTTTTAGCAAGTGGGCCGTTTTCGGATAGTTTTCTGCCCTACAACCAGCTCCTAAAATTTCACGACCTTCAAAAAACAGGTCTTTCAAGTTCTGACGATAATCCGGGTGCGAGGAGAGCAAATCAACGGGTGGCCAAAAGCCAATATCGCCCAGGAATTCGACGCGCTTTATCTGCTCTGGGGTGAGGGTGCGCTGTAGCGCCAATAAATGATCGAGTTCCTTGCGAGTCTGGTCGGAGGAATTGGCTGGTGGGCGAACACTGGTTTTAAGGGTTTCGACTTGCTACGCTGTCAGAAAATAAGGCTTCACCAGCACATAGGTCAGCGAGCTGCCGTATTCACTGGATGGATAGTGAATGGTATCCTTCCAGGCGCGGCCGAGTTATTTTCCCGATTCTCAATGCGCTAAGCTGTTTATAATGGTCGGCAACGGGTTCCTGAGCATAAGGAGCCTGCGCATGGGTGAATATACCCCACAACAGCAAAATGGAAATCAAAGTGGTTTTCATACGGGATGCAATGATTAGAATTGCATCCAAGACGGACTAGTCCCCATAAAGATGCATCGGTAGGGCATTCTTTTTTTGCTGCTCCTTCAGGAACGCTTGCAGGGTCACGCAATCGGGCCGAATAGCAAAGCTCTCAATGCGGACTTTCGGGTTAACTTCCAGATAAAAGCATTCGTAAAACAGCTTTTGGGTAAATCTAAAAAACGAACCAAATTCGTCACTTAAATTTATTTTGTCTTTTCGGTGGTGAATTCACGACCCGCCTTTGAGAAAGCCGTAGTAGGAATTAAGGTAAATACGTAAATTACCAACGATCAGTCATTTACGACTTAAATGGTATTGGTCATTGTATAAAGGCAGCCGATGAATGTATACGTCCCGTCAAGCACTATTAGACTATTGCGGTGGCTTCTCGGATTTCTTCTGTTGCTGCTGATCGGTTGGTTAATTTTTGACACATCCCCAGCCGAAGCGAAGTGGAAAGCAATCGAAGAGGAACTTAAACGGGGAACGATTGGCAAATTGTCATTAGAGGAATCGGATCTACTACAACAAACCCTTACCTGGATTATTCCGCAGGCGGGTATTAAAGGGCCAATTATTATTAATAACAAGCCGCAGCCTGGCCATCTGCATGTTTATGTGACTACACCCGACGCTATGTCAAGTACGGGGTGCGCCAGGGGCAATGCCATTTACAATGCGGAACTAGATGCGATCTTCATCGATCAACAAATCCTGTATCCCAAAGAGATTCCAATGTTAGGTGAAAAAAGTCCAAACGCTTTGCTTTCGCTAAAAGATTTTACTTTCGTGCCCGTTTACCTTCGTTTTATTTTGCTCCATGAGTTAGGCCATCGTCAGCTTCACCGTCGTTCGAGTGGTTTCTTTGACGTGGGTAGCAGTTCCCGAAAGGCAGAAAAAGAAGCCGATAATTTTGCGGTCAATACCCTTAAAAAGGCCTACCAGGCAGATCTTAGCACCGGAGGGCATCTGGTAGGCGAGGGGGCGGCCGAATTCATACAAATGGAGGATAGCAACTTGTCCGTTTCAGAACGGGTGTGGGTTGATTTAGTCAGTTCAGTGGCGAATATGAGCCAGGCACTTATGTTCTCGGACAGTGATTTTTCTTCCTTTTATGAAGACACGGCTCATCCGAATTTTATCAAAAGGGCTATGGATATCCTCGACGCGGCCGTTGCCGCTCCAGAAAATAGCTCTGCCCTGAAGGCCCATGCTGCCATTTATAGGAGGAACCTCGATCGGATGCAACACTTAGCCCAATCCGACTATGCTGAGATACAGTTAACCGAAGGCGTACAAAAGGTGACCTTTGATGCTGAACATCTACTTTCTATGACCAACCGAGGTCACATATTTTCTGTATCACTTGACGAAGTACAAAAAGCTATTTCAGCGAAGAACCATACCGTTAGACGACAAAGGCCTACCATTAATGGACCTTATCAGAGCGTGGATGAGGATGAGGCCTATCACAGCGAAATGTGGGTTCATCCTAAAAGCGGGCCTATCATTATCAGACCCGATTATAAAACGTTCGAGGTCAATGCGGTGACCATTCAAAATAACCAGTTTATTGCTTCACCAACCCTAACACGGCAGCTTAGAAAGGACGGCTATCGAGCAGAAGCTTATACTTCTCCCCAGCCCGCAACGGTAGCCCTATTAAAATCGGTTGTTGCTCAAAATGAGCAGTTTATCATTGTGCGTAATGGCTTGGTAACCAATCGCATCCGCACCGCTACCATTAAGCAGGCATGTGCTAAACGATTTAACCTCGTATCCGTTAACATTGAAGTAGGTACAGTTACGGATAGCCTAGCTTATTTAACCATATTCGATGGCCAAGGGATTCCTGAGCACATCGTTGGAGTCGCGCAGCTTGATCTCTACGCGGGGAAAATACGTTCCCTCAATCCACTACTATTTCGGGATAAGGAAGGCTATGAGATGCCATCTATTGCGAATGATAAACTGGTCGTCGTGCCCCGAAACGGAGAACCGTTATATGTCTTATTGACGCGGAATCGAATTCACTTTATTGCATCGATTCTATCAACTACCCGGCCAATAGAGCCATTATCAGACCAACCCTTCTTATTTGATAGCGTACTGACGGAGCGTCATAAGACGGGCAACATTATGGGCCATTTTGACCCGCAGTTGACCAGCGCAACATTATTGCCATCCGGACAGATCCTTGTGATCTTTGCGAATGATTCGGCTTATCTCTTAGATGTTCATACCGGAAAAACAGCCATTGTATTTAGCCCCGGAACTGCCGTTCAAGTATCGGTGAGTAATCAGGGTTTTACGGCGTTTTTTATACCAAATGGACGCAAAATTTACGTAATTAAACCCAACCCTTACTTTTAAACAGCATGCATTTCTATGGTCCACTGAGAACCCTTAACCATGGTCCGGCTATTTTGGTGAATGATCAACGATGTCGTTAAGTTTATTTTTAATTAATTGATTGTCAGACGAAAATATATTTTTGTTTAGATTGAGCTTTCAACAGAGGGCTTGGATAATCTACTTGGGGTAAGTACTCCATAACCAATTATAAATATGTCGAGCAGTATAAAATTTCTCCTACCCGTTATTGCCTTGGTGATTGGCTTTATCATGTTCTGGTATCTGGTGCCGAAAAGTCCTTCATTCGGCATGTTCTCGGGCACAGATGAGGTGAACTTGATGCGATTTGCTTTAAGTTTCCTAACTACCATCATAGGCGTAGTACTTGGATCATTCTATCGCAACCTACGCGCTCTGCAAGCGACCGGGAAAAACACGATTGAGAAGCCCCTTGTATTTCTTTCTGAAATGACCCGCTCTATTGATTTATGGCTTGGTTTAGTAGGTGCGCCGATTGTCTACGCCCTACTTTTACAATCGACGGGAAGTATGACACTTCCCGGACTGCTGGTGATTGCACTAGAGAACGGTTTTTGTTGCCTGGTAATCATCAATGGGTTCGTCAGCCAAACAGAAACTAAAGTTAAGGATTCAGCTCAACCTTCAGAAGGTAAAAAGAGCACAGACGCATAATAGAGAAAGAACAGCAGTCGCATGAAGAAGTCAACTGCTTTTTGGATTAGAATAGTAGGTGGAGGAGCAATTGCCATTCTACTTGGGTGGCTTGCAGTTGCTCCACGATTTGAGTCGAGGTTTATAACCCTTAAAAAATTTGTGACTACTGGGGATATTGGTCGCCTTACTTCTGAGGAGAATGTTCTTTTTCAAGAATTGGTATTACGAGCTGTTCAAGCCGCGAACATTAAAGATTCAATTGTAATTAACGGGCTTCCAACTGAAACATCGCTTCATTTCTATTTGACTGATTCTCGTTCGCAAAAATTTACAGGTTGTTTTACTGGCAATGCTGTTTATGATCCTGAATTAGACGCTGTTTTTATAGATCGCAGCCTTTTCAGACCGAAAGAATTAGATAGTTTTGGAGGAGTCTCGATTTTTCCTTTTTGGAGGAATCGAGACTTTGCCTTCACTCAGACATTTCTGACTTTGATTCTTCTACATGAGCTTGGGCATCGCACATTGCATCGGTCACTTAGCCCCTTTTTCGATGGAAATCTATTTTCTAATTCAAGGGATAAAGAGTTAGAAGCTGATGTTTATTCTCTTGAAGCCTTCAAAAAAGGATATTCTCAGGGGTTATTTTCTGATTCAGATATTCTAGGGGAATTTTCCGGAGCGACCGGCATTAAAGACAAACTTAATTCTGACGAAGCGTTAAGTGCCGCATTGCTATTTTCAGCTTCTCAAATGAGTACAACGCTGTTGTTTACACGCGGGTCAACTTCCTCCTTATATGAAGATGAAAGTCATCCTAGTTTTGGCTTTCGAATTAATCGCATTGCTGATATACTTGCGAGACAGGAATCAAGAAATCCAACTCTGAACAAATACATCGCCTATTTTCGGTCAAAGTTGAAGCGAGTGGACTCGCTTCGCTATCTCGGTTTCACTGAACTTCATAGTGAGAAAGCTATCAGAGGTATTGCTTTTGATGAGAATGGCCTGACACTCGTTGATAAAAGCTGGAATGTAATACATGTCCCTAATGAAGATTTAGGAAAAAACTTAAAATCAATAACGTTAAGTCCATACATTCTAGGGAGGATACCAATCCAGGACACAACGGATAATCTTTGTGAAATATGGAGTTTGAAAAATGGCGGGGTGTTTCTACTGTCTTGTAAGCATCATCTATTCTCAGTACATAAGCGGAAGTTTAAGACGGAGCCATACCTAAACAGTAGGCTTGATTCTACATTGGCAGATATTTTCTCTTCAGACCAGCCTGCTCCATTAATAATTCGTAATAATTTCCCAACTTTTTCAGTAATACGGAACCATAAAACAATCCATACCGAACGCTGGGCTAATGTTTTAGGTAATGCTCCAGCGTCGTCCCCAGAAGAACAACTAACAACAAGAGAAATTACAATTATAGATGACATCAGTTTTGTTCCCGTCTATGGTGATCATGGGCTCATAGGGACGCTGATAATTTCTGTTACGCCAGCATTCAACGTGAAATTTGTGAAATTAAATACTGAAGGGGATATTGATAGGACGGGCGAGCTTGCTATTTGTAAAGAGGGGAACAGAATACGTTACTTCCTAGCAGGTAAAGTGGATGTACATACGAAAGTTACTGTTTGGGAGCTTGACCTATTACATGCGCCTAAAGAAAAAGCGACTTATTCACCACTTTTAGATGCATTGTCGACACTCAAAATATCAGCTCAGAATAGTCTTGTCTATATTAGAGATATTAAGTCTACTGGCGGAAAGTATATATTTATATCCCTTATGGGTGATGGTGTTCTTCTCTATGATATACATTCAAATAGTATCAAACCAGTTTTTCATACAGTAGCAATAGAACCTACAATTATTACCTCTCGGCAAGGGACTGTGGCCTTTACAGCAGAAAACTCTTACAAAGTATTTGTTATGCCTTTAGGTAATAATTAAGTGTGTTAAGAACACACATTCGCCTGTCAATTTTCCTTTACCCATATTTATGATTTTCGTCTTAAAAAAGCCCGTTTTAGCGAGATTGCGAAAAGCCGTAATATACCTACTCAATAATTCGCCCGGCGTCGAAGTTGCGCCCATCCCGGTCAAATTACCATCCGCATTGGCAGTCCAATACCATATCAACATCTCATATTCTCAGTAGGGGTTGAGTTTGTGTCCGGGCAGCCGTTGCTAATAATCACTCAAGATTTTTTTGCTGTAATTCTTTGGAGGGTAATGTTCATCTACGCGACCCCAAATGTTGTAAGAATAGGCAAATTAATTGGTAGGATTCTCCAATTAAGTTATAGATTTTTGCTTAGGTAATGTGATTAGAATATGATAGCTTATTTGAATTATACTATTTTATTTGTCTCAGGTTTTATTTGGAAATTACAAGCTACATCAGCGATAAGTTCAATTTTAGGATTCGTCTATTTCGTCCAAGAAATCCCTTAGCCAAATGAACGCTTCTAATGACTCAGGGAGCCAGTCAGACGTTCGGCTTAAAAGTAAGAAAGCGTTCACGAAAAGGTTGCTTTTCGTGAACGCTAACTATGAAAAGTTCAATCCTTGAAAACACAGAAGTTGACTCAGCTTGTGATCAAGATAACAGTAAAATACTATTTTTTATAAAATAGTGAAGTTGGGTGCCTGTACAGACGAGAATGAATTTCTGTTCAATTAAGGCATTTCTTAAATCACCGTTTGTAAAACGCTATAAGCCTAAATTCGTTTGGCTAACCCCCTTTAATAAAAGTATAATTTAGTTAATCGAAGCCAGCTTACCCTTAAACCAACAGAACAGGCTTTGGCAGCCTGTTCTGTTCTCCCTGTACTACTAGCGGACCGCCCGATGGTCTTACGTCCGTTTGACGTTGACCGCATTCAAGCCCTTCTTGCCCTGTTCGACATTGTAAGTTACTTTATCATTCTCTCGGAGTTCTTCGCTCGTACCGGAAATGTGCACAAACACATCGTCGCTGCCATCATCGGGTTTGATAAAACCGAAGCCTTTACTCTCATTAAAAAATTTGACGCTTCCTGTGGGCATTGTGATAAGGTTAAAGTTTGGCTCAAGGACGATAGAAGCGGTCAAATTACCAAACAGGTTTATCGATTGGTATGCTCATGATGAATGGTTGGCTAATTAGCGTGGTTCTTTATGGGATGTAAGGGCAGGCCGTTTCCGGGTGAAAAGTCGTTTTTGAAAGCTCTGTAGCAAAGTGAGTACGGAACTGTAAATTGTATAATTCCTGGTCAAGTTGCATATGGTATGTGGCTGTTGCAAAAGTCGATGCTGCCACGAGCGAATTGGTTAAGTAGGCAATTGATAGCCATTCATCGGGCCCTATTTAGATTCCTATTCATGCGCATCTATACCGCACTTTTGCAACCGCGAATTCTAAGGTAAAAATAAGTGATTCACATATAAATTACTAAGCTGCTGTTGGTAATGCGTAAGCTTGGCAAAACTTTTGGCAAATCCTTGGCTCAATGCTTGATCCGTTTACTTTTACTACCGCGGGGGCGGACCCAAGCCACTGCACTTATACAACAACCTTTGTAAACCTTTACCAGTAGCTTACGACCTACATTTTCTTACTACTCCAAATCCTTAATCGCCATATTTATGAAAAGTTTTCTTTTAGGTTTAGCACTACTATCCATCTTGATAACTGCTTGTCAAAAACCAGCTCCAGACCTCACGCCAAAATATGAGGGTCAGTATCAGTTGCAATTTTCAAGTCATACTGACTTTGATAACACGCCCGTGACAGCAACTAGCACTATTAAAGGCAGCTTACTTATTGTCAAGAATACAGATGGAACTTATACATTCACTGAGAAGAGGCCCAACAGCACGGAACGTTCTTATCAGGTTCATTTGGTGGGTACTAAATTTGAGGTGCCCACCCAGATCGAATCGTTCGAAGTTAGCGGGGTATCTTATAGTCCACAATTTAAAGGTACAGGTGAGTTCAAGACGAACAGTGTGACTATTAACCGGACATCTAGCTTTACGGCGGGTTCTGCAAGAGTCAACAGCAAATGGACCAGTTATGGGTATCGTTAACCACTACCGACTTTTGCAACAGCCACGTATCTTATGTTAATGAACTATTCTTAGATCAACCACCTCATACAAGCCGTGAAAACAGGCCGAATTGTACTTTGGGAAGGGCGGACGCCGTGCGGAAGAACAAAGCTTCACATTATGGTAAAGGAAGATTGGTAGATTAAGCCGCTCAGTTACCAGCAAAGTACCCCTAAAAACGGCCTACCAGTTACCTTAGCGTTTGGCTACGATGTATAATTAAAATACTAATATTTAGAAAATAAGTTCATATTTGTGCCAAGTACAGCTTGTTGTACGATAACTAACTTGGGTCATGAGAAAGACCTTACTTCTTTGCCTTTTAGGGTATTCCTGGCTCTGCCAAGCACAGCATGAAACGCCACTAAATAGAGCATTTGAAAGCCCGCTACCTTTTAGCCGCAATGCTTGGTTAGCGGGCTTTCAAGTAGGGTATTCCAAGGGCACTTATGGTAACGAGCAGTATTCAGCCACTCAAGCGTACGGAGGCTATTTTGTGGCCGATAAAGTAGCCCTTGGCTTGGCTGCTACCTGGGGCCGGGAACGCTTTGGAGCCGTTCAGGATGTCGCTATTTCAGCAGGTCCACTAGTCCGCTATCAGTTCACGCGCAGCCGGTTTTCTCCGTTTATAGTGGGCGCCTATCAGTTTGGCCAAGCTACGGTTTCTGGCCTGAAGTCCAGGCCTACTACCCACAATGTATCTACTACGGCTGACAGCCAGGACCGACCGATCCAATCTCGGTATGTGGGCCTTGGTCTGAGTGTTAGGGTTGTTGGTGCCTGTCGGCTCGATCTACTCCTGACTTGGCAGGATAAAGCGGGTGCTGCCGAATTAGGCCAAACGGGGAGGTACAACCTCTTACAAGCGCAGATCGGGGTTAATTATTTAATGAATAGAAAGCGATAACGGTATCTTTATTCAATGACCTACGCGGTAATATTCTGCCGTTAACTTGACATCAAAGCACTTATACACCAATGAGAGCAAGGCCATGAGTAAAGATCAATACAATTTTAGAGCTAGATGGATTTTGGCCACGACGATTGTACTAACGTTCATTCTAGCTCTCAACTGGAAGGCCATTAATGCCTTTGTCGCTCAGGTAGCACCAAGCGCATTAGGGTATTATTGGATAAGCTATGTTGTACTAATCAGTTTATGGGCAGTCGGATTTTACTTTGCTATAAAGGGTCTGCTAGCTAAGCAGTAAAACCCGTAAATTGAACAGAATTAAATTTTACAGTTATAAGACTTCGTTAGCAATTCTGTTTTCTGTCCATTTACATAATCCTAGTGGCTGTTGCAAAAGTAACTCATTGAGGGATAGATAAGTTGTTAGCGTATGCTAGGCTATCAAGACCTCAATGAGTTACTTTTGCAACAGCGACCTTAAGCGTTTCGTTGATAGTCTAAAATGAGCTATTTTATTCGTCAAGTCCTTGCCAGCATAGTAAGTAATCTAATCACCGGCAATTATGGTGCTATCATTGAGGCAAGTGCAGTAAAAAGATGCTCTGCCGAAGACATTAGCCATGAGCTTTCAACTTATCCCGGCGTCATGACAGACCCGCCAGAATCTGCTTATGAGGACCTGCTTGTTATTGATATTGACGATTCAACTGAACAACTCGTCCATTTTGACTTATGGTTTGACGGCAATAAAGCAGATTTGCAACTACTTGTGTTGGTAAACGAAACCTTAGGTAACTATTCTTTTTGGGATATCCTTGTCCCCTAACCTGATGGGCCTTTTGCAACAGCCACCGCACTTATACACCACCAGAAATGATATTTCTCATTAGCCTATTCTTCGCGTTAACTAAACCTCTATCGGTTAGTGATACAGAACAGATTAAGCGCCAAACTAACTCATCTTGCGTAACTGAATTAGAAGATAGTTTAGCGATCCAATATATTGATCTTCAAGCAAATCCATTACTTTATTCAGAAGTAAAAAAATACATCAAGGAACAGCAGGATAGCAGTCAGTTATTTAAAAATGGATTTGGTTATATAACAATAGGAGGAATTAAATTGGTACGTAACGGTAAACCTATTGAAGTTAGTACCTTAAAGGAACATGAAAAAGATATTGAAGTTGAATTTTTAATTGGGCTTAGTAGCTTTTATCCAACCCAGAGCATGGGCAAGCCATTATATTACTCATTTGTGGAAAGTAGGCTAGTCCTTATCTACGATCAAAGTGTGAAATGGATACATCAAAATTCTTATTCAAAAGCAAGCGTAAGTAAACTTAAGGATTTAGTCAAACAGACGCTTATGCCAGTTTTTGACCCTGACTTCGAGTTTAAAGGTTTTAATGGAGAAACTGTGATCCTTACTCCAGAACGAAGGGAGCAAATGAGCCAAGAGCAGATCTTAGAAATGGCTGCGGCAACTTTGTCAAAGCTTAAAATCGTTGTTGAGTATTTTGATGGAAGCATTTCCTATCGATATGTTAAGCTAGGAAAAGTACGCTGAATGGTACTATCTGTATAAGTTGAAATACATTTATTAACCTTCTGATTAGATTATTCCCTTTACATATTGCCACTTATACAACTTTAGCCAAACAGATATTTTAGGCTACCACTTACAAAATAATGATGAAAACGATGCTGTTTCAACGCCCCAGCACCCACCGACTCAAACGAATCAATCAGTTCCTACTGGTTACAGCCTTGGGCTTTTTCAGTCTGCTCTTAACTAGTTGCGATCCCCGGTCTCCTGGCATTAATCCCACCGAGCCTGTACCGCTTAACCTGAAGGTTAGCCCTCAACCTGACTCCCTACTGACGCTGCCTACTGGACTGGACTTCGCGGTCATCTCCAAAGTGGGGCAAGGCCCAACCGGTTCACTGATTCGCTGGAGCTCGCTGGGATCACCCAGTAATAACTTTACCGCTTATACCTATGACCAACAAGGCCGCCTGGTAGGCAGCTGTGAACAGACTAGTTTTGGCTATGATCTACTCCAGCTGGCCCACTACCAGGGGAGCTACCGGACGTATGTATATACCGGATTTGACTATAGCCGGGGAACCGTGAGTCCCCGACGGGTCGATGGTATTGGCTGGGTCAGCAAGTATGAATACGACGATCAGAATCGGCTGGGACAAGTCTTAATTTATGAGCATGTAGGGGACCGCTTTAAGCTGAATCATATCATTCAATATGAATATACCGCAGCTGGCCACTTACAGCTCACCCGTGATGCGACGGGTCTGGCCTTCAAATCCATTGGCCTTTTCCCCGTAGTGGTCAGCTACTGGCAAGATGGCGATATTATCCAGACAGAGCAGTATCTGCCCAATCAAACGCCCGTCAAGTCTACCCAGCAGACGTTTTATAATCAGGTGAGTAATCCGCGGGCTCGCTTGCAGTTATGGCCTCAACCTATTCTCACTGCCCATTATCCCATCGGTTGGGGGGTTAGCAGCCCAGACTACGAAAGCTTCCAATACCGCTATGGCTACGATGCTCAAGGGCGCTTATCGAGTGTGCAACAACGCAGTCTGAATGGTTACGCTGGTGATACTACGCGCTGGACCGAGTGGACCTATCAGGAGGAGTTTACTTATGCTCCCTAGGCCATGCTTTGGGGGACGGATGGACTAGTTTGCTTTATTTCCCCTGGGTTGCAACGAAGAAGATAGATAGTACTTTCCAAAGCACGGTCAAAGAACGCTAGCTGAAAGGCTTCTTACTTTATTCCATTAACAGAACGAGAGCGGCTGATGAAAAATGCAATCCCAATCTTTAGGATTACCATTCAGCAGCTACAGTGATTATACAACAGGACATACGCTAGAAATAGCTCTAAGAAGATCATATGACGAGAAGGTACTCTAGGCATCTCGCATTGCACCTGCTCATGGGGTTAAGTATAGTCGGCGGTTGTACCCCTCCCTATAAACCCGATTATGATTCGGGCTTTGGCCAATTAATCTATGTCAATAAGTGCAATCAGCAACTCGTATATTTGGTGGATCTAGCTGGATTCCACACCTATCAAAGTGGGCTAACCTATAGCGATACATTAACCCTCCATGGCACCAAGTACACGCATGTTATCCGACTGGATAGCAGTCAGGCCACATTCTTGTCCAAGCGAAGCGCATTGGACAAAGTAAGTATTGATTTTCGACCCTTGGCTCGTCAAGCGCTTCCTAGCTGTGCCGTTGTTCCAAGGGCGAGTATTCAAACCGTACAGGTGCTTTCGATTGGAAATACGGATTACCAATGAGCTACTTTATACTTTACCTATTGGCAGCCGACTTTTGCAACACCCACGTGAGTTATAAAACTACCCTACAGAAAGTTCAATATTTGGCCCTTAGACAATCGGAATAGTCAGTATATTTTAGTTCGATCTAGTCAGGCAAGCGAGCATAGTGATAAAAGTTGGGCCCTATCACTTCAAATAGTTTATACTGTGAGCGATTTACCATATCATCTTCCACATACAGTATGCCTTCTTCGCTGTACCGCCAGGAGGTTGGCTTCCAACGGTAGGCTATTACTTTATACGTAATTTCTATGGACTCTATGTTAGTTGTCTTCATCGCCCCTGTGATTTGATAGACCGTTGTACTATCCAGGTGCTGAGGGGCCAACAACGAGTCCAGGGATGAAAACTTATGTATACTTGCTAGCTCATACAATTGGTCGATACCTTGTACTCGTACTTGGCCCCTACCGAACGTTCGCTTAGCCAAGTTAATGGCTAGCTTATCAATGACGATATACTCGTTGCGGGGTAGAACCACAATATCCCTCGTATTATCGAGCTGATGGACGAGCTGGTGGAGATGTTGGAACGGTTGGCTATTAACGAGCTCTCGGCTATCAATCTCTGGTCCGTCGGTTGATTGAAGGAAGAAGAAAAAGAGAAAGGGTATACTAATCAAGCAGAGCAGAGCAATGCCCACTGCTTTTAGAGCGACAACTACTGTTTTCAAAAGGGTATGGTTAAGATAAAGTGCAAAATGACGATAACCTTTGCATTCATCGCATTTTGTACTTATTGAAGGGCAGTTTTATAACTCCGATTATGTAATGAGATTATACTCAGATCGAGTCGTTTGGTCTACGACAAGGTACATTAACTAAATCCTACTTCACTGGCTGGTGTTCATTGGAATGTCTTTGGGATTTAGATAAGGGAGTCGATATTTGGGCTTAGTAACCATATCACCCCATTCCCAAAACATAATCGGGTTGATCCGATATAATCGGTATAATACCGTGTCATTAGGATGCTCTTGTTTATAGGACATAAATCTTCGTTCGATTCCATCATAATTGCGAGCCATTAATGGAATTTCATCATCCCTAAATCCTCCTGAGGCCGTCGCGTAGTCCAGTGTAGTACAGAAAGGCTCAATGAAGGTTTGAAAGAGAAATTTGAGGGGCTGCATATTAGATAAAACGATGAAGACAAGTACTATCAACTGAGGGAGTGCTCGCTGAACTGTGTCAGCAGGGTTTATTCGAAGCGATGTGATTTAATCCGCTCCTCAAAGATAATGCTGAACTGATTAATGATCTCTTTCCAGTTGTAAGTCGTCGTTTCCCACTTGATCTGCAAATTCTGGATAACCAGATAAACCAACTTTTGTAAAGCGACATCCGACGAAAAAGCCCCTTTCGTTTTGGTCACTTTGCGCAGCTGCCGATGATAGCCTTCGACTGTATTGGTCGTATACATTGCCTTGCGAATCGCAGGTGGATAGTCGAAAAAAGGAGACAGTAGTTCCCATTTCTCTAACCACGGCTGGACCGCTTTAGGATAGGCTGAGCCCCATTTTTCTTGCACTACTAACAAATTTTCTAAGCCTTGCTCGCGGTTAGAAGCCTGATAAACCGTCTTTAGATCGTTAGCCAAGTCTTTTAGGTACTTGTCGGGCACGAACCGGAAACTGTTACGGAGTTGGTGCACAATACAAAGCTGCACGGTAGTGGTGGGGAAAACACTGGCAATGGCTGTATCAAAACCTTTCAAGCCATCCACACAGCTAATCAGCAAGTCTTCTACTCCCCGTTGTTTCAGATCGGTGAGTACGGTCAACCAGAATTTAGCCGATTCACTCTCAGCCGTGTAAATGCCGAGTACTTGCTTTTTGCCTGCCAAACTCAGCCCGATCACGCTATAAAGCACACGCGTGACCACTTTGCCATCATGGCGCACTTTGTAATAGATGCCGTCGAGCCACACCAAGGTGTATAGGCTTTCCAATGGTCGATTTTGCCATTCCCGCATAGCCGGAATGACTTTGTCCGTAATGGCTGTTAATTCGCTGTCAGACAGTGAATAGCCGTACATCTCCAACAGGTGTTTGCTGATGTCAGCGTAGCTGTTTCCTACACCGTAGAGCGATAAAACCTTCTGTTCGAGTTGGGGCGTGAGGATGACCTGTCGTTTGGGTACGATCTGGGGTTGGTAGCTACCGGTGCGATCCCGCGGAGTCTGTAACTCTAAAGGACCAGCGCTACTTTTAACCTGCTTGGTAGTTTTGCCGTTTCGGCGGTTCTGCTCAGGAAGTCGGGTTTGCGCCAAATGGCCATCCATTTCTCCTTCCAAAGCGGACTCTAAAAAGTGTTTAAGCAAAGGAGCGAATAAGCCGTTTTCGCCCGTCAGGGGTTTGCCTTCGTAAAGGCCTTTGATAGCCGCTTGTTTGAAGGCTTCAAAGTCGAACTCGTTCTCGTTAGTCATGATGGTGAAAGTTAGAGGTTTTAACCCTTTATTCACCTGTGACACAGTTTAGCGAGCAGTCTCTCAACCAACGCTTCACGTTCTTCCTTTCCCAACTAATACTGCACATATAGAGTATCACTTTAGTGTTGTATAAGTGGCATTATAAGCATAAGTAGATGGTGCTCCCCAACTGTTGGACAGTTAGTGGGTCAATTTAAGATGGTACCAGCTGACTGCGAAATTGTATTTTTCTTCCCCTTTGTACCCTCAATATACCATTGGGCTGGCGTATGGTAATCCAGCGACTGGTGTTTGCGGCCATAGTTATAAAAATGAAAGTACTTGGCTAAACCGCGCTCTAAAGCTAAACCATCTGGGTAAGCCTGCAAATAGATATGCTCGTATTTCACTGTTCGCCATAGTCGCTCAATAAAAATATTGTCTATGGCCCGGCCTTTTCCATCCATACTGATTTGGATTTCAGCCGCTTTTAGGGGCCCTAAAAAACGAGGACTGGTGAACTGGCCCCCTTGGTCGGTATTGAAAATCCGAGGCTTACCCCATTGCTTAAGTGCATCCTGTAAAGCATCAATGCAAAAATCAACTAGCAAGGTGTTCGATAAGCGCCAACTTAGCACAAAACGGGTATACCAGTCGATGACCGCACACAGATAAAGAAATCCGTTGGCCATCGGAATGTACGTTATATCCGTTGACCAAACATGGTTAGGCTCTTCAATGGTTACACCGCCTAACAGATAGGGGTAAATTTGATGTCCCTCAGCAGGTTTTGACAAATTCGGTTTGCAATAGATCGCTTCCAGGCTCATCAACCGCATTAGCCGCCGTACACGTTTGAGATTTACAGGGGTTTGTGTTGTGGTTAGCTCTTGCTGCATTCGGCGCACACCCAACTCAGGTCGTTCGGTAAAGAGTTTGTCGATCTGTGCCATTAATGCCAGGTTTGCTGCTGATTCACCCACTGGCTGATAGTAATAGCTGGCGCGGGTAATGCCCAGTAGCTCACACTGTTGATTAATACTTAACTGATTATGAGCAGGCTCAATCAGGCAACGCCGGTCGCTGACTAGATCGTCCGTAATTTTTTTTTGAGGTAGTCGTTTTCCACCTTGAGTTGGCCAATTTGTTGAAACAAGGGGGCTTCGATCTGCTCCCGTTCGTAGTCTGCCATAGGCGAACTGACTAGCCCATTGAACAGCGTGGGTAAACCCTCTAAGGCTTGTTGCTTCCACTGAGTAATTTGAGTAGCATGAATACCGAATTCGCTGCTGAGTTGAGCCAGAGTTTTGTGCCCCTTTAATGTTTCCAGGACCACTTTGGTCTTGAAGTTTGCGTCGTGAACACGCCGAGTTGATTTGGCCATGATTGGACATTTTGTAGGTCTAAGTTATTGGTTTTACACTTATCACTACTGTCCAACTTTAGGGGAGCACTATAGTAAGCCTCAATTTAGTACTCAATTATATGAAACCTATCCTTGTCGATTTCGATTCTGCTGACGTACCAGACTTGTTCAGTTATCAACCCGAAGATCCCGAGGTTTTTGGCTTCTCGCTTAACCTGGCTGTCGGAATTGAAGGACAAAAAGGAGCTGATAACTTTCAACTTATGGTTGCCACACCTAAGTACATTCAAAAAATGTATCCTAACCAAACATCTATCCTACTTCGACACTATCTCCTCGTATTTCGCTATGACTTCAATGAGATTCTGGATGTGATCAATGGATATATCCGCTCTATTAACGAGGATATATGGGAAAAGGTGGGCGAAAAGGTAGGAAGGATAGCTCAATGGGAGTTTGAAGACTATAAACCCTATCAAAAATAGCAGTTGTATAATTGGCTATATGTAAAAGGACATCACTGCGCCTTAAGAGCTCTTAAAAAATCTACAAAATTGCCACCCATTTCCCTAGAATAGCTATCGTCAATCATATCCAGTTCGTAGAATACCCGATCACGGACTCCATAGTGGAAATAGCCAGTCGAACCAATAATGACAAACTGCTTGTAAGGGTCATCATTAATTTGGTGCAATTCCGTCACTTCAAGTACATCAGCGATAGGCCATATTGATAGATAGTTGTCCCCAACAAGCCCATTTGCCCCATTATGTAATCTAATAAACGCCAAGTAGTCAGACGAAAGAACAGTGCTATATCGATCAGCCAGTCTGGAAAATGCCCCATTATCCGGCTTGTCATTCAGCGTAAGATTACTAATCAAGTCTTCGTACATACTGATCTTGAAGGGGTGGATTTGCTGTTGTATAAGTGCCTTTACGTTAGTGAAATAAATCTAGAATCGGCAAGTGCACTCTCCTCTCAGTCAGGCTGACTTGAAAAAGTGCAAAATACTATTTCGGATTGTGAAAGTATTCCCAAGCGTAACTCTCTATTTCCCCACTATTAGTAAGTTCGTTACCTGCCTCATTAAAGAGTTTATACATCTGCTGATTGTTGTCACCGATTGAAGCTTCGCCATCCAAACCTAACAAAACAGTATATAAAGCGTCTGTCAAGGCACCGTCGAGAATTTTATATAAGGTACTCGTTTCACTACTATCTACATCTAATGACTCAATCATTTTGGCTATAGGAGAGCCAAAATATTCATCTTGAGAGGGACTAAAGTACCTTTTAAGGAGGTCGGTTTTTAGTTCATAAAAACCTTTCACAAAGTCTTCTTCTGGCATTGTTAATGGTGTATACGTGCAATTATGATAACTCAGTTTTGAGTATTTTCAATGCTTTATATCGTACTAATTACTAGACACGGCGTTATTTAAATCGTTTGGCTTGAATAAACGCTTTTCTTTTTTTGCTTTTATCAAGCAATGTAACCGAATTACAATCTCGTCTAGAGATGGATTTTTCATCTCTATCCATTCTTCTGCCTCCTTAAACTCTACTTCTGAGATTGATACATTGCTTAATTGGTATCCTTGAAACGTTAAAGTCGTCGCACTAATCCCACTTTTACCGTAAACAGGTAACCACCGTTGACTCGTGGCAAATACCCCCGCAAACAACAGTTTAGCTTTAACTTCTGGTAAGCCTGCTGTTAGGCAGGCTTCATAGAACATTCGATGCACCAAAAACCAGGGCTCTTTTTTGTAGTTACAGTAATAATTATGAAGGACCACTGCCTCCCGATAAGGTCCTGTTAGGGGCGAACCTACTTGCACCCACAGAGCCTTGGGGATAGACGAGTCGTCGATCAAAACACCCTTGGGTACTTGCCAAGTCTTTCCCTTAAAGTCAGTAAAGCCAAAGTCATTGAGGAGCCTCATTTTATGGTGATCACCTTCAGCGTCTATCCATTGAGCCACAACACTACCTAAAAACTGTCCCTCACTTGGCGTCCAGCCAGACGCGCCTATTAACATAGGCACACAGCAAAAAAGTAGCCACTTCCGCAGCGTGTAATGTATGGTTAGTTCAGAGTGAGACACGTATGCTACTAGAATAGGTTTACAAAGGAGAACAGTACTGATTATCAGCCTGATATTGCACATTTCCGAACCGTACTTTTTTGTATGGGTACCATTTTAGTGGTGGATAGCCTTGACCTTGGTGAG
>NZ_CP045997.1:10224536-10224725 GCF_010233585.1 Spirosoma endbachense
ACAGGGTTAGACTGGCGGGTGTCTCGGTATCGGTAAAGGTGTTGGCTGGGATGAGATAGCTAAACCCACTGCCCACCGTGGCCGACTGGGGCGGGATAGCATTAGCCACACTGGGCGCGGTGTTCACGATAGGAGCAGGGCTGACGGTGAGCACCAGGGTTGTGCTGGTGGTCAGCGAACCCGGATCAG
>NZ_CP045997.1:10224758-10245681 GCF_010233585.1 Spirosoma endbachense
GGTTATCAACTTGTTAGGGCGAAAAAAGCCCAAAAATATGGTTGCTCAACTAGAAGACTTTGCCGACAAATTCCTAACATTGATTCAGTTCATGAATCAAGAACTGGTTTTATAAGAAAGCCCTGATGAACTATGTAAGTGCTCGAAATTCAAATTTTTGCCATCATTTTGGAAACTTACAAAAAACGTTCAGGAAAACGCTTCGATAAGTGAACGACTATTCCAACTACTGATTAGCCAAGCCTATTAACAGCTATGCCTAAAATTGAATTAGGTAGTTTTATATAACATTAGTAGGCTTGCAACTTAGTTATTAGTTGCAAGCCTACTACTTCTTCCATTCATTAAGGGTATTTTGGCCTATTTACTCTGCCACTACTTTTACCTTGGGTTTGCGACCTCGTGGCTTGCCCGTATAAGCAGCTTTTGGACTCCCTTTATCCTGGCTTAACTGAAGTACGAAGGCGGGACTCCCTTCATAATCAAATAAATCAATAACGAATGTGTATTTGTTGGTCGAAAAATCGACCCCGCTTTTCGTTAGAATAAACGACAAGGATAACGTATAGCTTTTGGCCGCTTTTTCGAATTGAAACGTGTCTTGCTGGCTATCAGCGCCTGGAACCAAATAAAGCGATTTAGCTTTGCGTTTCCCGTCCGGCATACCGACTTTGAACTGAGTATTGTCAAAATCAATCCCTAAATCAGCAACCGTTTTAGCCGGAAACACCAATTTGCCAATAGGCGAAATATAGCCCGTTAGGGTTCGATTCTTGGTTTTAGTTGCTTTTTCTGTCTTCGGGCTGGACACTATATTGTCTTGAGGGGAGAAAAAACGAATAGCAATTGATTTCATCATCATGGGGTTAATATATAAAACTGACGACAAAGTTACTGATTAAGAAAGTTCTATCAGCGTTACCTAGTAATGTTGTATAGCTTTCGTTACCTCAATAAGCTTTGTGATGGGGCTGTGACTTCATTACGGACAAGTTATCCTTTGCAAGGCTTGCGTATCACTAGTCCATTTAAAGCACAGTTATGCACTTTTACCTGGCCTGCTTTTCTGCCAATTCTTTATACGGAACATAAAGAGTTGGCAAGCTTTATAGAGCTATTCTTAAACAATGTTGATTCTAATGCTTATAGCTTAAAAGTCATTTTACGTGGCTATGGCGTTTTAAGAACGGTCGTTTGTAAAATGCCATAAATACTATATTTGATGAATCAGACCGTGGAACGTCTACTTTCCAGGTGATAAGAGGGCTTTATGAATTACATCTGTTACTATCGAGTATCGACTAAAGCACAAGGGCGATCAGGGCTTGGACTGAGTGATCAGCAATCCATTGTGAACCGTTACTTACGGAAAGAAGATCAGATTGTAGCGGAGTTTACCGAAATTGAATCCGGTCGAAAGAGCGAACGGCCAAATCTCCAAGAAGCTATCAGGGCTTGTCATCAGTATAAGGCAAAACTCCTTATTGCAAAGCTCGACCGGCTAAGCCGCAATGTCGCTTTTGTAATGACATTGAGGGATTCGGGCGTTGATTTCGTGGCTTGTGATCTGCCGGATGCCAATACATTGACTGTTGGTATGATGGTTACGTTTGCTCAATACGAAGCGGAACGAACTTCTGAGCGTACGCGTGCAGCCTTGGCACAAAAAAAAACCCAAGGTTTTAAGTTGGGTAAGCCGAAAAATCTGACTTTACAGGCCATTCAGAAAGGTAAAGCAATTAGGGTAGCTAATGCGTTAACTCACAAAGCGAATGTACAAGCTACTGAAGTGGCCATATTATACCGGAATAAAGGTATGACCTATGCTGAAATAGCTGACAAGCTGAACCAGACACATTATCAGACCAGGCGGAATAAGCAATTTGACGGGAAAGCCGTTTATCGTCTGCTGAATAAAATATTTTGAAAAATATTTTATTCTCGATACAAGTAACGCCGGAAACGAAGCGGGTGATTGCCGTCCTAATGAACCGTCTCGCATAAAGAAATTTTTCAAGAAGACTTTAAACATGGCTTTCTTTTATACTTTGGTCTAGGCATGCGTATTGAATCTATAAAACCTAGATTAGCGAAAGAGGAGTTAAGTGATAAATACTTATTTTAGTATGCCTCTTCTTACTTATGAATACCTCACAAGTCAATTTTACTAAAGCCCTAGTTTCAGGTGTTGGTTATTGCCTCACTCATGAAGAAACAATTAAAAGATTAATTCCTGGTGCTTCGCTGGCTACAACACTCGGCATGGGATTAATTAATAATCTGGCCCCTGGATGGATGCAGCAGTTTGCGGGGGAACTCGATTATCAGAAGCTACGGGATCAATTCGCTGACCCATTAAAGCTAAATCATGATTTAGAAAACCTACTGCGGGATGCCGCTGTGCGATCCATCCGTTTCATTCGCAACCTTTATCTTGAGCACTTGGGGGATATTCATGATCTTTCGTTTACGGAGACTTATTTCCGTCAAAATCCCTTGAAACGAGCAAAAGAGGTTTTGGATACAATGGAAGGAGATTTAGCGCACTGGATCAAAGAGGAACCTATTCAACAAAATCTTTTGGAAGATCCAGCTCCTTGCCTGGCTAACATCACCAATTACTTGTTCTTGGTTTCAGGTATTGATGAGATGGAAGCTGAATGGCAAGAATTACGCACATTTTTCACCGAAAAACTTCCCATCTGCTTTGAATTAGCTTTTAAGGAAGCTCTTAAAAATGATAAAAATCAGAAAGGATTTAAAGCGTTCCAGATCTGGATACTGACAGATATGCGCCAGTTATTGATTAAAAATGGAGAAGTTCAGGCGAAAATTCTAGCTGAAATCAAAATTCTCAAAACTGGACAGGATGGAAGGTCAACACCAACCCTCAAGACTTATTCAGAAGAAACCGCCGAACTCAAGCAACTTCTGGAACAGAACCATAAGGAAGTGATTCATTTACTCAAAAAAATTATTAGTGTACTTATCCGACGTTCGCACTCACCCGCCATTCCCCATTTCCTTAATAACCTTCCTCCTTTGGGAGTAGATTGTATTGGCCGCGAAACAGAATTAGTGGACTTAAAGGAAAAACTGGTTACTGCCCAAAGGGTTGTTTTACTGAGTGGTTTAGGAGGCTTAGGCAAAACGACTGTAGCAAAACGATATGTGCACCTGCATCAGCACGAATATCGTCATTTAGTCTGGGTCGAATTAAAAGGGTTTGATAGTCCAGATCCTACTCGATTGCCTTTACGTGATGCTTTTGTATTCGATCCAATATTAGCCAAAAATTTGAAGGTTGAGCGGGTAACCGATTTGGAAGAATTCTTCATGATGCTAATGAATGCCTTACGTAATCTGCCTGGCACGAATCTGTTGGTGATTGATAATGCGGGTTTGGATCTTAAACAACGAACCTTACGCGATCAACTACCCAACCCACCAAACTGGCATGTATTAATTACCTCCCGTCAAAACCTACCTGGATTCGACATGGTATCACTCGATAAACTTGGTCCTAAAGCGGCTCGCGAACTATTTAATAAATATTACTCACATGGTTAACCCACCTGATAGTTTAGAAAAGTTGCTGATCGCTATCGATTACCATACGCTGACTATTGAACTAATGGCTAAAACGTTAGCCTATCACCAAGGAAGTTTAACCATTGATGATTTAATTGAGAAATTACAAACTCGTCATTTAAGCGACCCAGATTTAAGAGCGCGACTCGAAACAGAGCACAGCCGAGAAGAAACAGATCTTTATTTCCATCTAATGGTGGCTTTCGATCTGTCAGTTTTGACTGAATCGGAGCTGCAATTACTTCGCCAATTCGCCCTGCTTCCCTCTGCCCCTTATTCTTGGCATTTATTGATTGAATGGTTTAATCTAAGCAACAAGGAAGAACAACATCAACTTCGTGATCGTTTATATACATTGGATCAGAAAGGATGGCTAAAAACCACCGGTAAGCAGACTTACACGCTTCATCGATTGATTCAGCAGGCAATCTATTATCAGTTCCCTCCTAATGGTTCGGATGCTAAAGCCTTAGTTAATTATTTCACGAACATATTAACCAGTGATAATATCTATAGCTATTCAAAAAAGGTATCCATTTTATCGACTGCCTTATTTTTACTCAGTAACTTGCCTTATGATGTAGATTCGAGCAACCATCACGAAAGGCTACGAGATGAATTGGCGGCTACATATAAAATGGCAGGCCAGTATGAGCAAGCCAAACTCCTGCTAGAGCAAGCCTTAGCCGACTATATCCGCATTTATGGGGAAGACCATCCCTCTGTAGCAACCAGTCGGAACAACTTAGGCTTTATATATTGGTCTCTAGGCCAATATGAGCAAGCCAAACTCCTGCTAGAGCAAGCCTTGGCCGACCATATCCGCATTTATGGGGAAGACCATCCCTCTGCAGCAACTACCCGGAACGAGTTAGGCTTTGTATATCGAACTCTAGGCCAATTTGAGCAAGCCAAGATCCTACTGAAGCAAGCCTTGGCCGACCATATCCGCATTTATGGGGAAGACCATCCCTCTGTAGCAAACAGTCGGAACGACTTAGGCCTTGTATATCAAGATCTAGGCCAATTTGAGCAAGCCAAGATCTTAGTGGAGCAAGCTTTGGCCGACCGTATCCGCATTTATGGGGAAGATCATCCCTCTGTAGCAACCAGTCGGAATGACTTAGGCATTATATATCAAGGTCTAGGCCAATATGAGCAAGCCAAGCTCTTGGTAGAGCAAGCCTTAACTGACTATATCCGCATTTATGGTGAAGACCATTACGAGGTGGCAACCACTCGGAGTAACTTAGGCCTTGTATACCGAGATCTAGGCCAGTATGAGCAAGCCAAGCTCCTGCTGGAGCAAGCTTTGGCCGACCGTATCCGCATCTATGGGGAAGACCATCCTTTTGTAGCAACCAATCGGAGCCACATAGGCTCTGTACATTGGGCTCTAGGCCAGTATGAGCAAGCCAAGCTCCTGCTGGAGCAAGCTTTAGCGGTATATATCCGCATTCATGGGGAAAACCACCCATCTGTAGTAACGAGTCGGAGTAACTTAAGCTTGTTATATAAGAAAACAGGCCAATATGAGCAAGCTAAGGGCTTGGTGGAGCAAGCCTTGGCCGACTATATTCGCATTTATGGGGAAGACCATTACGAAGTGGCAACTAGTCGGAATAGCTTAGGCCTTGTATACCGAGATCTAGGCCAGTATGAGCAAGCCAAGATCTTGGTGGAGCAAGCCTTAACCGACTTAATCCGTATTTATGGTGAAAATCATCCATCTGTAACAACCACTCGGAATAGTTTAGGCCTTATATATCAAGATCTGGGCCAATTTGAGCAAGCTATGCTTCTACTAGAGCAAGCTTTGGCCGACTCAATCCACATTTATGGTGAAAATCATCCCTATGTGGCAACCAGTCGGAGAAACTTAGGCCTTGTATATCAAGATCTAGGCCAGTATGAGCAAGCCAAGCTCTTGCTGGAGCAAGCCTTGGCCGACCGTATCCGCATCTATGGGGAAGACCATCCTGACGTGGTAACGATTCAAAGCAACTTAGGCCTATTATATAAAAATCTAAGTCACTAAGAGCAAGCGAAGCACTTGCTGACTACATTTAGCTATAAGGAAAATCGTCCCAATCATGAGTAGGACGCATTTAATTTTAATCTACTGAAATATAAATAAGCGTAACTATGCTATTGAACTTATAAATTAGGCTTTTAATACAATTATTTACTTATTAGGAAATGAACCTCCTAAAACAAAGAAAATCAAAATTTGGCAGGTTAAAACAATAGGCCCTGAAGAGTAAGAAATGTATTTTTAGAGGGTAGTTATGCTGAAAATTTCATTCTTTGTAAGAAACATGAGTCTCACAAACTTAGAGGTATTGCTGAAAATGAGATATTGAATCACGAGATAACAATTTGAGATAGAGTGTAGACAAATTTAAGACAAACGGATAAATGTCGTCAACTATCGCGTAAAATGGGCGTGGCTGTTGCACAACCCCCAGTCGGGGTCTAATCAGCTCGATTTGAGTTCAGGATGCTCTATAATTTACTAGGATAGACACTTCAGTGGCAGTCTTTTTGACCTTAACTGAGTTGTGCAACAGCCACGGGCGTTTTATGAGACAGAGTCTGGTGATGATATAGGGAGTACTATGATATTGGATAATAATATGATTTAAAAGTTTTCTTACTAACGAAAAATTAACATGGAAGCTGTCAATGGTATAATGTACGAAAAATTGATGCTTGGTGATATTATCTTTGTCTCCGCAAACAAAGGTATTGGTTCAATTATAAATAAGATTGGTCAGATAATTATATTTCATCAAAAGCCAAAAGATAGTTTTATACCAACGCATGTTGCTATAGCAACTGGATTAGGTTATAATATTTTACACGCTACGAAAGGTTCTATTAAACATAAAGGAGGTTCTACTGAACGTAAAGGTGTTCATTACTCATCTTTGATGGAATTTATAAATGACAAAGGTTATTCTGCTAATATACTTATCTATAGAAATATAAATTTGGAAGATTTATTAAAAGATGATACTAACAGAAAAGTGTATAATGATAAGCTAAAAAAATATTGGGGTAAAAAATATAGTACTTTAGGAACCGTAATTAGAAGATCTATTAAAGGAAGATTATATTGTTCTGAGTTGGCAATGGAATTTTTAAAATCTCTGGAAGTTGTTAGCCAAACAATTAGTTCCGCAAAAACTTACCCGATTCAATTGTTAGATATTTGCCAAAAAAGTAATGAGTGGCGTTTGGCAAATCCAGACTTTTCTAATTTATTAAATATAAGATCATACGAAGAGCGTTATCAGAATGCAATGAAGAGTAAAGATTCTGTAATGATAAACCATTATCAAACCGCGTTAGAAAGATGTAAAAAGCAAGTTGATACGATGATAGATGAAGATATATCATCAGCAAAATTCTTTAATAGTGGTGGAGACATGGATCTTATAATTAAAACCCTAGAAGACACAATAAAAAGAGAAACTGAGTCATTGAAAGATATAATTAGAGTGCTAAAGAAAAAGCATGACGATTTATTAAATAATTAGGGGTAACAAACCTGCAATGGTCGTTCCTGGTTTGTTACCCCTACACAATGTGGTATTCTGTTTGGTGGTCAGCAGTTTTACAGTCGTTAAATGCTCGTTTAACGACTGTAAAATCAAGCCAAAACCGGTAAGTTTGGGCCATGAATCCGCGCATCCGACTCGACGACCTGCTCCACTCGCCTTACAAAGAACACATTCAGACCCTGGTCCTCCACTGGGTCCGGGCTGAGTTACCTGCCCATGGGCTGACTTATGTAGATTATACCCGAACAGTCAGTACTCTGCTGTTGACGACTCAAAGTCCTGACTTGACCAGTATGATTGTCCAGGCCGTGCTGGCCCAGGCTACCGCCCTGCATAAAACGTCGGAATGGGTCGACCAGGAACTCAAGTTTGAAGGCATGATCCACGGCGTGGATCGCCAGGACTTCCTGCGACTCGAACTCAGCCAGGCCACTACCATCGATGATCGCCTGCTAGATACCTACAATGAACGCGTTAACCGATTCCAGGCGAATGGCTAAAAAATTAACTGGAACCGTGGCCAACACGGACCTGACCAAATATGTCGCGTACTACCGCGTATCCACTCGGGCGCAGGGGGATTCCGGCTTAGGCCTGGAGGCCCAACGCTCAGCAGTGGCTCACTTCGTTAAAGGAGCCATTGTGGCCGAGTTTACCGAGATTGAGTCCGGCAAGAAGAACCAACGGGTTCAGCTAGCTGCAGCCATCGATCGGGCCAAGAAAGAAAGCGCGATTTTAGTTATTGCCAAGCTCGATCGACTCAGCCGTAATGCCTCCTTTATCTTTACGCTACGAGATTCAGGGGTAAATTTTCAATGTGTCGATATGCCGGATGCCAACACGTTGACCATTGGCATCTTTGCTACCCTGGCTCAGCATGAACGCGAGCTCATCAGCAGCCGAACCAAAGCCGCCCTACAGGCCAAGATCGCTCAGGGCGCTCGGCTTGGCAAACCCGAGAACCTAACCGCCGAGGCACAGGTCAAGGGCGTAACGGGGAATGTAAAGCGGGCAGTTGCCAATGAGAATAACCGGCGGGCTACCTCGATGGCCGATATGATGTACCGCAATGGCAAGAACTATTCGCAGATCGCTCATGAGCTCAACCGGGCCGGGTTTCGGACGGCTATGGGCTATGAATTTCAGGCAACCCAAGTCGTACGATTACTGAAACGAGTCGCCCAAACGTAACAAAAACGAAAACCCCATGGGTTGAACCGATGGGGTTGGCGAAACGTAACAAATCTAAAACGTCAATGGAAGCCTTTTATTGTGTACTCTGAAACAGGAGAGGCCTTATTTAGCACTTAATCCTGTAGCTCCCTTGGTGAGTTGGAGCCAGCCCAACCGGAATGAGAAGTCTGCAGCCGACAAGCTTGACTTCCCCTTATTCCAGCCAGCTTAGCCGTTGTTCAGCTGGTAATAAAAAGGCGAGGAAAGTACCGTCAAACAGGCCCCCAAAGCCTCAGTTTCAGTAGACCCATTTTCACGCGTAGATGGACCGATCGCCCACAAAAAAAGCTCCCACTTACCTGGGGAGCTTACGGCCTGGGAGGGAGCCAGCTTAGCGGGTCCGCATCCGGTAAATCGTCCGACCACGCAGACCAACCAATGGACCACCGACCTCAATGATCCGTGGGCGAGGGGGGCGATTAATATGCATTAGATTCGTTTTCATCGTCTTTGTTGTTTGTGAATGATGACACAAAGATGCGGGGTAATCGACTGAGCAGACAACTGTAAATTGATAAAGCGTCGAATTCAGGGGATAAACCACCAAAAATTGGCCATAACTGGTCAATAGGTTCGATTTAACTATTCGAAGGAATAGCACAAAAAATCTCCCATTTACAGTATAAAATGAAGATATAGGACTTTTACAGGAGGCCAAAAAGAAAGCCAGACGACTTAAAAGTCACCTGGCTTTTGACTAGCTCTGTGTGCAACTCTACTCCCGCGTTTCAAGCGAGCGTAGGCTACTTCGAGCTAAATACATCTTTAGAGCTAAGCTGGGGAGGATTGTTTGACGGAATGGCTGATTTTAGCCCATTTAGAAAATATAGCCGTTTATTTTCCAAATGAAGTCTTCATTGCCCTCTGTCCAACTCAATCAGTAGCATACGGCACGTAGCCTACGGAAATAGCTTGACAGATTGTCAAGCTATTTTAGGGTAATACCAACTGACAACTTATTTTCAGGATTAGACAGTCAAGGGGCTTTCTCAGGTATCCAGAAATTACCAATCAACCTCCAGCGGGAATTTTCTTTCTCTAAATAGCCCGCCTTATGAGAAGTGCTTATGGTTCCATCTGGTTTAGTGTAGGTTTCAATGTAGGTTACAAACGCGACATTACCCACAATTCGGTAGCGATAAGCCTTGGTCGTCAGTTTATCTGGGCTTTTCTGGGCGTTGGCAAACTCTTTTCGGTAAGCAGCCGCTACCGCATCATAGCCCCGTTGGTAACCTGGCTCGCTAAAAGCAGTAGCCACGTAGGGAGAGTGAGCGTAGTAGCTCACCGCTTTTTCAACATCGGCATCCAAACAGGCTAATGAATGGCCTTCCAAAACGGCTCGAATAGCAAGTTCATCCGTTTTTCGCTGGGCAAACCCTGTAGCTAAAAGGGTTATACAAAAAGAAAAAAGTAAAAATAGCTTTTTCATCGTGTTCGGCTAAAGAGTATAAGTGCAGGGCTATAATCTGATTATTATTCGATTCTATTTGAAATAGAAGAAGGCCACAATTACCAAAATAAGTGTTACAAGTGATCCAATCTGACGCCTTCTCACTTCTTCGACAGTTTCCGGTTTAGGTGTAAAATGATAAATTAATGCCCATAATACAATTAACCCTAAAAGGATATATTGTATAAAATGTAATTTGGCAGGTAAATTACCGGTTGTGACAATTAGAACAGCTAACCCGTAAAATATCAGACTTGAAGTCTTCTTATTTTGTACTAATTGTGAGATAAAATTCATCATTACGTGGGGTTTGAAAAGGTTTTATCAGTGCTTATCTGTAAACAAGGCTGCGTAAGTATAAACGATTCTTCTCGAAAGACATAGCCTTATCTCACGGCTCCCCCTGATGGTCGGTTTACACTTTCGACTGGCTTCTAACCTAGCTCTGGTCGTTAGGCTTTTTTGTTCGTATTCCCGTAATGCTTTATCATTACAGCCGCCTTACATTTAGCCAATTATACAACAGCACAATGACACCTTCTCAATCCAACACAGGGGCTATTAACCCTGTCTTTCCTGGTGGGGCCTTAGCCTTACAACGTTTTGTGGATCAGACAAAACAACCTGTTTCTCCCCCAGCTAGTGAGACCGTGTTTGTTGAATTTGTCGTTAATGTCGACGGGTCGGTTAGCGACTATACGGTTTTAAAAGGAGCCGGTATGGAAGCGGATCTAGAAGCCGTACGCATTGTATCCATTATGCCCGAGTGGACACCAGGCACGATTGATGGAGAACCAGCCCGGTTTAAGTTTGTCTTGCCAATTCCCTTCAAAGACTAACATATTGCCACTTGTGCGATTCGTTCCCCCTAAATGATTAGCAAAATCAGGGACGGGTGGCAAAGCGGGGAAACCCCTTTGACAACTGAGTATTCGTGAGGGTGTGAGTCCCTCTCTCCCGGTGCAGGAGTAACAGCATCATCCCTACGGTAGCGACTGGTCCTCAATCCGTAAAGCGGGATGAAAAGGCGGTAACTAGGAACCCAACCTGGAATCCCCGTCGAGCAAGAGACTATGGATAGCGAAAGCGAAGATGTGAGTAAAACTGTCGTTAATATGGAACAGCCAACGTGGGTTTATGGGCTGTGGCCAAAATGGCAAGGATAAAGGGCTGGCGATAAGTGGGCGACCAGTATGCATTCCCGACAAACCCGGCAGATAGTATCATCCTAAGGTCTCCAGTACGAATACTTGGAACGGAGTAACCCTTTACCGGCTCTGGGTCGTCAAAGCGGCCAAGTAGGTGCCAACCGCAAGCCAGTTCAGGGTGGGATTGCCTAAGAAGCAAAAGCCCAGTTGTAATGGCTGGGATAGGCTGACGTAGGCACGGTGAGTTGGAGTGACTAGGCGTTAGTAGCCGTGTATATGGCTAAAATCACAGGGGCAGCCCTGATGATGGACTGTAAGAACTCCGGTTCTTTGAGCGGCAAACACACATAGTCAAAGTCTGGCGAAATACCCTGAACTTAGGGTGTCGAACCGGATGTAGGTGACAACTACTAACCCACTGAGGAGCTGTGTGCCGCGAAAGTGGCACGCACGGTTTTGAAGACCAGCGGGACCGGGGACAGTCTCGCTGAGTTTAACATACAACAGAAAAAGCACGTACAGCTATGCTTACTATTTCAGCAGAAAATCAATTTCTAACTCTCATCAATGTCTTCACGGTTGAGTCTACTCAGCAGCAACGATTGGTCGATTTGTTGATTTTGGCGACCGAAACCAGCGTTCAACAAATCGCTGGTTTTGTAGGAGCTAGTCTACATCGGAGTACGGATGGTACAAAAGTAACCATGTATGCCCAATGGCGAAGTAGAGAGGATTACGAGCGAATGCGAGCCAACCCGACAGCATCTCCTTACTTAGATGAAGCGCTTACATTCGCTCAATTTGCACCAGGCATGTATGAAGTGGTGAAAGTATTCAATAACCCGCACTAAATTAGGTTATTAAATTATTTGTATAGGGTGTCTATACTAATGGCATCGACCTTTGTAGAATTAATTCCTTTACATTATCGTAGTGGCTGTTGCAAAAGTCTATACTAGCCTGAATTTCCTTTTTCAACTTCATGTTTTCGAGGCAAAATTGGGTCGAACATCGCGCATTGATTGAGTTGATCTAACCACTTTTTGACTTTTGCAACAGCCACTAGTACTTATAAAACAAGTTTACACAGCCTTTTAAAGTTGGAAATTGTCTTATGAAGAAATACTTGTTTCTGGTTCTTACCGCCTTAATTACTCATTTAAGCTCCGCACAAGTCCGTTCATTTCGGAAGCAAATTGACAAAAAGAAATGGGTTCCTTTTAGCTGGTTCGGTGATACGCTCGGTGGACGACGGTTTGATAAGTTGGCGATCTTCATCACGGGTCAATTAGGTAATGCATCTACCCCCTTCAACCTCCAATTCGACACAGGCTCTAATGTGAGCGTTTTAAAGGGCAATACGCTAGAATCATTGAAACAGCAGCAAGCTAACCAATATGCGTTCCTGCCTGATTTAAGCGACAAGACCAAAGAAGGTTTTCAATCAGTTAGTCTAAAAATGCTTCCTGAGGGACCCACCTTGACTAACGTATGGATTGATAATAAATATGGCGAAGCGATTGATTCCACTTCCCTGACCACTAAGGAAGCGCTACCAATTGGCTCTTGGGGAGCGGATATCTGCGAGAATCGAATTTTGATCTTAGATTTTGCCAAACAGCAGATTGCATTACTTGATGCATTACCGGAGAAAACTCAGCGTCAAATTGACTTCGTTCCCATCGAAATCAAGAATCATCGGCCTCATGTACCCGTCACAATTAATGGTAAGCAGTATTATTTACTCTATGATTCCGGGGCAAGTCTATTTCCCATTATGACGGTCAAGAAGTATTGGGATGTCATCAACCCAGTAGCGGTTACGGATACAATTAAACGCGTGTCAACGTGGGGGAAATATTCGGATGTTTATGGCGCTCCCATGCGATCAGAAGTTCGTTTAGGACACACAACACTTACTCCTAAAGTGATCTATTACCATCCAGATCCTTACAAGCATCACGAGCCTATTTTTGATAAAGCGGGGGTAATAGGTAGTGTTGGCAACAGTTATTTTTTAGATCGGATTGTGGTCATTGATTTCAAGACTAAGCACTTCGGTTTAGTGAAAGAGTAATTGTTCTATTTCAAGATATTTAGTAAGGTTTCATTTTCTGTGAATCTTATTTTAATTTCTTTACATAAGTGTAGTGGCTGTTGCAAAAGTCGATGGTAAGCTAAGAGAGACCTTCCTTGTTATTTCTAGGCTGAAACAAGTTAACAGTAATCACGACTACTTGACCTAATGCTCATCAAATGGAGTTCTGCAATAACCACTGGCTATGAAGTAGGCTAGTCGAAATGGCTGGCTTTTAACCGACGCTGTATCCGCTTGGGCAAAGCATTCCCCAGTTGATATTCATTGAGCAGAACCTCCTCTCGATGCCGCCGAAACCGAATTTGTCGAATGATGCCAAAGCCTGTTGTTATTCCCCCAACTCCTAGGATTGGTAAGGCAAAGACACTAGCTGCTACATAACATCCGCCTACCATGGTAAAGGTTTTTCCCGACGATCGTTTATCGGCAAACAGGGCCTGGATGGCTACTATAGTATCCTGTCTGGAATAGGGTTTAGTCGGTAACTCCGGCAAGGCATATATCCTGGCAAAAGCCGAGCAGAAGAGAAGTAGGAGAATAGATCTTTTCATAAGAAATTATTTTAGAAACAGGTTCTTGACTGCGCTACTGGCCCTTTGGTTGCAAAAGCCTGAACCGGCCTGTCAATGAGCCTTTTGGCATCCGTTTTCTGACCCTAAATTAGTAAAAAATAGTGGCTTATACTCGACTCACGGAGTGACCTGTTTACTTTGGCAATCGCGCAGTCGTCATGTTCAGCAATTGCGTCATTTTTTGTCCAGTAATTGCTTGACCAATCGTTTCAACTCATCAATCTCCGTTTGCTGTTTTTGGTTGACCTGCTGCTGCTGGTGCAGGTCCCGTTTTTGATATTCTTTATCCTTTTCCTGTTGAATGCTGTACAGGGTCAGCTCCTCCACTTTTTCCAATAAGATAGCATTCATCCTCACCAGATCAATCCCTTCTCGAACCACTTGCTCTGCTGAGGGTACACCCGGCAAATGACCATGCACCCCAATGTACGTGGCAACGCTGGTAAGTGGCCTCAGTTGATAGGTCGGTGTAAACACATTATCACTCCATTCAGTAGGACTATTGATGCGGAGCTGATAACGGGCTTTGACAACATCACCCTGCTCATTGACGGTTAAGAATTGGTCGGTTGTCTGCCTTGGCTTACTTTGGCTGGTGAGATTGGTTAAACGCAACCCACTGGCACCCGCTGACTCACTGACGACTTCTAAGCGAGCTGTAGGCGCTGAGGTGCCAATGCCCACATTGACCCCATTGCCTAGGATCAGGGCATTGCTTACGGCAACTCGAGAATTGGCACCAATAGCCGTAGCATTGTTTAAGCCCTCTTCAGCCTGGCTATTATAACCCATCAATACATTATCATCCGAGGTGGTGATCGTTATACCTGACTGGGGGCCGATGATGATATTGTGACTGCCGGTGGTGACTTTGAGGCCTGCCTGCTGGCCCACAAAGGTGTTGCCCGTACCGGTAGTGTTGGCTACCCCAGCCTCACTTCCCACATAGGTATTATTGTCCGCGTTCTCATTGACTCGACCCGCTCGCCAGCCCAGAAAGGTATTACTGCTGCCGTTGTTGGCATAGCCTGCCCGGTAACCCAGGAAGGCATTGTTGATGCCCGTGATATTGGAGTAGCCCGCTTCGTTACCTACAAATGTGTTAAAGTCGGCCCAACTGGAATAGCCTGCAAGACTGCCAACATACACATTACCGCTTCCGGTGCCGAAATGCCCGGCACCGGCCTGAGTGCCCACAAAAACGTTGCCACTTCCAGATTGGTTGGCATAGCCAGCATTAGAGCCGATGTAAACATTATCACTCTTCTGGCTAGAATAGCCCGCATAGCTACCTAGAAAGGCATTATTTGTACCGGTTGTATTGTAGCCCGCATGACTACCTATAATTGCATTTGAGTAGCCTGTATCATTCCAATAACCTGCAAAACTGCCCAGGAAGGTATTATCATAACCCGTTTTATTCGAATACCCCGCACTACTACCTGTCAAGGAATTATCATGACCCGTTGTATTCAACCTGCCTGCCGAATTGCCCAAAAAGGTATTTTGGATGCCCGACATGGTTGAATTGCCCGCAGAAACACCTACCAATGTATTGTAGATGGCCGGAGTAGCTGAGTTAGGCGTGGTAGCTACATAATTATAAAGTTGAGCCTTGACTAAAAGAGCGCTACTTAGTACTAGAAACAGAAGCGAGAAGAGGTGTTTCATGATCGTGATTTTGATTGTATGGCTGACAAAGGGACATCTGTACGGGTATGTAGCCTGGAAAGTAGTACTCAGTCTGGCTAAAATTAGATTAAATAACTATCGTAACTCATTGAAAATGTGAGCTATTTAGTTATCGGCATCATGCTAGTAGCACTGGTTGGTCGGCTACCAACGGGAATGTTCAATGAAGTGTGTCATTCACTTTAGACCTTCAAGTATGGCTTGACCCGTTCGCCAAATAAGATGACTAATTGGTGTACCGTCAGCGACCAATTCGCTAAGGGCATCGTCCAGCTTTCAATAATTCGTTGGTCGGTCAGGTAAAGAATTTTCACTAGCGCAGCCTCCGAAGGGAAAGCCCCCTTCGATTTAGTTATACACCGAATTTGACGCAGGGCGGCCCTTTAGGTTTGAGGGCTGGTAAGAAACCAAGATTTGTTGGGCGTAGTAAGCATAGCCCAACAATTTATAGTTATAAACCGATTTTTGCTGTAGATCAATCAATTATCAAAAAGGGTATCAGTAAATCGGCAATAAAAACAGCTATTCCAATCAAGTAGGGTTGTTCTGCCTATCAGTAAGGACATTCTAATTGACACACACTTACTAAAGCGCTGATAATCAGGCTTTACCTATAGATGGGGAGTGGCCACCATTCGTACGAAATGTTCCATCATTACCAAGAACCAATGTGCCCGTGATAACCAGCAATGCTACTGGTCATTTTGTTTTATAGCCTGTTTATCGATTCAATCAGTGCTTATACTTACTATATTGTAACAAATAAATCTTATTTGCTCGAAGAGGGTACTGTCAACTACAACCAACCAGTAAGACCATGGACCGCAAAACCCTGGAACGGAAGAAGCGTCGGATAGAAGGCCTCACCAATGCCAATCTGATTGTCATGCAAGTCCTCAGCCCGCAATTTTCAGCCTCCCAGTCGAAAGCCCTGGAGTAATACCGAACCAGCCGGGCTATGATAGCTGAGTATGACCGGGTTCTAAAAGAACTTGGAAGGTTATAATTTTTTAGATGATTATATACACCGGTATTTGTCTATAAAGTAAAAAGGTTAACCTACCATATAATAAATTTAAATTACTGCTGAATACGGAACATAGTTTCGTGAATTATAAATTAATTTAACAACTAACTGCCCCTAGTGTAAATAAATCTACATACGATTAAGTTAGTTTTAAGTATACCGCCCTTTTGCTGGCCATTTTATAATGCCTCTCTCTACAGCCTTAATTATGTAGGGATTAGCTCGCTGCGGCATTAAGTTCTAGTTTTGTTGCCCCACCGCTCCTAAACTGCCTAAATCCTTATGTTTAAACCGTTTAAAAGTTCAACGCCAACTCGTAAGCGCGAACAAACTATAGGGGAAACAGGCGATTTTGAAACGCTATATACACAGTATGCGGAGAAGGTCTATCAGAAGTGCCTGTCGATGACCAAAGACAGTGAAGCCGCTCAGGATTTTACCCAGGAGATCTTTATCCGGGTTTTCAGCAAATTAGATACCTTTCAACAGAAGTCGGCTCCGTCAACCTGGCTTTACTCGATTGCGCATAATTACTGTCTGGATCAAATTCGAATCGGTAAACGGATGAATTGGCAGGCGCTTCCGGAAGGGGTGGAATTAGCAGAGGAATCAGTCGTTTCTGTCGAGGATCAGCTCCAGGTTATGGAACAGTTATTAGATACGTTACCGGTTGAGGAAGCGAGCCTACTGCGGCTTAAGTACGAACAGGGACTGTCCATTAGCCAGATTAGCCAGCAGCTTAATCTAAATGAAAGTGCCATTAAGATGCGGCTCAAGCGTTCCAGAGATAAATTAAATCAGCTGTTTTGTCAACAGGGTTAGTAAGCAACCTCAGCGTAGTGCTAGTATATAGGGGTACGATTTGGCAGAATTATCTGAAAAATTAAAAAAATAGTCACTTTGTGTGACCTTGTGTCATTTTCAACGTCTACAAGAAAATAGCACTAAAATGGGCAGACTACCGGTAGTCTGCCCATTTTCTTTTACGCTGGATACCAAAAGGCTGCTTATTTACATAGCCAGTAAAGAGCCTAGTATAGAGGTTTCGTAGCGGTTGTGCGAGACGGTTACTTCACTGTCAGAATATGGGGACACATGAGATTATACAGTTGAGTGGCCCCATACAGAACCACCCTATATTCTGACACTTCATAAAGAGCCTTGGCTGCTAGGGCTTTTTATAGCTACCAAGGATTGCTACGATTAGACATAAGGCTTGTTTCATTTTGGTAGGTTATATTTCTTAGTTTTAACTATTTCACCTTGCCAAGGTGCCCTGACCTCTAAGATACCGTTTCTCCCACCGATACCTCATCTCATTTTCCAACCTACCACGCCCGATGAGCTGAGTGGGTTGGGCGGGGTTTCTTTTGTAGTATTATAGAAAGCGATTCGTGCTTCATCGTACCTTTAGGTAAATTAACCAAGCAGGCAATGAAACCCAACAATCTGGCTCTCACCAAAGAATACCTGAAGGCGTTAATCATCCCCTCCTCAGCTAACCCGTACCCGGATGTGGTTACCCGCAAAGCAGGCATTGATTTCAAAGCCAGTGAGCTACACCTTATCAGAAACATGGTGTTTTCGTTGCTGAGTGGCCAGCCCTCCTTTGAGGATGATATCCTTCTAATGGCAACACTAACTGATTGGAACCTAAATAAACTGGCAATACTTAATTGGCCCTTGTTGGTTGAGCTGATTGATAAACGAGTTCAATAAAAAAGCCCGATCCGCAATAGTTGGGCTAGTATTATCGTGGCAGGGGTCGAACAGCCTCGGCCGCCCGCCTGAGTCCTCCGGCAAACTTTGGCGCTCTACTAAGCGCCAGGACAACATGGCTCCTGTGATAGGACAAAGCATTAGAGAGATTATTCCTTAAATGGGTATTAATGAAAACGCCCGCTCTCATCGAAACCGGGCGTTCGCCTTTATCCACCCTTTATAGGCTGTTTACACCCAGAAAGGGCTGTACCCAGTGCTGGATACAGACGCTCTAATAAGTAATTAATCAGAGGTTTATACCCATCGGAAGTTAATGCCTTTAGCCGAACGTATCCCACATACGTTGGTCATTTCTCCCAGTTGGAAGGTTTATAAACACCAGCCCCGTTTCATAAATGCCTGACTTTTAACCGTACAATTGTATAGTGCCCCTAGTGCGTGGCGTGCTCTACCGAGAGAAACCGGAACCGGAAATCAGAACTAAAAACAATAAACTACTGATATATAAGCTATTATCCCAAAAACGTGTGAAAAACAGCCAAAAAAAACGTTGCAAATCTGCTACGCGTTTACCCTGCTAGTGTGTTGATTACCAATCAGATTGCACCTGAAAAGGTCAACAAATAAACAATTATTCATGTATTGACCTTTTGAGCTAGGATGGCGCATATTTTCAGAAAAACTCATCTCGTTGAGTGAATTTTCTGCCCAGCTTATTGTAACCGATAACCCAAGCCCTTCTTCCGCCTAAACCGGGCGGTTGAGTTCGGATCATAAAAAGAATGAATGCTTTCTCCTATTGCTTCAGCGGTCGAATCAAACACGGGTTAATCCGGCTCCATTCACCTAAATTGTTATAGAACAGTAGTAGAGCCAAAGCCCTATCAGAAGGTCTACCACTGACGGCGACCAATAAGCCTGAAGTACCTTGATAACCATCTCAAGGCTTTTTTCCCTAAGTGGCGTTATCGTCAAAGCGCCCGACGCTTGAATCGGGCTGGCTTGCGAACCCTATAGGGCGACCTTTTCAGGCCGCTCAGGCCTTTAGATTTGTCCCCTGTAAATATTCCAAAGTAAGATATTCTTGGAATCGTACAGCAGCTCAAATCTAAAGGCCGAAGCGATAATGACGCGTTTTGTGTTTATTTCAGTTTGGGTCGCTGAAGCGGACGCAATTGAAAAGATTTCAATTCGGACTGCCACCTTTTGAAAAAAAAGCATCATGATTGGTATGAATAAGGCCACGGAGAATTTCTGGGCAACCACCAACAGGTGAAACTAAACACCGAACTCTTACCATACCAAGTATAGCATGATAACACGACCCGGGAGGCTAGTAAAGCTCTCAATGACAGTATTTTGCCTGATAACCAGCTTAGAGAAAGTTGAAGCACAACTGAAGTACGCTGCGATCGATACGACGATCCGTGCGTTCATGATTGACCGAAAAATTCCAGGTTTTATCGCCGGTATTGTGAATGAGAAAGGAATTGAATGGTCTAATGCCTATGGGTTAGCTGACCTCTCTAGCAACATCCCCATGAACATGGACGGTATTATGAACATTGGTTCAGTGTCCAAGACCTTTACAACAATGGCTGCCATGCAGTTGTGGGAGAAAGGTTTATTAGATTTAAATGCGGACGTTAATCGCTACCTGGACGTCAAAATCGTCAATCCGATGCATTCGACGAAGCCTATTACGGTATTTCAGATTTTAACCCATACATCCTCCATTTGTGATGGAAAAGCCTATGCCGCCAGCTACGCCTGTGGTGACCCTCAACAATCGTTAAATAATTGGGTCCGAGAAACATTGGTTGCCGGTGGGCGGTACTACAATGGTGGTGACAATTTTACAGCCAGCGCTCCAGGTCAGGAACAAAAATACGCAAACATGCCATTCGGATTGCTCGGATTGATCATTGAAAAAATAGCCCAACAACCTTTTAATATCTATTGTAAACACAACATTTTTCTCCCACTGGGGATGGAAAATACGGGTTGGTTTCTCCAGGAGATCGATCGAAGTAGACATATTACTCCATACGCTTATGTCACGGAAGAAGATAAGGCCGAGCTGCTGGCAAACCGAAGGCTGTATTCAGACCAAGCTGAATTCAAGCTCGGTACGTTTGTTCCAAACTGCCTTTATAGTTTTCCCAATTACCCCGATGGCCTACTTCATACCAGTGTTAGGGAGCTTTCTTTTTACGTGGTAGCTCTATTGAATGGAGGCGAACTAAACGGCAAGCGGATCCTGAAAAAACAAACGGTGGAAAAGATGTTGTCGTTACAGCTTGCCGATAATACACACCAGGGCCTAACCTGGCATACGCGGGCTTTGTCGGACGGAACCAATCTCTGGGGGCACAGTGGTGGCGATCCGGGTATTACTACTTTTCTTTTCTTCAATCCAATCGACAAAATTGGCGTAATCACCTTTCAAAATGCGGCTACTGGAGGCACTTTTCCTCTGATTGTAAACAAGTTGTACAATCTGGCTAAACCCAACTAAACGAACCGGTAGATAAACCGGGTTGTTTGCACGGACCGTCTATATCCTTAAGTAGTTGTTCATACCGGAAAGAATCGAAATAAGGAGTCGTTCAAAATTAAACCTGACTCCTTTGTTAATTTGTCGTTTGAAACGCCCCATTTTTGAAGCAGACGAATGAAGATTTTATCGTCTCAAGAAGGAGCATTTCTTGAGATTTGCAACTCATTATGATGTAAGAAAAATTGTCGCTCTGCCAGGTCGCTGTAATGAAAATCGTGGTTAATCGTCTTTAGTTAACATTCGCTAACGGTTACTCACTTGAAA
>NZ_CP045997.1:10245714-10247938 GCF_010233585.1 Spirosoma endbachense
GGCTCGTCCATCTCCGTCAATGTGGCCGGCACCTACTCGGTGACGGGTACGACGACAGGGGGGTGTAGTGATGTAGCTACCGCCACGGTCACCATCAATCCTGTCGCCACCCTCAATGTCACCTCGGCCACCGTCTGCGAAGGCCAGACGGGTACACTCACCGCATCGGGCGCGTCTACCTACCTGTGGAGCAATGGCGCCACTACGGCTTCCATCTCGGTCAATGTGGCCGGCACCTACTCGGTGACGGGCAACAGTGGCTCGGGTTGTACCGGCGTTGGATCGGGCACCCTCACGGTTAGCCCACCCCCCACCGTCAACGTCTCCTCCATCAGCATCTGCGAAGGCCAGAGCGGTACGCTCACCGCATCCGGAGCAACCACCTACCTGTGGAGCAATGGCGCTACGGGCTCATCCATCTCCGTCAATGTGGCCGGCACCTACTCGGTGACGGGTACGACGACAGGGGGGTGTAGTGATGTAGCTACCGCCACGGTCACCATCAATCCTGTCGCCACCCTCAATGTCACCTCGGCTACCGTCTGCGAAGGCCAGACGGGCACCCTTACCGCATCGGGAGCGACCACCTACCTGTGGAGTAACGGGGCCACTACGGCTTCCATCAATGTCAATGTAGCCGGCACCTACTCGGTGACGGGCAACAGTGGCTCGGGTTGTACCGGGGTTGGATCGGGCACGCTCACGGTCAGCCCACCCCCCACCGTCAACGTCTCCTCCATCAGCATCTGCGAAGGCCAGAGCGGTACGCTCACCGCATCCGGAGCATCTACCTACCTGTGGAGCAATGGCGCCACCGGCTCGTCCATCTCCGTCAATGTGGCCGGCACCTACTCGGTGACGGGTACGACGACAGGGGGGTGTAGTGATGTAGCTACCGCTACGGTCACCATCAATCCCGTCGCTACCCTCAATGTCACATCCGCCACCGTCTGCGAAGGCCAGACGGGCACACTTACCGCATCGGGAGCGTCTACCTACCTGTGGAGCAATGGCGCCACTACGGCTTCCATCTCGGTCAATGTAGCCGGCACCTACTCGGTGACGGGCAACAGTGGCTCAGGTTGTACCGGGGTTGGATCGGGCACGCTCACGGTCAGCCCCCCCCCCACCGTCAACGTCTCCTCCATCAGCATCTGCGAAGGCCAAACCGGTACGCTCACCGCTTCAGGAGCATCTACCTACCTGTGGAGCAATGGCGCCACGGGCTCATCCATCTCCGTCAATGTGGCCGGCACCTACTCGGTGACGGGTACGACGACAGGGGGGTGTAGTGATGTAGCTACCGCCACGGTCACCATCAATCCTGTCGCCACCCTCAATGTCACCTCGGCTACCGTCTGCGAAGGCCAGACGGGCACCCTTACCGCATCGGGAGCGACCACCTACCTGTGGAGCAATGGCGCCACTACGGCTTCTATCTCGGTCAATGTGGCCGGCACCTACTCGGTGACGGGCAACAGTGGCTCGGGTTGTACCGGGGTTGGATCGGGCACCCTCACGGTCAGCCCTCCCCCCACCGTCAACGTCTCCTCCATCAGCATCTGCGAAGGCCAAACCGGTACGCTCACCGCTTCAGGGGCATCTACCTACCTGTGGAGCAATGGCGCCACGGGCTCGTCCATCTCCGTCAATGTGGCCGGCACCTACTCGGTGACGGGTACGACGACAGGGGGGTGTAGTGATGTAGCTACTGCTACGGTCACCATCAATCCTGTCGCCACCCTCAATGTCACCTCGGCTACCGTCTGCGAAGGCCAGACGGGTACACTCACCGCATCGGGCGCGTCTACCTACCTGTGGAGCAATGGCGCCACTACGGCTTCCATCTCGGTCAATGTGGCCGGCACCTACTCGGTGACGGGCAACAGTGGCTCGGGTTGTACCGGCGTTGGCTCAGCCACCCTCACGGCGAGTCCTGCTCCAACCGTCAACGTCTCCTCCATCAGCATCTGCGAAGGCCAAACCGGTACGCTCACCGCTTCAGGGGCATCTACCTACCTGTGGAGCAATGGCGCCACCGGCTCGTCCATCAACGTCAGTGTGGCCGGCACCTACTCGGTGACGGGTACCTCTTCGACAGGTTGTTCGGATGTGGCCACCGCTACGGTCACCATCAGTCCAGCACCCGCTGCTGCCCTGACGGCCTCATCGACCACCCTCTGTGCCGGACAGTCGACCACCCTTACCGCCACCGGGGGAACCA
>NZ_CP045997.1:10247971-10248250 GCF_010233585.1 Spirosoma endbachense
CGGGTACACTCACCGCATCGGGCGCGTCTACCTACCTGTGGAGCAATGGCGCCACTACGGCTTCCATCTCGGTCAATGTGGCCGGCACCTACTCGGTGACGGGCAACAGTGGCTCGGGTTGTACCGGGGTTGGATCGGGCACCCTCACGGTTAGCCCACCCCCCACCGTCAACGTCTCCTCCATCAGCATCTGCGAAGGCCAGAGCGGTACGCTCACCGCATCCGGAGCATCTACCTACCTGTGGAGCAATGGCGCCACCGGCTCGTCCATCTCCGTCA
>NZ_CP045997.1:10248283-10248572 GCF_010233585.1 Spirosoma endbachense
CAACGCATCGATGGCGTTGGCTATTTTCTAGCCGTCCAATTAAACGCCCAAATTTATGAGCAGATACATACGTCTTCGTCTCAGGCAGGAGCTTATTCATGAACGTTTTCTCGTCTCACTGGGGAGCGTTTTTATAAGACGATTAGTTTTTAATTATTGTCGAACCTAGTTAGTAGCATACGGTCTCAGAATTGTTTAGTTAAGATCTCTATACCACCAAAGGGGAACTTGCAACTGTCAGTTGATTGTTGTATAATTGTCAACTGATAATTGCAGCTATGAAAACCAA
>NZ_CP045997.1:10248605-10249631 GCF_010233585.1 Spirosoma endbachense
CAGTGAGCATCACTCCTTCGGGTGCGACCCTAAGCTGTGCCAGTCCGAGTGTGAGCCTGACAGCGGTGGGTGTGGGAAGTGTATTGTGGAACACGGGCTCGACCAATCCTATTTTGACGGTGAGTTCGGCGGGGACGTATTCGGTGACCTTGACCTCGGGCAGTGGCTGTACGGCTGTGACCAGTGTGGAGGTGAGTGCCGACCAAACCGCCCCCTCGGTGAACATCACTCCTTCGAGTGCGACCCTAAGCTGTGCCAGTCCGTCCGCGACATTGACGGCCAATGGCACGGGTTCCTTCCGGTGGAATACCGGCTCGACCGACAATCAGATCAGTGTCAGTACGGCAGGCACCTATTCGGTGACCTTAACCTCGGGTAGTGGCTGTACGGCTGTGACCAGTGTGGAGGTGAGTGCCGACCAAACCGCCCCCTCGGTGAGCATCACTCCTTCGAATGCGACGCTGAGTTGTGCCAGCCCAAGTGTGAGTCTGACAGCGGTGGGCGTAGGAAGCGTATTGTGGAACACAGGCTCGACCAATCCTATTTTGACGGTGAGTTCAGCGGGGACGTATTCGGTAACCTTAACCTCGGGCAGCGGCTGTACAGCCGTGGCCAGTGTGGAGGTGAGTGCGGATCAGAGTGCCCCCTCGGTGAACATCACTCCTTCGAGTGCGACCCTAAGCTGTGCCAGTCCGTCCGCGACATTGACGGCCAATGGCACGGGTTCCTTCCGGTGGAATACCGGCTCGACCGACAATCAGATCAGTGTCAGTACGGCAGGCACCTATTCGGTGACCTTAACCTCGGGCAGTGGCTGTACGGCTGTGACCAGTGTGGAGGTGAGTGCGGATCAGAGTGCCCCATCGGTGAGCATCACTCCTTCGGGTGCGACGCTGAGTTGTGCCAGTCCGAGTGTGAGCCTGACAGCGGTGGGTGTGGGAAGTGTATTGTGGAACACGGGCTCGACCAATCCTATTTTGACGGTGAGTTCAGCGGGCACCTATTCGGTGACCTTAACCTCGGGTA
>NZ_CP045997.1:10249664-10250901 GCF_010233585.1 Spirosoma endbachense
CAGGGCTTTCTTATAAAACAGCCTCCACTTGCATAAACTGAATTAGTGAAGAAAATTCATCGGCAAAATTGTCCAGTTGAGCTGCCATATTCTTCGGCTTCAATCGATGCAGTAGATTCATTGTCAATGTTCTAAGACTGCTTAGGAGACGACTCACGCCCGGCTTGTTGGTGCGAACTGAGTCCTCACATAATACCACATCACGCCGATAGTGCATAGTCTCCACCCGCCAATGACCCCGAATGGCGGCACACAAGTTGGCCCCATCCGTCGACTCCTGCACCGGCGCATTGCTCAAATAATAACTGATGTCTTCGGTGAGCTTATCCCCTCCTAATGCCTGTCGGCTTCGTTTGACCCAAATCAGGGTCTGGAATCCAGCAACCCGCCAGCGAGGGGCAAAAACGGCCTTACTCAGGGCAAAGCACCGATAGCTTCGCTGTTCTAGCCGGCCATGTTTCCGCTCTAGGCTCGAAGTATATTCATAGATTGGTGTATCGACCAAACAACGGCAGATACAGGCGCGATACAACTGGGCCTGATTGGCTTTGAGGCCAATTACATACCGACCAGAGGCTTTGTGAATAGCATTGACAGTCAACGGATTAAGATGCAGTGCGTCCAGACTTAATTGTTGATTGTTTAGCCCCCTGTCGGCCAGCAGTTGCCGAACCACCAGTTTCTCGCTCTCTTTCTTGCCACTATAATAGGCCTGCCCAATGACGGCTTCGGTCGTCTGAGCGACCACCGATACACAGGCCTGTCCACGGGTTTGGCCGGTTTGAATACTGCCCCGCAAGTCCTTGCCATCGACTGCCAACCAGCAGCCTGCCAAGGCCGGTAAGTCAATAGCAAACCACTCAAAAAGGAGCTTAGCAAAGACACCCAAGTTTACTTTGGCCAGCACCAGGGGTAATTGTGCCCGTGAAATGGCGGTGGGCTGTGTGGAGGACGTCGCTTGACAAAGGACGGTAAAATGATTGACCATGTGCCGATGTAGACTGGATAATGAACCGTCTCGCCCACAGCACAAAGCGCAGGTTAATCCACTTAAAACCAACGCCATAGTGTGTTTTTTGCCTCGATTATCCCGGCTGTCGAGTTCGGCCGTTTGGTTGAGAAGTTGAAAGAAAGCCGTAGTTTTAGCCGTGCTGGGAACAGGGGTCATGAATTTGTCGTCTAGTTAACCACAAAGGTAAGACTACTGGCTCCCAGCCAGTTTTATAAGAAAGCCCTG
>NZ_CP045997.1:10250934-10252171 GCF_010233585.1 Spirosoma endbachense
CAGGGCTTTCTTATAAAACCAGTTCTTGATTCATGAACTGAATCAATGTTAGGAATTTGTCGGCAAAGTCTTCTAGTTGAGCAACCATATTTTTGGGCTTTTTTCGCCCTAACAAGTTGATAACCATAGTTCGTAGACTGCTCATTAACCGACTAACCGCTTGACTTTCTGTTCGCAACCTATCTTCGGCCAAGGTGACGTCGCGCCGATGATGCATCACCTCTATCCGCCAGTGATGCCGTAGCGCGTCAAAAAGCTCATCTGCTTCTGGCTGAGTAGTAGGCTGGCTGTTACTGACAAAATAATTCACCTCCTGGCTTGGCGCACCCCCGCTTAACCCTTGTCGATTTCGTACTACACGAATCAACGTAGCCAAGCCAGCGGCATGCCATCGGGGAGCTAATGACGTCGGGTGCAAGCTAAAGCACTGATAGCTACGTTGCTCCAGGCGACCATGCCCGCGCTTAACCGCATCGGTTCGCTCAAAAGTGGCTTGGATGAGAACACTTCGGCAAATACAATAGCGATATAACAGGGCCTGATTGGCTTTTATTCCCACAATATAGATACCTCCTGCCCCTTCAATGGCATTGACCGTCAGAGGGTTAAGGTGAAGAGCATCGAGCGTTATTTTCTGATTGTATAAGCCCTTGTCATTGAGGAGTTGCCGCACAACAGGCTTCTCACTCTCTTTAGACCCCGAATAGTAAGCCTGCCCAACAATCGCTTCGGAATCATGAGTCAACACCGACACACAGGCTTCACCTCGGGTATGGCCGGGTTGTATGCTACCCCGTAACTCCTTACCGTCTAAAGCAAACCAACGTTTTGAGTCAGCATCCAGAATTAGGCCAAACCAGCCAAAAAGTAACTGGGCAAAGAGTACACCGTTGACTTTGGCTAATAGTAGGGGTAACTGAGCGCGCGAGATGGCTTTGTGGTGAGTCATATTGGTGGCTTGGCAAAGGGGCTGACTATGATTGACCATATGCCGATGTAAACTGGATAGTTTACCATCTCGTCCGCAGCACAAAGCCAGCGTTAAGCCTGTAAGAACCAGTGCGATAGAGTGTTTCTTGCCTCGATTGTCCCGGCCATCCAGGCCGGGTGTTTGGTCAAGAAGTTGGAAAAATGTTGTAGGTTTAGCCAAGCAGGGAGCGACAGTCATGGTTTTGTAGTCTAGAGAACCACAAAGGTATGGCTAACTGCTCCTTGCCGTTTTTATAAGAAAGCCCTG
>NZ_CP045997.1:10252204-10252459 GCF_010233585.1 Spirosoma endbachense
TCTGCGAAGGCCAAACCGGTACGCTCACCGCTTCAGGGGCATCTACCTACCTGTGGAGCAATGGCGCCACCGGCTCGTCCATCAACGTCAGTGTGGCCGGCACCTACTCGGTGACGGGTACCTCTTCAACAGGTTGTTCGGATGTGGCCACCGCTACGGTCACCATCAGTCCAGCACCCGCTGCTGCCCTGACGGCCTCATCGACCACCCTCTGTGCCGGACAGTCGACCACCCTTACCGCCACCGGGGGAACCA
>NZ_CP045997.1:10252965-10253205 GCF_010233585.1 Spirosoma endbachense
AAATTTTTGTCGGAGAAAATTCGGAAATGTTTGTCCGTTTTGGACCATTCGGAAGTGACCTAGGAAAGTAAAAACCCGCATAGAAGGGCGCTATGCGGGTTTTTTGACTGTTGGGCGGTCCGGACGGAAAATCAAGATGTGTTGATAATCAGTACAATTACGTTCCTATTCGGAAGTAATTCGGAAGTGATAGCCATTTTTTACAATTATTAGATGTGTTTTACGCCTTTGGCGTGTGTG
>NZ_CP045997.1:10253238-10254479 GCF_010233585.1 Spirosoma endbachense
TATAGTGCTCCCTATATTTAGGACCAGTTTTTGCTTTTTTTAATTGAGGTTTTCCGATTCTACGTCGACTTGCAAAGGAGTACAGTACACCTCAGCAGGTGTTTTTCTAGCCAGACCTTGATGGCATTTTCTGTTGTTGTAATGCTCAAAGAAGTTAGCCAGACCACGCTCTAATTCCCAGCCATCCCCGGCTGGACTTAAATAAATGTAATCATATTTGACCGTTCGCCATAACCGCTCGATGTAAATGTTGTCGATGGCTCGCCCTTTGCCGTCCATGCTGATCTTGATCTGCTCCTGCTCCAAACAATCTACCCACTTTGAACAGGTGAACTGACTACCCTGATCAGAATTAATAATGACTGGTTTCCCATTGCGCGCAATAGCTTGTTGAAGTGTGTCCACCACCCACTCGGCAGCCATACTATTGGACAAACTCCATCCGGTCACATACCGACTATACACATCCAGAAGAGCTACCAGATACATAAAGCCCTTAGCCATGGGCACGTATGTAATGTCGATCTGCCAAACTTGGTTACAAGCGGTAATAGCCAGCCCCTTTAATAAATAAGGACGAATATAAATGGCCTGTCCCAATCGACTCAAATTCCGCTTCGGATAAATAGCCATCAGCCCCATTTTTCGTATTAGTCGTCGGATTCGTTTGTGGTTGACTGGATAGCCTTGAGTTCGTAAATAGTCCTGGAGTTGGAGTACCCCCTCGGCAGGATAATTCAAATTCCGCTCATCGAGCAGTCTCATCAACCTCAAATTTTGCTCAGACTCAGGAACCGGGTGGTAATACACCCCGCTCCGGTGCAAGCCTAATAATCGACATTGTGTCCTGATGCTTATTGAGGCTTGGTTGTCGATTAACCTCCGACATTTTTTCAACCCAGTTTCTTCAAGCTTTTTTTTAGAAAATCATTTTCCAGCTCTAATCGACCGATTTTGGCATACAGCCGCTCCGGGTCTATTTTATCTTCAGCTTCGGTCGCTTTCTCAAAAATTGAGCTAGCTCGATCCAGAAAGTCTTGCTTCCACTTACTGATCATGGTCGGATGCACCTCATACCGTTTAGCCAATTCGGCTAAGGTCTGTTTCTCTTTTAATGCTTCCAGAGCCACTTTGGCTTTAAAGGCAGGCGAGTGCTGCTTGCGTTTTGCTTTCATTTTGAACCACTATTTACAGCTTGTTTTTCAACTTAGCTAGTGGTCCTAATTTGGGGGAGTACTATA
>NZ_CP045997.1:10254512-10254768 GCF_010233585.1 Spirosoma endbachense
TTCCCCAACATTTTGCAAAGTCAGATTTTTAGCCCTTCTGTTTTTGCGGAGTGTCTCGCCCAGAGTCATTATTACTTCCATTGATTAACTCTTAATTAAATTTTTTCGTGAGTAGTGTTGTGTTTTAAAACATACTGTTGTAATGTTGTGTCATAATTGACAATGTACATTTTAACAGTGTCAAAAACAACCGCGTAAATGTATGAACAAACCGGCGCTTTACCGGCAAAAGCCTGATAGACACTTTATTGAACGG
>NZ_CP045997.1:10254801-10255635 GCF_010233585.1 Spirosoma endbachense
CTGCTATTACAGACAAAGTCATCCCGGCCATGCGGGAGTGGCAGAACCGGCCATTGGAAAGTCTGTACACCTTGGTGTGGCTAGACGGCATTTATTACAAAGTGCGTCAGGATGGTAAAGTGGTCACCCGAGTACTTTACAGCGTGATCGGCCTGAGTCTGTCAGGCAAAAAGCAAGTACTCGGCATTTACACCGCTGAGAGTGAATCGGCTAAATTCTGGCTGACGGTGCTGACGGATCTTAAACAACGGGGAATAGAAGATCTCTTGATTGCCTGTGTAGATGGCTTGAAAGGGTTTGATACGGCCATTGCCAATGTGTTTCCGGCTACTACTGTGCAACTCTGCATTGTTCACCAACTCCGCAACTCTTTCCGTTTCGTACCCGACAAGTTATTGAAAGAACTGGCCAACGACCTGAAAACGGTTTATCAAGCACCTAATCGGGAGCAAGGCTTAGAAAACCTATTGGTTGTACAGGAAAAATGGGGCTCAGCTTACCCCAAAGCGATCCAACCTTGGGTGGAGAAATGGGAGTTGTTGTCGCCATTTTTTGACTATCCAGCCGCGATTCGTAAGGTGATGTACACTACCAATACGGTGGAGGGGTATCACCGTCAGTTACGCAAAGTGACCAAGACCAAAGGGGCTTTTAGCTCGGATGTGGCTTTACAAAAGTTAGTCTATCTAGTGATCCAGAATTTGCAGATTAAATGGGAAACGACGACCTATAATTGGAAAGAGATCATTAATCAGTTCAGCATTATCTTTGAAGAACGAATCAAATCGCATCGCATCGAATAAAACCTGCTGACACAGTTCAGCGAGCACTCCC
>NZ_CP045997.1:10255668-10256134 GCF_010233585.1 Spirosoma endbachense
ACTAATACGACCTGACTACTGGGGTATCTAATCCTGTTTGCTACCCACACTTTCGAGCCTCAGCGTCAGTTGGTGCCCAGTAGGCCGCCTTCGCCACTGGTGTTCCTCCCGATATCTACGCATTCCACCGCTACACCGGGAATTCCGCCTACCTCTGCACTACTCAAGAAAAACAGTTTTGAAAGCAGTTTATGGGTTGAGCCCATAGATTTCACTTCCAACTTGTCTTCCCGCCTGCGCTCCCTTTACACCCAGTAATTCCGGACAACGCTTGCGACCTACGTATTACCGCGGCTGCTGGCACGTAGTTAGCCGTCGCTTCCTTGTTGAGTACCGTCATTATCTTCCTCAACAACAGGAGTTTACAATCCGAAGACCTTCTTCCTCCACGCGGCGTCGCTGCATCAGGGTTTCCCCCATTGTGCAATATTCCCCACTGCTGCCCCCCGTAGGAGGTCGTATTCCT
>NZ_CP045997.1:10256167-10256341 GCF_010233585.1 Spirosoma endbachense
TAACGGCCAGCACAACCCTGGTCATTACCGTTAGCCCCGCCCCGATTGTGAACACCGCGCCCAGTGTGGCTAATGCTATCCCGCCCCAGTCGGCCACGGTGGGCAGTGGGTTTAGCTATCTCATCCCAGCCAACACCTTTACCGATACCGAGACACCCGCCAGTCTAACCCTGT
>NZ_CP045997.1:10256374-10258040 GCF_010233585.1 Spirosoma endbachense
GGTTCTGAGCCACTTTTGGTGATGATAGTATGTTCATAAAGTATGCTATCATCCCTCCTGTTGCCATTTCAACTTGAAGTGCAAACGGTAACTTCACAACCTAACCTGGTTATAGTAGCACTAACCAGCACGGCTTTATTTAGTAACTGTCCGCTTTGTGGAACGGCTAGTCACCGTATCCATAGTCGCTATAATCGTACCTTGGCTGATCTACCCCTAGCAGGCCAATATCAAGAATGGCGACTCAAGGCGCGTAAATTCTTCTGCGATAACCTAGAATGCCCTCGCAGGATCTTTACCGAGCGTTTTGAGTCCATCATCCAGCCTTACGCTCGTTGCACCCAGCGATGTATACAACAACAGGCGCAATTAATGCAAGCAGTTGGGGCTCGACCAGGCCAGCGCATGGGAGCGCTTTTCCGTTTACCGGCCAGCAACACCACACTTTTACGGCGATTACGGGTTCAATCCATGAGCATTGCCCATACACCACGGGTACTTGGCGTGGACGATTTCGCTTTTCGAAAAGGGGATCGATATGGAACTATCTTAGTGGATTTAGAGACCCATCAAGTAGTTGATTTGTTGCCGGACCGAGAAACAGCCGCCCTCAAAAATTGGCTCAACGAACATCCCGGTGTGGAAGTGGTCAGTCGTGATCGGGCTAGCACGTATGCATTAGCTGCGGCTCAAGCCGCTCCTCAAGCCATTCAGGTGGCTGATCGATGGCACCTGTTGAAAAATCTAGGGGAAGCTATCCAGCGATTTGTTGAAAGTCAGCGAGTAAGCTTACAGCAAGCCACGCAGGAATTAGTAAGTGCTACAGCTGAATCGCCAGTAGTATCATTGATTGATAATCAAATGGTTGACAAAGATACTCCATCCCTTTTTCTGTCGTCCCGGCAAGCTAAGTTTGATCAGGTTAAAACACTTCGTCAGCAAGGGTACTCGATTCTTGGCATTGCTAAGCAATTGAAATTATCGCGCAATACGGTAAAAAAATATCTCGTCTGGTCAACTTACCCAGCCAGAGCCAGAGTTAGCCTGCCACGTCGTTCATCGGGTATCTTAGCTTTTGAAGATTATATTCGACAGCGCTGGCAAGAAGGGGAACAACGAAGTGCTTATCTCTATACGGAGGTGAGGCAGCAAGGTTTTTCGGGCAGCAAGTCGAGTGTATTTCGATTAGTCAAAGACTACCCTCGCAAGGCCCAACTCGTTCTTCCTTTGGCTGCCAAGCCGGTTCCTTATTCGGTTCGTCAAATCAGTCGCTGGCTAAGTTTGCCGCTTGAATCCTTATCAAAAGCCACTGATCGAGCCTTCATGGATCAATTCTTTACGAACTGTCCGTTAGCTCAAAAGCTGCATAAGTTGGCCGTTAAATTTCGAACGATGATGGAAGAACGGCAGGTAGAACATCTGGATAGTTGGTTAATGGAAGCCCAAGAGTCGGGTATTAGCGCTTTACGGCATTTTAGCGCCAACTTGAGTCATGACTACCAAGCGGTGCGTCAGGCCTTTTGTTCGGTCTGGAGTAATGGGCAGGTAGAAGGGCAGGTGAATCGGCTGAAGACCATCAAGCGAACCATGTATGGCAGAGCCAGTTTTGACCTGTTACGAAAACGAGTGGTTGGATTGGGTTAATCACCAAAAGTGATTCAGAACC
>NZ_CP045997.1:10258073-10295093 GCF_010233585.1 Spirosoma endbachense
CAGCCGTGACAAGCCAGTCGCGGTAGTCTGGCCAAAACTACTAAGTAAGTAGTCAGTATAGAGGTCGAGGGTTGTCTGCATACTCAAAATTAAACCAGCCATCCAAAAGGTGGCGTAACATCAGTTAGTAACAGCAGCCATCAACTATACGTAGATCGATGAATTTTTTAATTCCGCAATGGCTTACCGCCAGTCAGGAGGCTCTGAATACGTTCCAGTGTTTTCTTCTCGCCCGATAAGGACAGGAAAGCCTCACGCTCCAGATCGAGCAGGTATTGTTCCGATACGTTCTGCGGTGTACTCAAATCGCCACCACAAATAACATAGGCTAACTTGTCGGCAATCTTTCGGTCGTGATCCGAAATATAGCGCCCCATGTGCATAGCCGTGATCCCCGCTTTGAACAAAGCAATGCCCGTTTTGCCCTGTACTTTTATATCTGCCCGTGGTTTGGGCTGCGTGTAGCCATCTTCAGCCATTTCAATGGCCGCTTGCTTGGCTTCAGCCAACAGGCGACTACGGTTCAGTACGATCTGATCTGTTGAACGCAGGTAATTCATCTCACGGGCTTCCTGTGCCGATGTCGATACCTTCGCCGTTGCGATGTTCATGAATACATTTTGCAGGATATTCAGCTCGGGGTCGCCGGTCTGGTAAAGATCAGATGCGCGGGCGGCCATTTCTTTTGTGCCACCACCGGCAGGAATCAGTCCTACCCCTACTTCAACCAGGCCGATGTAACTTTCGGCATGGGCAACAGCACGGTCGGCGTGCAGAACAGCCTCACAGCCACCTCCCAGTGTAAGCGTATGCGGAGCCACCACTACGGGTATCGACGAGTAGCGTAAACGAGTAATTAACTTCTGAAACTGCGCAATCATGAGGTTCACTTCATCGAACTCCTGTTCAACAGCGTACATGAACAGCGTACCGAGATTGGCTCCTGCCGAGAAAGCTTCGGTCGAATCATTGCCGACAACCAGACCGCGAAAATCTTTTTCGGCCAGCGAAATTCCTTTTAGCAGCGCTTCAGAAACCTCCTGTCCGAAGGTATTCATCTTACTGCGGAACTCAACATTTAAAATACCATCACCAAGATCAACGACGTTTGCACCTGAATTCTTCCAGACAATATTGTTGCTGAGGTTTTCCAGAATCGTGAAAGCCTCTGTGCCCGGAATCGCTTTATAGCTTTTCGTTGGAATGTCGTAGTATTTCCGCTTCCCGCCTTCAATTTTATAAAAACTATCGAAGCCAGCAGCGAGCAGGTCATATACCCATTGGGCAGGTTTCTGACCAAAGGACTCAATCAGTTCGACGCCTTTTTTAACACCAATGGCATCCCAGGTTTCAAACAAACCCAATTGCCAGCCAAAACCAGCCGTGATGGCCGCATCGATCCGGTAGAGTTCATCCGAAATTTCGGGAATACGATAACTCGCATACCGGAATCCATCAGCAAATGTCTGGCGGTAAAAGTCACCGGCTTTGTCTTTGCCAGCGATCAGCACAGGGAAGCGTTTTTTCAGGTTATCAATTGCCTTCGTGCTTTCCAGTGTTGTGAATTTGACCTTTTCCGACGGCTTGTACTCAAACGTTTTCAGATCCAGCGCCAGAATCAGCGTCTGACCTTTCTCATCCTTTGTTTTCTTGTAATAACCCTGACCCGTTTTGTCGCCGAGCCACTTGTTTTCCATCAGCTTCTGCACTGAAGCGGGCAACTCAAACGATGACCGTGATTCGTCGTGTTCCATTTTGACGAGGTTACTGGCCACGTTTACGGTCGTATCCAGGCCCACTACGTCCGACAGTCGGAATGTTCCCGATTTCGGACGTCCAACCACGGGGCCAGTCAGTTTATCAACCTCTTCGACCGTCAGGCCAAGTTCTTCGGCAACCCGAATGGTCTGAATCAGAGATTGAATACCAAGTCGGTTCGCAATAAAACCCGGTGTGTCTTTACACAATACCGTCGTTTTACCGAGGTATAAATCGCCGTAGTTCATCAGGAAATCAACAACGGCCGGGTCAGTATCAGGGCCGGGTATGATTTCCAGTAACCGCAGGTAACGGGGTGGATTAAAGAAGTGGGTTCCGCAGAAATTACGACGAAAATCTTCACTCCGGCCTTCGGTAAGCAGGTGCATCGGAATTCCTGACGTGTTCGACGTAATTAGCGTTCCGGGCTTGCGAAACTGCTCGACCCGTTCGTAAACCGACCGTTTTACATCTAACCGTTCAACAACGACCTCAATAACCCAATCGTAGGTAGCAATCTCTTTCAGGTTGTCATCAAAATTGCCGAGTTTGATCCGGTCGGCAAATTTTGGGCTGTAAAGTGATGCCGGACTGGCTTTCAGCATCGTCTGGAACGCATCGGTAACAATACGGTTACGAACGGCTGGATTGTCGGTGGTCAGGCCCTTTGCTTTTTCGGCATCAGTTGGCTCCTTCGGAACAATATCTAACAACAATACATCCACTCCGATATTGGCAAAGTGAGCCGCAATTCGCGATCCCATAATGCCCGAGCCTAGCACGGCCACCCGCCGGATGGTACGATTTTTTGTTTGCTGAGGGCGACTCTCCGATTTCGTTTTTTCCAGAGTTACTTCCATGGTTTTGTGGTAATTAGGAACACGTATTGAACAGGCTTAAACAGACGAATGAATTTGTCACTCAATCTGTATTCCTGTCTTTTAGTTTAATTAACTCTTCTACATCACCGATATCTTTTGCCCGGCCAGTAGCCAGTTTTTCGGTAATCAGATCATTCAGCTGAATAACTTTAAATGACACCCCATCAAACGTTACATTGATGGCTCGTTCATAGCACATATCGAAATCAACATCCCGGAAGGCTTTAAGGCTATAGCCCATATCCAGCGTAAAACCATATTTACCAACCGAAACAGATGTCCAGCCAAAAATGAGTGGAACGTCTCTCAAGTAAGCAGCACCAGCGACGCCGTTTTCTTCCAGGGCCAGAATCAGATTCTCTTTATTCTGTTCATCTGATTTCAACCACAAATCCATATCCTGCGTTGTGCGAACATGGCCGTGAATGACACCCGCCATACCGCCTACCAATAAAAACTGAATGTTATGCCGATTAAAACTTTCCAGCAAGGTCTGCACATCGTCGTCGGCAATATCCATATTCATTGGTGGGTTCCTTGGATTGGCGTGATACAGTTTTGACGCCGTTCTCATCAGCCGCGTAAATGCCTTCAGTCGATTCTCAGCGGAGTTGATCATGACGGACATAGAGGTCAACGAGATTAATCCAATGGCAATTCTTCTGGTTCAGCGGCTTTGATCTTCGCGTTCTCCTCCTCAACAATCCGGTTGATATCCTTGATCACATCAAAAAAAACGACCAGTTTATCAAGGGGAATTTTTTCGCGAATCATGTTATTGAACTGAATAACCCCTTCACGAGCCATCTCACGCTTGGCTTTCCCTTCTTCGGTCAGGTAAATCCGGACAAATCGCTTGTCGTTGCCGTCTACTTCCCGGCGAATCAGGCCGCGTTCTTCCAGGCTTTTTAGCATACGAACCAGCGAACGGGGTTCCATGCCGAGCAATGGGCCAATTTTAGTAGCGGGCGTGCCTTCTTCGAGGTCAATATTCAGCAATACGTATCCAATCGCCATCGTAATGCCGAATCGGGATGCGTAGGCGTTATACATTCGAGAAATAGCATGCCACCCCCACTTTATATGGAAATCTACAGTTTTCTCTTTCTTCATAGCAGGTATCGCACGGTCCAATTTCTGGCCGTAAATCTACTATTTTTTTTGAAAATAGTATGCATGCATAATGTTTGAATAAGCTGAATCGGTTTGATGGTTCAGCTTATTCAGACACCAGCTTATCAATCAGGCGATTGAACTCATCTACATACTGATCGTAGTATTTGCCCGTGCCAGGGCCAGAAAACCCGGTATGAATGTGTCGAACCTTGCCTTTTTTATCGATGATGATCGTCGTTGGAAAAGCCACTACAGCATTCAGATCAGGCAATGCTTTCGAAGCCTGTGCTTTATCATTCGTACCCGCTAAGGCAATAGGATAGTCGATTTTGAACCGTTGTTTCATCCGTTCGATCTTTGGGCCCGACACGGCCATTTCGGGCGAACGCTCAAAGGCCAATCCCAGCACCTCAATCCCACGCTGTTTGTTACGCTTGTACCACGGGCTCAGAAAATTAGTCTCATCCATGCAGTTAGGGCACCATGAACCCAGAATCTGCACAATCGTTACCTTATCCTTAAAACGTGGGTCCGTTAGCGAAACGATTTTGCCATTAGGTTCGGGGAAAGCGACGTTGAGCGTTTTCGATTCCGGTTTTAAATAGGTCAATTTGGCCGGATCAGGCAGGTCAGCTTTCGGATCAAACCGAGCCGCCCATGACTCATAGCCCGACACACCGGCCCATAAACCACCCGTTAACGTTTTAGTGGCCGGATTATGCTTCGCTTTAAACAAGTACACGTGTGAACCATCGAAACAGGACAGAAATAAACTATCACCATCTACATTCCCGTCCAGATAACGATAGTCGCCGGTGGGTGTCAGGAACGTACCGGCCAGATGATTTCCTTTCTGATCAAATACGCCAACGGCATTAACAGTATCAACTTTTCCTGTTTTGCTACCGAGTTCAGTAGCCCACTTACCGCTTAGGTTGCCTGTAGCGGGTTTATCGCTTACTTTAAACCGATAGGTCAGGCCACGGGTAGCTTCAAAAGGTAAGCTTTGCACCTGCTGACCGACACGACGTCGACGCCAGACGCCACGGAGCGTATTATCCTCTATCTTTGCAACTAATTCTGACTCAAACAATGCCATCGGAATTCGGATCGAGTCGTCCTGTACGGTAGATGGGTCCATGGGTAGCCGTTCATTACCATTAAGCACAAAGACGGTATACCCTTTGGAATCGCCTGCTGTTGGCTGAATGTCTAATCCGAAGGGTAATTCGCCACCTCGGGTTTTCAGGAAGGCCCGGTAGATACCCGGTTTAACCGATACAGGGGCCGATTGGCTGGAGCAGGCAACTGGCAACGACAGCAGCAGGATGGCTGCGATAGGAAGGAGTTTTTTCATCTTTTTTGATAATTCAGGATGCAGGTTGTAGATATTAGACAAAAGTACGCCATAGGCTTACTTATAACGTCCAGTAACTGAGCTTCAACGTCCGAAATAACGACCTCTAGTGAAGGTTAGTTTCTGAATGACAAATTACCACGAACCAGTTTTATTACAAGCCTGTATAGACGGCCTGAATCTACAACCCGGCGGCACCTACGTCGATATAACGTTTGGCGGGGGTGGTCATAGCCGTGCGATCCTCGATCAACTGGAAGCCGGACGACTTTTTGGCTTCGATCAGGATGCCGACGCCCGCACCAATGCACAGGCGATTGGCGATTCGCGGCTGACCTTCGTTGCGTCTAATTTTCGGAATATCAAACGCTATTTACGGCTGTATAAAGCCGAACAGGTCGATGGTATTCTGGCCGATCTGGGTATTTCGTCGCACCAGATCGACACGCCCGAACGTGGTTTCTCAACCCGATTTGACGCCGACCTCGACATGCGCATGAACCAGCAGGCCGACCGAACTGCCCGACAGGTTGTGAATGAATACGCAGAAGCAGATCTGCACCGGATTCTGGGCATGTATGGCGAGATTACCAATGCCCGAACGGCAGCTGGTGCCATTGTATCGGCCCGGTCAAACCGGCCGCTCAAAACGGTAAATGATCTGAAAGCGGCCTTACAGCGCTATGCACCACGCGGCAAGGAGAATAAATACTTTGCGCAGGTATTTCAGGCGCTTCGCATTGAAGTAAATGAGGAACTACAGGCGCTGGAAGAGTTTCTGGAGCAGGTGCCGGACATTCTGAAGCCAGGCGGTCGACTTGTGGTTATGTCCTATCATTCGCTCGAAGATCGGCTGGTCAAGAATTTCATCAACAAAGGTAAGTTTCAGGGCGAGGTAGAGAAAGATTTGTTCGGCAATGAAATCAAGCCCCTGCGATCCATTACCCGTAAGCCTATCGAAGCCACACCCGACGAGATTGCCCGTAACCCCCGCGCCCGAAGCGCGAAGTTGCGAATTGCGGAGAAATTATAGGAAGCTTTTTTATGCAGCAGGCTGTAATACAGCCTGCTGTGCCTTTTTTATCTGTTTTAGCCCACTTTGAATGATACCCAGTACCATAATCCAGGTAATTGTTCCCAGTACTAATTGCTTGGTTGGCAAAAACCAGATATACGGCAGAATGGGAACCTCAAAAGGCGCATTCCAGATCATGTGGATCAGGACAACAGCGATAAACGTCCGTAAAAACCCTTTATCTTTTAGCATATCCCACTCAAAGGGTTGCTGCCCTTTAACCCGCCAAATCGCAGCAGCCGTGATGGCGGTCCAGACGACATGGCTAAACGGAGCCAAAACACCCCGCAAAAAAATATTACTGATGGCCTGCTTAAATCCAACCTGCATCAGAACAACAAATGCATAGCCCGACGACTCAAACGCGGCAAAGCCCGTTCCGACAGCAGCGCCAATTAACAGCCCATTCAATATCCAGTGATATTGATTTTTGTTGCGCATAAGCACCAGAACAGCGAGAAGTTTACCCGATTCTTCCACAATACCAGCACTCGATGCTCCTAGGAAAGTGCCTAGAAACGCTGTATTGCTAAAGAAAAACAGTGAGATCAGCAGAGAAACCATCCCGCCCGAAAAGACCAGCTTGATCGTCTGGTATAGTGATACGTTTTGTGGGGCATTCATTTCCCAGAAAAAAATCAGGCTTCCAAAAGGCACGGCAAACGAGCCAACAAACAGCAATCCAGGAATCAATAATTCATTCTGAAACTGCGTTACTGCTAAAAAAAGGCTGATGAAAAGTAGTAAAGCACTTCCTCCAAAACGAACAAAGAGCCAGGGCTGAGGCCAATGAGAAGCAATGGTGCCAACGACGGGCGTCGTCTGGCGGGTTCCGACGGTGAAGGCACTTTCAATATCCTCATCGGATCGTTTTTCGCCCACTTTGGCAAAAATGGTTTTCAAACTGAAATCGCTATCCAACGTATCGACACCGGTCAGGGTCGAAATTCGGTTTACAGAGTTCGAAAAATCGATACCAGCAAATGGGTTCACCGGAATAGGGCCAGTTGATACGGGCTTGCTAAGAAGTCGCCAGTGCGATGCGCCAATCAGCAGATCAGCAGCAGGACTTAATTCGCCCGTAGTGACGGCTCTGCCATTTAATTCGACCGATTGCATACCGATGGTTTGGAAATACACATGCTGGCCATCGAAAACCATGGCCAGATGCTCATCGGCAACCTGGGGGTCACTAAGCGGAATCGTTGACTGGGGATTACGCCCAACTACCACGCGAACATGCGGCATTAATACCGCAGACCGGCCCGTATCAGGCCCACTTATACACTCAAAAACGGTTTGATGAGTCAAAAAAGAGGTCATGGTGTACAAGCGTTCACTTCTGATTCTAAAATAAGCACATTACCGAAATACCTTTATCCATAATTGGCATTCTATTACCGAAAGCATCGATATCAATCAATATGCCGACAAAAATTTAGTTACAATCTATATATTTGATTGTTTAATCTTCGCTCCAGTGAATCATACCTCTTGATTGTAGTCTTTTAATTCTCCGTTCGTTCGTAGTTTTGACAACTCATTTCCAATCTGTTTACCGTAACGTTCTATGTTATCCAAGACCTTTGGGGCGGCCGTTTATGGCGTCAATGCCAGTTTGATTACGATTGAAGTGGTTGTCGCTCAGGGCTTACATTTCCATCTGGTTGGCTTACCCGACAGTGCTGTTAAAGAAAGTGAGCAGCGTGTTGAAGCGTCGCTGAAGTTTTTTGGTTATCGAATGCCCCGCCAGAAAATTGTGGTAAATCTGGCTCCCGCCGATGTCCGGAAAGAAGGATCTGCCTATGACCTGCCTATCGCCCTCTGCGTGCTTCAGGCGTCGGAACAAATTACGACACAACGTAACTTCGAAGACTATGTCATCATGGGCGAATTAGCTCTTGACGGCATGTTAAGGCCGATAAAGGGCGTTTTACCCATCGCTATTGAAGCCAGGAAACGGGGTTATAAAGGATTTGTTCTTCCGGTCGAAAATGCCCAGGAAGCATCCATCGTCAATAATCTGGATGTTATTGGCGTCGCTACCATGCAGGAAGCCGTCGAGTTTTTTGAAGGCAAAAAAGATATTGAACCGGTGGTGAGCGATACTCGTGATTTGTTCATGAGCCAGCTCAATGCTTATGAGGTCGATTTTTCGCATGTGCAGGGGCAGGAAAACATCAAACGGGCCATGGAAATTGCGGCCGCTGGTGGTCATAATGTTATAATGATTGGGCCACCGGGAGCCGGTAAAAGCATGCTGGCCAAACGGTTGCCCAGCATTTTGCCTCCATTGACGTTACAGGAAGCGCTGGAAACAACAAAAATCCATTCGGTGGCAGGTAAGCTCGGAAGCCGTGCAAACCTGATTGCCACCCGGCCCTATCGCTCACCCCATCACACCATTTCCGACGCTGCCCTTGTTGGTGGAGGCAGTTTCCCGCAGCCGGGAGAAATCTCACTGGCGCACAATGGTGTCCTGTTTCTGGACGAATTGCCTGAATTTAAACGCTCGGCCCTGGAGGTGATGCGACAACCGCTTGAGGATCGTAAGGTGAGCATTTCGAGGGCAAAGTGGGCGGTCGAATTTCCGGCTAGCTTCATGCTAATTGCGAGTATGAACCCCTGCCCCTGCGGCTATTACAATCATCCGGAAAAAGAATGCGTTTGTGGGCCGGGCGTCGTACAAAAATACCTCGCCAAGGTCAGTGGTCCTCTCCTCGACCGGATTGATTTGCACGTTGAGGTAACGCCCGTTTCGTTCGACCAGATGACAGCCAACCGCCCTGCCGAATCGAGCGAAGTTATCCGGGAACGGGTAATTCGGGCGCGAGCCATGCAAACAGCGCGTTTTGAGCAACAGCCGGGCATTTACTCCAATGCCATGATGCCTTCACAAATGGTCAAAGAAATCTGTGTCATCAACGACGCCGGACGTGCCTTGCTCAGAACCGCAATGGAACGATTGGGCTTATCGGCACGTGCGTATGACCGCATCCTGAAAGTATCGCGTACCATTGCGGATCTGGCCGGAACCGACGAAATCCGGATCGAACACCTCGCCGAAGCCATTCAGTACCGGAGTCTTGATCGGGAAAATTGGGCGGGTTGATTGCTGGCGAATAGTGGGCAATTTGAGTTGTAGCGTTTAGCGACAATCTGTTACTACGTCAAACTGCCTACCGGCAACCGGTTACTGGCAAAGCTTAGCAAAATTGCGTATTATCGCCCATAAAAACTGGCAGGCGACTATGCACAAAGCACCCGGAAGACGACAATTTTTAGCAACCTTCACCAAAGCGGTAGGTACGTCTATGCTAATGAACGCTCCCTTTCTAAGTCAGGCGGGATCGCCAGAAGTCCGTCAGGCATCGTTTACGGTCGGTCAGGTGATGGATCTGATCCTGAAGACTATTCCCAACGCTCCCTTTCCCAAAACGGTAGATACCTTAAAATCAGGCAATGCAGCCCAAAAAGTAACGGGCATTGTGTCGACGATGTTTGGCACCATAGAGGTCATTGAAAAAACCATTGCCGCGGGCGCTAACTTCATTATCGCCCACGAGCCTACTTTTTATAATCACGCCGATGAGACAGACTGGCTAAGCAACGATCCGGTCTTTCGCTATAAGCATGAGTTGCTAACCAAAAACGGCATTGCACTCTGGCGATTCCATGATTACTGGCATTCACATCGTCCCGACGGCATTCGAACAGGGATGCTATCGGCACTGGGATGGGAAAATTATGTAGATCCTCAAAATCCACAGGTACTTACAATACCCGCAACTTCACTAACTCAACTTATTGCCCATGCGAAACAAAAACTAGGCATTAAGCAAGTACGTGTTGTTGGCGATACGGCACAATCCTGTAAGCGTGTGCTGTTGTTACCGGGCGCTGCGGGCGGACGAAACCAGATTATCGCGATCGAAAAGGCGAAACCGGATGTGGTCCTCTGTGGCGAAGCCAGCGAATGGGAAACACCGGAATACATTCGGGATGCACGTCGTCAGGGGCAAAAAATATCCCTGGTTGTGCTGGGCCATATCATGAGCGAAGCGGCTGGTATGGAGTGGCTGGTTTCCTGGCTGAAGCCTAAACTGCCCGATCTGAAAATCTCGTACATACCTTCCGGCAATCCATTCAGCTACGAATAGGACATAGTAAACACAGACCAGCTACGGAGGGCACAAAGTCCACCCTTTTTTTGTCAACTCTGGTTAAAATCATCTGATCAAGTCGGTCAAATCGGCTTTCAATTGGTTGATCCTACGTTGGTAAACAAAATCATCGGCTGAAAGTAACCGTGTTCGTTGAAGCCACGGCTGATTAACGACTTTGTTCGTGTAGTGCGACATCAACAGATCGGTCTGACTTATCGCCTTGATCAGATCGAAGTTTAGGCTCGAATTTATACTGACGACTTTTTGCGAAGCTACCTGCCCTTCACTGGCAGGAATTCGCTGATAATCGACTGATAGGCTATTGTCGATCAGGTCTTTGTCGCCATATACGATTCGTCCATTCACGATCGTACAACGTACCGAACGATCATCCTGCGTATGTAAAGCGGCCAAAGCCGGTTGCTCAGGTGTCTGCTTACGTAAAATGAAAAAATCGGCATTATAACCCGCCTGAATAGAACCAACCTTGAGACTCCCTAAAGCCGTTGCCGGATTTTGCGTCATCATGGCCAGCAGTTGTGCATCACTTACAGATAATGCCAGCATATCGCAGAAATGGCGGGCAAATTTAAATTCATCCCAAACGTGCTTACTGCCACTGGGTGCCCAGTCTGACCCTAAACAGACATTTATGCCATGATTCAGGAGCGTTTTAACGGGAATGGTGTCGCGATACAGGATCAAATTCGACACCGGCGACCACACTACACTTATATGGTTCTCGCGCAGAAAATCGAGCGTTTCATTGTCGGAATAATCTAATCCACACGCATGCGTAAGGGTTAAATTTGCTGTTTTCAGAAACGCCGTATAAGCTGGATCAGCAAGTGCGCGTCGAAATTCGGTGAACTCCCGGCGACTGAACCCATCCGGGTTACCCCGCTGAAGATAACCCGCTCTGCCTTCAGCGATGTGAGCAATACAGGCATAATAACGATTATTTCCTTCCCGCACTGAGCTTAGAAAATCGTCAAAACTCGGATGGCGCATCATAGGCCATGAGCTGGTATCGTCATCAGCCAGGTCCGGCGAACCGGGCGCATCAAAATTCGGCCCTGGCCTTACAAAATCAACGACTGAAAAAACTCTTTTGGTCTGAGGAATACCCAATTCACCAGGGTCCGTCGTATCTCGAATAATGAAGTTGGGAATCTTGCCATCATTTTCCAGTTTAATCGTCTGCTGAACGAGCGTAGTTCCACCGGCAACGGCCTGTAATTCGGTAACGATACCATGCAGCTTCTGTACCTCCTTCATCGCGGCAGCTACGGCAGCAGCTGATAATGGAGGATGATTCCCTGTATTGGGCGGTTGAAGAACAGATTGAATAAAGTCGAACGATTCCTGCTGCCAATTGGCTTCAATGTACTCCTTGAAATTTTTTATATCCTTGATATATTGCTCATTGTTGCGCCATTGAAAGCGATTACTCCAAACAGCGGGGCTTTGCCAAAGTGGAAAAACGTTATATTCCGAATGAACATGTAAATTGATCAATCCGGGCAAAACAGTCTCATTATCAGCCAGCTCCAATCGAATCAGGTTGGGCAAGTCGAAGGGGACTTTCCCAGGTTGCACAGCTGTAATCCGTCCGTTTTGAACAAGAATTGTTTTAACGGATTCGCGGCCCTGACCATCGACTACATTACCGATTATGCATAAAGGGCGACCAGAGGAAGTAAACATCGTAGGGGCGGCTGGGAAACGAATGGATTTTCACAAAAATAGAAATTCAACTCATTAAAGACCTCATTTACAAACAGCTATGATGATTATCCAGCATTTATAATTCATTTCCTAAAAACAGAATACAATAAATTCTTCCCGAAAGCGACAATAGAATTATGGATCAGAAATCAATTCCTACTTTATATGAATGGGCAGGTGGCACCGATAAACTGGAACAGCTAACAACCTTATTCTACAGCAAGGTTTTTCAGGATGACTTGCTGGAACCTGTCTTTCGGAACATGTCGCCCGAGCACGCCCGCCATGTAGCGCACTTCATTGGTGAAGTTTTTGGCGGGCCAGCGGCCTACACGCAGAACGACCACGGTAGCCATGCCAATATGGTAGCCCATCATGTTGGCAAACACCTTACCGAACCCATGCGCAAACGCTGGATGGCCCTGCTGCTGAACAGTGCAGACGAACTGGGCCTACCCGATGATCCGGAGTTCCGGTCGGCCCTGGTTGGGTACCTGGAATGGGGAAGCCGTATTGCGGTATTAAACTCAACGGCGACCGAGAATCCCGTTCAAGCTGATGAACCAATGCCTAAATGGGATTGGGGTGTTCCTGGCGGCCCCTATCAACCTTAGTATGTCAATAAAACATAAAACCCGTGGTAGCCATCAGGCTACCACGGGTTTTATCGTACTCTTTTAACGTTGGCGTTTCAACCAATCGGCTCACTCATTAAACTGAATACTGTTTAGCTGAATGATGTTATCGTTCGGCTTATCGCGTTTCACGACCACAATATAGACATCATGTTTACCGGTGATCGGTTTGTCGAAACTACCTATCACTTCCTTATTCGTTTTCCAGTCGCCAGTGGCTTTATAGGCTGTTCGACTCACAACCGGAGCCGCGTAGGAATCAAGCCGAATCTCAATTTCACCATCTTTGTTAACTGACGAATAGTCGTAGGTGAGCGACTTGATATTGGTCAGGTCAATATCTTTCAGCAGCACATAGGCTTTGTGATTACCGGCCGCCAGCCGATTGCCCCAGCGCGGAAAACCAACGTAAGCATCAGCATTCAGCGTTTTAACTTTAGCGTTCCGTAGCGTCACTACGTCGGTGCTGGTAAGTGGGCCAACGACTTTACCACCATTATCGGTGTAAGAAGCCAATAAGGTGTATTGACCACGCGCATCTTCGGCTTTGTGCTCGTTTAAGGCCAGTGTTCCTTGCAGCGGAACCGCTTTCTGGTTTTGCTTATCAGTCAGAGAGAAAATGTACTTCACCATTTCCTGGGCATCCTGAACCGGAATTTGCGGGTGAGCACTCATCAAATGATCTTTGCTCCAGCTACCGCCCCCGCCTTCAATGATTTTCCTGGCTAACCGTTCTACCGTTCCGGGCTGACCTTTGTAACGACTGGCAACCGCTACAAATGTGGGGCCAACCGAGGGTTTATCAATTGTGTGGCAAGCTTTGCAGTCACTACTCGCAATGAGCGTTTTACCCAGTGTTCCGTTGCCGATTGCCGCCAGATCCTGATGACCCTGCTGAGGGCCAGCCGTTGGCGCAGCACCCGGTTGTGGGCTGTAGGCATAAAGCACCTGTATCTTCTTCGGATCGATCTGTTTGTCTTCTTTATCGGCCACTTTCACGCTGTAGGTGAACGGCTTACCTTCCCAGAAAAATGATTTATTACCCGTTGTCGTAATGGCTACATCGGGCCTGGCGTTACCGACCTTAACAACAATCGTGTCCTTGCCAACCTTTCCCGTCTGATCCGTTACTTTCAGAATGGCATTATAAACACCGGGTTGTGTGTAAACATGGGTCGCATTGACCTGGGTAGCGCCAACAGTCTTGCCATCAAATAACCATTGATATGTGAGGGCATCATCGTCCAGATCGGTTCCCCGCCCGCTGAACTTCACCCGCAGGGGAGCCTGCCCTACAGCTTCCCGAATAACGGGTGCATTGCGGCCGTCAGAGGTCAGGTAAGAACGGGCATTACGTTGTGCTGTCGCTATCGAATCGACAACCATGGCTCTGGCGATGGGAGCCCGATTACCCGTGTTATACTCGATTTTCACCAGCCGCGCATCGTCGTTATCAGCTCCGTAAACAGAACCGTATTCGAGCATATACATCACGCCATCTTTCCCGAAGGCCAGATCGATTGGGCGCCGGAAGTCGCCATTGGCCGCCATAAATGGCTCATTACGAACATAGTTTTCGTCTTTATCAAACCGAACATCGACTACCCAATTGCGCATCCAGTCGAAGATAAACAAAGCGCCATCGTAGTATTCGGGGAATTTGGTTTTAGATGACGAGTTTTTGTCATACGTATAAAATTCACCGGCCATCGCACTCCGTCCGCCAAGGCTCAGCTCTGGAAATTCCTTGGAAGCCGCATAGGGATACCAGATCATTGCCGACGTAGTAGGCGGTAGATTTTTAAGACCCGTATTGTTGGGTGAACTGTTGACCGGGGCTTTCGGGTCGAAAAGCGGGCCGGTAACATTCGTTGCAAAGTCAAGATCAGGGTAAGGCTGACTATTGCCAATAAACAGTGGCCAGCCATAATTACCGGGCTTCTTGGCCTGATTGAACTCATCATAGCCGCGTGGCCCTATTGTACTGTCTTTACCCGCATCGGGGCCAATTTCACCCCAATACAACACGGATGTTTTCGGGTTGACCGCAATTCGATACGGGTTACGTAGCCCCATCGTGTAAATTTCCGGACGGGTTTGGGCAGTGCCTTTCGGGAATAGATTACCATCAGGAACCGTGTAAGTACCATCGGGCTGAGGATGAATACGTAAGACTTTACCTCTCAGATCATTCGTATTGGCCGCTGTACGTTGCGCATCGAGCGTCAGGTGATCGGCCCGTTCGTCGATAGGCGCATAGCCGTTCGAAGGGAATGGGTTGGTATTATCGCCGGTCGACAGAAAGAGGTTCCCTTCCTTATCCCAGGCCAGAGAGCCGCCGTGGTGCGCGCTGGCTTCAAATTCGCCGGGGATTTTCAGTACTATTTTTTCAGAAGCCAGATCGAGTGTATTATCGGCCTTAACCACAAATCGCGACAAGTGGTATGTTGGATCTTTATCGGTATTGGGCGAATAATATACGTAGAGGTAGTGGTTGCTCGTGAAGTTCGGATCAAGCGTAACTCCCTGAACACCAAACCCCTGTTTTGTAGCCACGGCAAACTTATGCATGACTTTACCCTCGTTTGTCTTTGTGTTATAAACCGACAGGTTTCCGCTCCGCTCGGTAAAAAACACTCTGCCATCGGGGGCTACTGCCAACTCCATTGGCTCATTCAGGTCATTGACCAGTACCGTTTTCACAAAGCGGTTCTCTTCCGGCATCACAACGGCATACGACTTACTGTAATCCAGCGCCTTACCATCGCCCATTGCCCATTTCAACCCGCCCAGTATATGTTGAACAAATAAGGGCTCACTAAAGCTGGAATCTTCGTGACCACCTCCGGTATAAAATGCCCGGCCGCCATCAAAATTATGATACCAGGCAATCGGGTGATTGCTGCCATTGATACCGCCGTCGTAGGTGTTCTCGTCCAGATTGGCCAGCACCTTCAGATCAGAATAAAAAGAACGATAGTTATACCATTCGTCTGTACGCTCCCAATGATCGGGCAGGTGAGCCGTGGAAATATGGCTTTTATCGGTTACGTCTACGGTAGCCTTGCGAACATTGGAGTTGCTGGGATGGCTCGCAAAATACCCGCCCACCAGCTTATTATACCAGGGCCAGTCATATTCCGTATCAGCAGCTGCGTGAATGCCCATATAACCGCCACCGGCCTGAATAAAGCGCTCAAACGCAGCCTGCTGGACCTGGTTCAGCACATTACCCGTTGTGCTCAGAAACACCACGGCCTGATAGTGCTTCAGGCTATCGTCGTTAAAATAGTCAGCATTTTTAGTCGTATCGACCTGAAAGTTATTTTCCTTGCCAAGCTTCTGAATGGCTGCAATCCCGAACGGAATGGACGTGTGTTTCCAGCCTTTCGTTTTTGAGAAGACCAGCACGCGGGGTGGATTGGCCCAGCCTGGACGGGCCCAGCCAGGAGCGACTGTGTTTGTTGATTCAGAGGATGTTGGGGTAAGGGTTGTTGCTAACGAGTTACTTCCGGCCTGATTCGTAACTGCTTGCGTACTGAGGCAGGCATAAAGGCCAACAGAAGCTCCGGCCGCTCCAAGCAGGCGGAGCCAGGTTTTACTGGATGTCAATGGGGAAAACATGGGCAATTTAGGTTGAGTAGGTGCTTAGGATATGACCTGCTTAGGATTTGTTAAGGCTTACTCCCTGATCTAATACAGATTGTTACCCAATAAGTCCTAATTCGCAACAAACTACCCAATACGCTACCACAACTTCTTTTCCAGATTAGTTAAGGACCCGAAACCATCGCTTACTCACGTATGCCCAACTTATTTCACCCTGGAGGATGTATAGATGCTATAAACCTAAAACGTCCCGGAAGCCTGGCTTCCGGGACGTTTTAGGTTTATAGTTTACTTCGTAGAGAATCGGTATTCGGTGGTCGTTTTATACGTCTTACCCGGTCGGAGAACAGTGGTCGGGAAAGACGACTGATTCGGTGAATCGGGGTAATGCTGGGTTTCCAGGCATAGGGCATCACGCTTTTTATAGACGATACCACCTGGCCCTACCGCTTTACCGCTCATGTTATTACTGGTATAAAATTGCACAGCAGGCTCCGTAGTAAGGACTTCCATAACCCGACCGCTGGTTGGTTCATAGACGGTAGCCGCCAATCGCAATGAATCGCTCGGGCCGTTTATTATCCAGCAATGGTCGTAGCCTTTCCCATATTTAATCTGCACATCGCTCGAATCGTTGATGCGTGCGCCAACTACTTCAGGCTTGGTGAAATCGAAGGCAGTACCCGCAACTGGCTTCAATTCGCCGGTTGGAATCATGGTTTTATCGACGGGTAGAAACCGGTCGGCATTCAGCGTTACTACGTGATCAAGAATGTCGCGTTTGGGGCCACCTGTCAGGTTGAAATACGTGTGATTCGTCAGGTTAACAACGGTTGGTTTATCGGTTGTTGCCTGATAATCGATCTTCAGCGCGTTGTCTTTTGTCAATGTATAGGTAACCTCAACGGCTAAATTTCCGGGATAACCCTCTTCGCCATCTTTTGATGTATAGGCCAGCTTGAGTGCGGGCTCCTCGCCATCGACGGGCGTAGCTGCCCAAAGCACTTTATCGAAACCAATTTTACCACCGTGCAGATGATTACCCATGTTATTGACAAGCAGGGAGTAAGGCTTTCCATCAAGCGTAAATTTGCCCTTGGCGATCCGGTTGCCATATCGCCCGACCAGTGCACCAAAGAATGGGTTCCCTTTTACGTAAGTCGCCAGTGAATCAAATCGCAAGGTAACCTCCTCAAATTTTCCGGCCTTATCGGGGGTCAATAACGACACCACAATGCCGCCATAGTTCGTGATCTGGGCAGTCATTCCGGCTGCGTTGCGGAGCGTGTACAGATCAGCGGTCTGTCCATCGGGCAATTGCCCAAAGGCTGCCTTTTCAATACCGGCTTTCTGGCTGTCGTCAGTCGTATTTTTCGAAGTAGAAGAACAGGAGGTCATCAGGAAACAGCCCGTAAGCAGGGCAACAGCTACTAGTTGAGTTAAGATTTTCATGAATGATCGAGGGGATTTAGGACGCAAGGTGCCTGGTGCAGAGCAATCGTATCACGCTGCACCATGCACCTTGCTAAAGGCTGGCAACTACCAAAATATAACGTATACCAGCGCTAATAATCCGCAAACGGCTATGGCCCCAAACCGGAATGATGCTGTTGTTTTGAACCAGTTGCTGTTGACAACAAAGGCCTTCGGATTAGATTGTCCCTTCGATTCGATCAGGCTGATTGTGACATGAACGGCCACACAAATCCAGAATACAGTACCCATACGGTTCAGGAACGGCATATCGGGTAGCTGGTACTTAAACAAAGTCGATAGCGGTATACTGAGCACCGCAGCGGCCAACGCTCCATTCGATGAGGCTCGTTTCCAGAACATACCCAGCAGGAAGATGCACAGAATACCCGGTGAAATAAATCCTGTATACTCCTGAATGTACTCGAAACCCTGTCCGAAGTTTTTCAGGAACGGGCTAATGACCAGGGCAATGATAAACGACACCACAATTGCTACCCGGCCCAGCCAGACCGTCTGTTTTTCGCTGATATTCGGGTTTATATACTTCTTATGGATGTCGAGCATATAAATCGTTGAGATACTATTGGCCTTTCCGGCGAGCGACGCAACAATTGCCGCCGTCAGAGCGGCAAAGGAAAGCCCTTTCAGACCCGTTGGCAGGATATTGAGCAATACAGGATAGGCGTTGTCAGGTTTGACAATGTTATTATCAGTAATGCCCTGTACGATCGCGGCATCGGCATTTTCCTGAAAGAGTACATAGGCCGCCAAACCGGGTAGTACCACAATGAATGGCATCATCAGTTTCAGGAAGGCCGCAAATAAAACACCGTTGCGGGCGGTACTCAGATCGGCTCCCAAAGCGCGCTGGATCATGTATTGATTGCAGCCAAAGTAGTTAAAATTGACAATCCACTGACCACCAATCAGAAACATCATCAGGCCGGGAAGCTGGTTATAGGCATCTATTTTGCCTCCCCGTCCGTCGTGAACAAAATACGTACCTTTTTGGAAAACCATATGCAGGTGGTGATCCGCCTTCTGACGAATCAGACTTAATCCTTCAAAAACTCCGTCGCCCGTTCCAACTTTGTCGGATAGCAAACTCAGTGCCAGATAGGTTGTTGCCAGTCCGCCCACAACCAGACAAACGACCTGAATAACATCGGTATACCCGATCACTTTCATACCACCCAGGGTAATGAATACGGCAAAAACGGTCAGGAATACGGCACAGGCCATAAAATCGAAACCCGTCATCTTCTCCAGACTCAGTGCTCCCAGATAGATAATGGACGTCAGATTGACCAGAATGTAGAGAAACAGCCAGAATACCGCCATGATGGTTGCCAGCCGCTTGTCGTAGCGCATCTGCAAAAACTGCGGCATGGTATAAATCTTGTTGTTGATGTACATCGGCAAAAAATAAATGGCGATGATCACCAGCGATAAGCCCCCAACCAGTTCATAGACCGAAATAGCCAGCCCTAACTGAAAAGCCTGTCCACTCATTCCGATAAATTGCTCGGCCGAAATATTCGAGGCAATGATAGACGCTCCAATGGCCCACCACGTTAGCGACCCTTCAGCCAGAAAAAAGTCCTTCGAGTCGGCGGTTTGTTTGCCTTTGTGCTTGTATACCCAATAACCGTAGGTGGCTACGATAATGAAATAGACCAGGAAGATGACGTAATCGACGGTTTCGAGTCCGAGTTTCATGTTGGTTTAGAATTTTGCTATGCCTGGTTCCGATGGGTCGGGGTTATCAGCACAAGAGAAATGACTAGAATAAATGGCTTAACATCCCTGCCCATAATAGGCATTCGTACCGTGTTTTCGCTCGTAATGCTTCAGTCGAAGTGTGTCTTTAATGCGAGGTGTATTCGGATTGATCTGGAGAGTCAGATAAGCCATTTTGGCTAATTCTTCGAGCACAGCCGAATTATAGACGGCTTTTTCGGCGGTCTTTCCCCACGTAAATGGTCCGTGATTCTGCAACAAAACCATCTCCATCTCGCTATTTACCAAGCCTTTATCGGCAAAGCAGTTAAAAATCTGGTGACCCGTTTCGTGCTCATAATCACCCTGAATCATTTCGTCGGTTAGTGCCGGAGCACACGGAATGTCCTGATGAGTATGGTCGGCGTGGGTCGTTCCAAAAATCGGAATGTCCAGACCCGCCTGCGACCACGCAACTGCGTAGGTGCTGTGTGTATGCGAAATACCACCGATTTTATCCCAGGTTTTGTAGAGCAATGCGTGGGTTTTGGTATCCGACGACGGTCGCATTGTCCCCTCCACAATCTTTGCATCATAATCGCAGATAACGATGTCGTTAGGCTGTAGTTTTTCATAGGGAACACCACTGGGTTTAATAGCAAATACGCCACGACCACGGTCAACTGCACTGACGTTACCAAACGTAAACAACACCAGGCCCAGCTTTGGCAGCTGCATGTTGGCCTCGTAACATTCTTCTTTTAAGGACTGATACATGGTTAATGAGTGAATTATGAATGAGTGAATGAGCGAATAATCAACGAGTACCATGCTTTCAGATCACTCATTCATCATTCGCTCGTTCGCTTATTAAAGTTCTACTACGACTACCGATACAGGTGGCAGACTTACGGTCAGATTGTCGCCATTCAGTTTAGCACCGCTGAACGCTACGGGCTTCACTTTGGTCAGATTCTCGAACGTGTTGTGGTCGCGGACGTTGGCGGAAGTCAGGATACGCCCCGTTACGCCAGTAGCTTTCAGGCCCTTCAGATCAACCGAAATTTCCTGTGGCTTCGTCGGATCGATGTTTACGAGCGAGACATGAATTTTACCCGCTTTGTCGCGGGAAGCCGAGACGGACACAGCAGGCAGTTTATCTTTATCGAGCGTAAAATCATCGGATTTTACAGTAACCGGCAACATCGTCGCATCCTGGTGTACATTATACATTTCCAGTACGTGATAGGTCGGCGTCAGCAATACCTTATCGCCTTTTGTCAGAATTACCGCCTGCAAAACATTGATCGCCTGAGCCAGATTGGCCATTCGTACGCGTTCGCAGTGTTTATGGAAAATGTTGAGCGTCGCCCCGGCCAGAACGGCATCGCGCATGGTATTCTGCTGATATAAGAATCCCGGATTTGTGCCCGGCTCAACATTGTACCAGCCACCCCACTCGTCGACGATGAGCGCTATTTTTTTCTCCGGATCGTATTTATCCATGACTGCCGAGTGTTTTTCGATCAGCTCGTCCATCAGCAACGCCTGTTGCATGGTTTTGAAATACTCCTGATCCGTAAACTGCGTAGCTGATCCTTTTTTGCCTTCGCCCCACGACAGCACCGAATAGTGGTGCATGGCTAACCCCTCCATCATGTTGCCGGGGATGTTTTTCATGAGCGTTTCGGTCCAGTTGTAATCGTTATCGCTGGCGCCCGAAGCAATCCGAAAAATTTTCTCATTGCCCACTTTCGGGTTCATGAATGTGCTATACTGCCGGTAAATGTTCGCATAGTAGTCGGGCTTCATGTTTCCCCCGCAACCCCAGGCTTCGTTTCCGACGCCCCAGTAACGCACATTCCAGGGTTTATCGCGGCCATTCTGCTGACGCAGATTCGACATTGGGCTATTTTTCTCGAAGTTGACGTACTGTACCCACTCGGTCAGGTCCTGCACCGTACCACTGCCGACGTTACCGGCCAGATAAGGTTCCGTACCCAGTAGCTCACACATATTCAGGAAATCGTGCGTTCCGAAGCTATTATCTTCCGTAACCCCACCCCACCAGGTATTGACAATTTTGGGGCGTTTCGCTTTTGCCCCGATCCCATCTTTCCAGTGGTAGGTATCAGCAAAACAGCCGCCCGGCCAGCGCAGATTCGGTATTTTAAGCTTTTTCAGCGCAGCGACAACATCCAGCCGAACCCCATTTTTATTGGGAATTTTAGCGTTGTTTTCGCCTACATAAAAGCCATCGTAAATACAGCGACCGAGGTGTTCAGCAAAATGACCATAGATATGCCGACTGATGATGTGCTTACCTTCATCGGCATGAAGCGTCACTTTGTTCTGAGCCATAACAGTAAGACTCAGGCAGGCAAAAGATAGGGTTAGGGCTATTTTTTTCATAAGAAAGCAGACTCGCAAAGCCCCTCTCTTTAGGTCAAAGAGAGGGGGTAAGGTGAGTACGTATTATCGATAAGCCGCTTCGCTCCAGCGTAATTCGTTTTTCAATTGCCGCAAGGTTGTGTTCTTATCGATCACAACCAGTTCGACACCGAAGATGTCGGCAAAGTCTTCAATATGCTCCGTTGCCAGGTTTTGGCTGTATACGGTATGGTGCGCTCCACCTGCCAGAATCCAGGCTGCGCAGCCCGTTTGCATATCAGGCATGGGTTTCCACAAAGCGCGGGCCACCGGTAGTTTTGGTAATGCTTCCAGTACATCTACCGCTTCTACCTCGTTGACAATCAGCCGGAATCGATTTCCCATATCAACCAGCGACACGTTGATGGCCGGACCCGCAGGAGCATTGAACACCAGCCGAACCGGATCAGCTTTACCGCCAATTCCCAACGGGTGAATTTCACAGGTTGGCTTATCGGCGGCAATGGATGGGCATATTTCGAGCATGTGTGAACCCAGAACCAGCGGATTGGCGGGGTCGAAATGGTACGTATAATCTTCCATGAATGAATTGCCGCCCGGCAATCCAGCCGCCATAACTTTCAGGGTACGAACCATTGCCGAAGTTTTCCAGTCACCTTCGCCACCGAAACCATATCCGTCGGCCATCAGGCGCTGTGAAGCAATTCCCGGAAGCTGGGCCATACCGTGCAGATCTTCGAACGTATCGGTATAAGCGCCGAAATTCCCGTCTTGCAGAAAAGCCCGCATACCCAGTTCTATTTTGGCCGCATCGCGCAGTGAACTGTGTTGCGACTGCCCTTTCAGCAGGGACTCCATCAGCGTATAGCTATCGGCATACTCCTCAACCAGCCGGTCGACTTCCGCATCGGTTACCTGATTGATCACTGCCACCAGATCACCAATTCCGTAGGTATTGACCGACATGCCAAAAGTCATTTCGGCCGCTACCTTATCGCCTTCCGTTACAGCCACCTGACGCATGTTGTCGCCAAACCGGGCCACTTTCATCGTCTTCAGTTCATAAGCCGCTACCGACACCCGCGCCCAGGCGGCAATCTTGTCAATAACATCCGGTTGCTGCCAGAACCCAACAACTACCTTACGATTCAGGCGCATCCGGGATACCATGAACCCAAACTCCCGGTCGCCATGCGCCGATTGGTTGAGGTTCATAAAGTCCATATCGATGCTGCCCCAGGGAATATCCCGATTGAATTGGGTATGCAGATGAAGCAACGGCTTTTTGAGGATGGTCAGCCCCCGAATCCACATTTTTGCGGGCGAAAATGTATGCATCCAGGTGACAATACCCACGCAATTGGGGGCTACATTCGCTTCCTGGCAGATCGCATAAATTTCATCCGGCGTTTTTACAACGGGCTTGAATACAACCCGTACCGGAATTGCCGGTGCATCGTTTAGGAAACCAGCAATGATTTGCGAATGGTCGTCTACCTGCCGAAGGGTTTCTTCACCATACAGGTGTTGACTTCCCGTGACAAACCAGACTTCATAGTGATTCAGATTGAGCATACTGGGTAATTGATTGGGAACTGCTTACTTGTTTATTTTCGATGAATGCACCGAGTTTAAGATACTTCTGATACAGTTTTTCATAAACGGATACCTGCTCTGGCTGGGGCTGGTATTCGGCGTCGAACCCAGAGCCCATAGCCTGTTGAGCAGCTTCCATTGTTGGGTGAACGCCAGACGCTACAGCCGCGCACATGGCCGCACCAAGTGCACAAGCCTGATCGGAGTTAGCCACTTGAATGTGTTTATTGAGCACATCGGAGAGTGTTTGCATCACAAAGGGCGACTTCTTGGCCACCCCGCCAATGGCAATGACTTTTTTGATCGGAACCCCTTCCTGCATAAAACGATCGACAATGCTGCGGGAGCCGAAGGCCGTAGCCTCTACCAAGGCTTTGAAAATTTTGGGCGCATCCGTTCCCAGATTCAGCCCGGCAATGGCCGCTTTAAGCGTATGATTGGCGTCGGGGGTCCGGCGGCCGTTGATCCAGTCCAACGCAATCAGATCATTTTCCGTAACGGGCAATTGAGCGGCCTGAGCCGAAAGGTGTGGTATAAGCTGGCTACTAAGTTTATCGGCGGCTTCGTCGCCCAGTAACTCGCGAACAGGGCCGGTTATGAGCCGGGAAAACCAGGCATATACATCACCAAAAGCCGACTGACCGGCTTCCAGACCCAGCATTCCCGGTGCTACGGAACCATCAACCTGCCCACAGATTCCCCGGATCAGCCGATGGCCGATTTCTTCATTGGGAGCCATCAGGATGTCGCAGGTAGACGTACCGATGATCCGAACGAAGGCATACGGTTCTATTTCTGCCCCTATGGCTCCCATGTGCGCATCGAAAGCCCCGACTCCAATGACAACATCAGTAGACAGCCCCAGTTTGTCGGCCCACTCTGCCGAGAGTTTCCCCATCGACTGGTCAGCCGTGTAGGTATCGGTGAAAAGCCGGTTGCGCTGACCACTCAGTAATGGGTCCAGGCGCGCCAGGAACTCATCAGACGGAAGTCCATCAAACTCACTATGCCAGAGTGCCTTATGACCAGCAGCACAACGCGACCGACGGAGGGTAAGTGGATTTGTGTTGCCGGTCAGGACAGCCGATATCCAGTCACAATGTTCGACCCACGAAAAAGCATGCTGCCGAATCGCTTCATCAACCCGAAGTGTTCGCAGCATTTTTGCCCAGAACCATTCCGAGGAATAAATTCCACCGACATATTTGGTGTAATCCGTATCCCAATGATGGGCGAGATTATTAATCTCCTCCGCTTCAGCATTAGCCGTATGGTCTTTCCAGAGAATAAACATACCGTTCGGATTCTCGGCAAAATCGGGGCGCAATGCCAAAGGCAAGCCTGTTTCGTCAACGGGGCCTGGCGTAGAACCCGTCGTATCGATCGAAATGCCGACTATGTTCTGTCGAACTTCGGCCGGTGCTTTGGCCAGCGCACCCACAATTGTGGCCTCCAGCCCTTCCAGGTAATCGAGCGGGTGCTGCCGAAACTGCGACGTGGCCGGGTTACAATAGAGGCCTTTTTTCCAGCGAGCGTATTCGTGAACATGCGTTCCAACGGCTTGACCGGTCTGCGTATCGACGATCAGCGCCCTGACCGAGTCGGTGCCAAAGTCAACACCGATAACGTATGGATTGCTCATAATGATGACTGATAACTTCGTGCAAATTCGTTGTCAACCGGGGCTTTTTTTAAGCCCAATACAGGGTGATTTTTTAAATAGTGTTTATCTGACACAATACTACACATTCGTTGTGTTCTTTCAACAAGAAATAGTAATTAATTTTTATTTAACACCGATGGCCTATGCTGGTACCAGACTATTTTGGGAGAAATAGCATCCTTACGCCAGTGTCAGTTCAGGGAAGAAGCTAACGTAGTCTGTCAGGTATTGCTGATATTTTTCGGAATTGAGCCGATACAGTTGCCCTTTCTTGGTAACTGAATTGGTGTCTTTCTCGCCAGTACTGACCAAAAGTCCCGTCGACATGATCTTTCGGCTGAAGTTCCGACGATCAAGTTGCGTCTTGTAGATGGCCTCATACAGCTTCTGGAGCTGAGGAATCGTGAATTTTTCGGGTAACAGTTCAAAACCGATCGCGTGAAGAGCGGCTTTATAGCGTAACCGGTGCAGGGCCTGTTCAACCATTGCGTTATGATCAAAGATCAGTTCAGGCTTGTTATTCAAGCTGAGCCAATACGCATTGTGTGCCTTTATGGTATTTACGTCCTGCTGTTCAATGTTAACAAGTGCGTAATAAACGACCGAGATCGTACGCTCAACCGGATCGCGGTTCACGGCACCAAATGTTTGAAGTTGCTCCAGGTAATTATTGGTCAGCCCGGTCAGTTCGTATAAAATGCGCTGCGAAGCGGCTTCCAGGTCTTCTGTCTCGTTCAAAAACCCACCCATGAGCGACCACTTCCCTTTTTCGGGCTCAAAGTTGCGCTTGATCAGAAGCAATTTAATCTCTTCGCCATCGAAGCCGAAAATAATACAGTCAAGCGCTACCAGAATCCGGCTAGGGTGCGTATAATGAATCATGATCTGTCAATAAGCGGCTGTTTTGAACCCCAATAGTGTATTCGGCACACAATTATAGGAAAAGATATTTTCTCTCCGAAAAAAGTGCTAAAATAATTTAGAGTCAGCCGTATACGTATAAATAATCCGGCAGGAAGCTAGGCATCTACTCAACCGCTTCCTTTTCTTTGTGATTGATACGATTACTTCAACAGAAGTTTCGCAGCAAGGCGTGCCAAGATTCTTACTGATATTTGGTTAAACCATGTCAAACCTTGCTGCGAAATTCCTATTCAATTCTTACTTTTCATGGATCGCCGTCAGTTCATTCAACAGTCCAGCATGGCCAGTGCAGGCTTACTCATCAATCATTCGTCCGTATTGTCAGCGCCAGCCTCTGATTTTCCCGTGGTCCGGGCAGTAGCAGGCCAGCGTAACTTCACGAGCACGGCCGTTGAACAAACCATCGGGCGGATGCATAAAACCATTCGCGATCCTGAATTAGCCTGGCTGTTTGAAAACTGTTTCCCCAACACGCTCGATACCACCGTGCAGTTTAGGACCGCGAACGGCAAGCCTGATACGTTTGTCATTACCGGCGACATCGACGCTATGTGGTTACGCGACAGCACAGCGCAGGTGTGGCCCTATCTGCCGCTAATCAAACAGGATAAAGAACTTCGGCAACTGATCGAGGGCGTCATTCGACGGCAGGCCCAGTGTATTATCCGCGACCCCTATGCGAACGCGTTTTATGCCGACGCAACCAAAGAGGGCGAGTGGAAAAAAGACGTTACGGCGATGAAACCGGGGCTCCACGAACGCAAATGGGAATTAGATTCGCTCTGCTACCCTATTCGATTGGCTTACCACTACTGGAAAACTACCGGCGACACGAGTCCATTCGATGCCGACTGGTTAAAAGCGATGACATTAGTGTTGCAAACCTGTCGTGAGCAACAGCGTAAAGTAAACCGAGGACCTTATAAATTTGGACGTGAGACTTCGTGGTCTACGGACACGGTTCCAGGCAATGGATATGGCAACCCAACACGACCGACTGGCTTAATTCACAGCATTTTCCGGCCTTCTGACGATGCAACGGTTTTTCCATTTTATGTTCCATCGAACTGGTTTGCAGTCGCATCATTCCGGCAGTTAGCCACGATGATAGACCAGATACAGCCTGCCGAAGTTGCCTTTGCGAAAGATTGCCGGACATTGGCCACCGAAGTGGAAGGCGCCCTGAAACAGTACGCCATTTATGAGCATCCCAAATACGGCAAAATCTACGCACTGGAAGTTGATGGGTATGGAAATCGTTTGCTTCAGGATGATGCCAATGTACCGAATCTGCTGGCGTTGCCTTATCTGGGAGCCTGCCCGGTTAGTGATCCAGTCTATCGAAGCACCCGTCGGTTTGTTCTTAGCCCCGACAATCCGTATTTTTTCAGAGGAAAAGCCGCAGAAGGTGTCGGTAGTCCACATACGCTGGTCAATAGCATCTGGCCAATGAGCCTGATCATGCGGGCGCTTACCTCCACCGACGATCAGGAGATTCTGGCTCAGCTTCGTCTGTTAAAGAAAACTCATGCCGGTACGGGGTTCATGCATGAATCCTTCGATCAGGACGATCCGACAAAATTCACCCGCAAGTGGTTTGCCTGGGCAAATACGCTCTTCGGCGAGCTCATCTTGAAACTCGCGGCCGAACGGCCACATTTATTGAGTAAACCGGTATAATTTGCTCCAATTAATTTACACTTTCCTTCTCTTTTTTAATCTATAACACCCTATTTATCAATGCAATACTACAAAATAGCGTTATCTACCCTGCTGTTTCTCATCGGTTCGGTAGGGCATTGGTACATCATGTATTGGCAGTTTAAAAACAACAAATGGATTCAGTCGCCAATGCCCTACCTGTTGGCTGTAGGTTGTGCCTGGTTGTGGATACAAGCCTCGAAATTTGGCGTCGAGGGCTTCAATGGCTCCATGTGGTCGAATCGATTTCTGTTTTTTGTAACGGGTGTAATCGCCGGGGCCATTCTCTACCCGATTCACTACGGGCAAGTCTTTACGTTAAAAGTATTCGTGCAGTTACTGTTGGCGCTATCGATTATTCTGGTTTCCGTATTGTGGAAATAGACCCTAAACGGCCTTTCTTCTCAGCAATCGGCTTGCGTAATACGTCCCCCGCTATGTATTTTTATGCCTTTAACCCATTTAGCAACATGATCCGTTTTTTGAGCTGTTGTCTGTTCTTCGCAGCAGTCTATTGTCCGCTTTTTGCCCAGCAGTCTTATGATATTGAAGCCGGTAAACCAGCCCAGCTTAATGGTATTGACTATGGTTTTGAAATCAATAATGAGCGTCGTATCGAAATCAGTGGGGAGTCTTTTATGCGGTATGAGGTAACCATTTATGTCACAAACAAGAGTAATTGTACGAAACTATTTTTTCCTCGTCAGACCGTTTTTGGTCAGGAAAATCTAAACGAACTTGCCTCATTCGATTGTCTAAACGCTAATGGAAAACGGTTAACGTCTAAAGGCGGCAAAATCATGGCAAGACCTTTTACGGTACCTTACCAGCAGAAAATTAAAAACGCGGAGGGAAAAGAAGTAACGACGACAACCAATATTCAGGCAGGCCACATGATCCGGAACGGCGAAACGGTCAATAATACATTCATTGCGATTGTGCCGAATGGAGAACGCCCACAGATGAAGGTTCGAATCCGGGAAATTCCGGATTTATAAATAGTTGTTATTTTTTCAATAAAAGCAGGAATGCCACAACTCAGGTTATGGCATTCCTGTATTCAGACTTGTGTGTGCTCTTATTTCGCCCGGCTTACCTGCCAGGTACCGACCGATTGGCCCCCATCTGCCTTCCAGGTTCCTTTTAGGCCTGGGTCAGCGAGTTTACCCGTAAAGCTCACCTCATCTCCATCCGACGGATCGGCGTATGAAGCGCTCAGCTGTTCTTTTTCCCAAACGGCAGTTTTCAGGTCAATTGGGTAGCGGTTACCGTCGTCGGTTATCATAATTACCTGCCCGGTAAGTTTGCCATTGCTGTCCTGGTTGAGCACCAGTTCAAATTTTCCCGAAGAAGCCCCGTCGAACGAACCGGCCCATTTACCAGTAACTGTCTGACTATTGGCCGATGCCGTTGTCTGTGCTGTAGCCGCCTGAAACGTAGCGACAATCATAAGAATGGATGCAAGTAGTGTCTTAATAAACATCAGAAAATCGTTTAAAGGGTTTTGTTGGTTCAATGATAAGAGGATGATTTATGGTGAATCGTTGCATAAATTATTTATAAAATATTTATCGCAGCGTAATAGGCTGCTCCAATTTAGAGTCTAAGTCATCGGCTAGTTTTTCAGCTACCCGTTCGTAGGCGGCCTCATTGGGGTGCATGCCGTCGTAGGCTGTTTTCCAGGTAAGCAGATTTGAATAATCAATAACCTTTATCCGTGCCTGGTCAAATAACTGCCGAAGTTCTGTTTCCATCGGATACATCGGAAAGATAACTACGTAGAAATTGTCATTCCCAAATTGCTGGTTGTATAGGTCTTTTGATTTTCTGACAATATTGACAAATCGCCTGTATTGCTCTGTACTATATTTTCGGGGGAAATTAAGTTTAAAAAGCCTGGCTACGTTGCTTTTATACATCCACTGGATAAGCTTTAAACGAACGGGATGTTTTTGTGCATAAGAGCCGTCAATCGTCAACTTATCGGCATTCACATGAGGCAAATAGCCATCTGAATTATAAGCCCATCTTGTACTGGGTGCCACTCGCGCCAGGTGATCTTCGATATAGGTATAGAAAGCGACGCCTTTTTTTTCGGCGACTTCTTTTCTAATGTTAATCGTTTGCAGCAACGCCAGCATATGGGCTGGCGAATGCCCGGACACACCATAATTGTAGGGATGATAACCCGTTTGTCGGCCAAAAAAATAGGGAATCGTACTCGTATCCGAAACTGATTCGCCGTAGGTAAATGAGCACCCCAGAAATAAGGCATACTTCCCGACGGACTGGCTCTTGTCGAATGGAGTAATGCGCCTGGATAAACTATCAATATGGTAGGCAACAGGCCTATTTTTTTCTAAAACTGTTTGCTTTCCGTGAATCAACTGACTCTCTTTAATCGAATAGATCGTTTCATATTGACCCGGCGAGGGGCGGCTCATTCCCAGACTATCATACCTGATCAGTGAAAAATTAGTACGTCTGGTCGCAATCGGATCTCGTTGGAGTACGGTTCTTTGGGGCGATACCAGTGGCGTTCCGTCTTTCCAGTGCAAAACAAGCGCACAAATACCCTCGAGCGTGAACCAGCTCAGGACAAAACTTATCAGTGACAGGACACTGCCTTTCGCCCACGATTTGCCGTACAGCAAGACATAACTAATAACACTGATAACGCTACACCCAATAATGATGTAAAGGATTGAGTAAACACTGACAACTTCAGGTGGCGCTCCCGGTGGCTTCTCGCGCATGACCTGAGCGCATAAAACGGGAATACTTCCCAGAAGGAGTAAAGTAATTGCCCAATAAAAGAATCGGTAAAATTTAAGCTGAGTATTCATCAATTTAACTACAAACAAAAACTAACTGACTTCCAGACGCCGGCAATGAAGTAAATAGTTGTAAATCACATTTTGTGAAGCACCTATTTCTCCCATTCGTCTACATGCCTTTCTTATTTACTCGCGAGAATGAATTCCGCTCTTTTTAGCCATTAACGGCACCGATCAACAAAATAGTATCACTAATCTATATGAAAACACATAATTAATATCAATAAAATCCATATAGCTACTCATTACTGTTTGCATTATTGGCCTATGAACTAGTCTAAAAAAAGTCAATTTGATAGTGTAGTACTGGTTTCTTTGGTGTGGTCTCGGTTTCTCAAAACCGACACAGCGAGGACGGTTCGCCGATGCGCCGGGTCGCTGATGCCATTCTCTAAACCTCGTCGTTTATTTCGTTCCTGACCTCTGCGGTTTCTCAAAACCGCAGAGGTCGGGTTCTTCAACCTGACCTCACGCACGCCAATCTCGCTAAACGCTGTCAAAGTTGTAGCCGTCTCAGCAACTTTACCGTGTTAATCACCAACCAGTATGAGTTCATGAAATAATTTACCCAGGCAATCAAACTGGAAGCCAATCCTGATTAGGTTATGGATTCGGGCGCTCTTTACTCCTACTCAATCAAGGCGCTTCTGTGCACAATGAAGCCGTGATATCAACTGAATTGTCATGGCTATGTCTGATTATTGTCAGGCCAAAGATATCTGCGCTTTAACGGCCTGATTGATGACGAACTGCCGGGCTTCGTCGTATTCTTCAGGCGTTCGCAAATGTTCGAGCAGCAACGGCACCTCCTGCGGCAATGCTGTTATATTTCGGAGGTATGTACCATAATCCATTTCGCCACGACCCGGCATAGTTTCAGCAAAATGTCCATCCTTGCCATAAACATCTTTCGCGTGAGACGAGACAATCCAGCGGCCTAACAGGCGGAATGTCTCATTGATCAGGGCAGTATTGTTGTAATAGCGCGCAGGACTGTTAATGATATTGGCAATATCGATATGTGCTCCAAACGCTGGCCTGTCAATTGCTTTGATAAATTTCAGGTATGATTCCGGGCCGTCAGGCAAGCTCCAGCCCATCATTTCAAGCGCAAATCTGGCTTTTTTAGGCTTTACACCATCAATCACTTTGCGGCAATTCTCGACCGTAGCGTCGAAGTATTCGCGGGTCAGGTTGCGGGCATCAGGACCGTCCCATTGTTTTAGGTTGTAGGAACCGCCAATATTGACACAGGTCAGTGCGCCAACGGCTTCGGCTAACGCCAACCGTTCCGTAACGTAATTCAGGTTTTTGCGTCGCTTTTCAGCATTCTGATCCAGCATATTTACCCAGGCACCTACCTCGGCAATGATCACATTCTGCCCTGCAAATGCTTGCCGAACGGCATTGATTTTAGTAGAATCCTTAAGGTCAACGGCAGGAACATAGGCTGAACTGTAGTTTAACCGTCGATGCTCCCTTGCCAGCTCCTCCGGATCGTCGCTTTTCAGGAAAATAGGCCCGCCTAACCGCAATGGCTTTTGCGACACGGAGTTTGATGTAGCTATAGACGGCGTAGTCAGCAGACCACCCGACAAAATGGCCGACGACCGCAGGAAGGCACGACGCGAAACAGGATTCATTAGCTCTTAGCGTTAGACAGTGTCTGGAATAGCGCTAAAAGTTTTATGGGTTGCGGTCTTACTCCATGCCCATTTTCAACACTTGCCCTACTTCTTTGTGATAGAGTCGACCAATGGGTAGTTCATGTCCCGCAACGTCGACATAGCTGGGTGTGTAGGCCTTTATTTTGTCGATCGCTACGATAAACGAGCGATGAATCCGCAAAAAACCAGATTCGGGCAACATCTCTTCCAGTGAGCTAATGCTTTGTTTAACCACCAACGGACGAGCGTCGGCCGTACTAATTTTAACGTAATCCTTCAAACTCTCAATGTAAAGGATGTCGCGGGTAAATACCTTAACCATCTTGCGATCAACCCGAAAATAAAGAAACGTATTAGTATGCAGAGCCTCGGCGGGTTTCTCGACGGATAAAACAGAAGGTATCTCTCCATGTCCGGCTTGGGTCGGCAATTGCTCTACTTTCATGACCTTGGAAACCGCCCGCAGAAATCGCTCAAAAGGAATAGGTTTGAGCAGGTAATCAACCGCATCGAGTTCGTAGCCTTCCAACGCATAATCGCGATAAGCCGTTGTAAAAATAATTTTAGGTGGCTGCCGTAAGCTACGCACAAAGTCGGTTCCGAGTAGCTGAGGCATTTTGATGTCCAGAAATAACAGATCAACCGACGTTGCCTGCAATACGCCAAACGCCTGAATAGCATTATGACACTTACCCACGACCTCCAGCCCATCTACCATGCCGACATACGTCTCGATCACTTCCAGTGCATGAGGTTCATCATCAACCAGTAAACAGCGTATTTTCATCATAATTTCTATTAAGCAACCGCTGCCAGTTGGGAGGGTGGCAGGGCTATGCCGGGTTGGGCTGGCACCAGTTCCAGTGTCAGCATAACCATAAACGTTTCTTCACCAGCTACGATGCGTAATTCGTGTCGGTCGGGGTATAACAACTGCAGGCGTTTCTGAACATTCTGCAGCCCAATGCCTCCTACATAGACCTCTTCCTGTGCTACAAGTTCCCGACTATTAATGACTTTAAATTTAAGCACCGTATCCTGAATCGATACGTCCACGTGCATCCAGGCCTGTTCGAGTTGCTCGCTGGTACCATGTTTGAACGCATTTTCCAGAAATGGAACCAGTAATAAGGGGGCAATCAATTTATTCTCATAATCGCCGGAGATATTGAGCGACATATCCAGCCGGTCGCCATAGCGCAATTGCTCCAGACCGATGTAGTTGCGCATAAACGTAATCTCTTTCTCTAAGGACACTTCCGGTACATTGCAGTCGTAGAGCATGTATCGAAGCAGGTCCGAAAGTTTCAGCACTACTGCCGGAGACCGGTCAGATTTATTAAGTGTGAGTGCATACAGGTTATTCAGCGTATTGAACAGAAAATGAGGGTGTACCTGCGATTTTAACAGCTGCAACTCTGCCTGCAATTTCTCTTTATCTATTTGCTGATAAGCCTGTTGTTTCAGATACCAGACTTTTACCAGTTTGATAGCGGCCGCAAAACCACCAATTGTGATGGCTCCCCGCAAACCAGCCATCATGGCAAAGAAAAATGTATTTCCTGATGTTCGTAGTTCCAGGCAAACACGAACAGGATCAACAACATAGGTGGTTAATAAAGCTGAAACAAACGCTGTGACAAGAACCAGCAGGATAATATTGATCAGCATCCACCCATATCGGCCCTTAAACAAAAATTGGGGCATTAGCCAATAGAGAATACTATAGGCAAAAAACATGTGAGAAGGCATAAATAACACAGCATCCAGCCCTGCAATACCGATGCCCTGAAACAGAGCCCGCGGCCAGGAAACACCCTGGCGAATAAAATAACCGACTGGTAGAAATCCGTACGTAAACGCAAAAAACAGCGTCCATACCAACCAGAACAAGCCATGGCGGGTCAGCCGTATACGAAGCTGGTTTGAGAAGACAAATTGTCTGGTTAAAAGTTGCATACATCTGCCGATTGCTTACCCGAAATTAGATAAACAGAAGCAGTTCACCTACAAGCCACGACAATAGTCGACAAACGACCCGCTTCCGTCGCTGAACAACAGAATTTGGTCGCAAATAACATTGATAGACAGTTGATTGCTGTCTGATGGCCTACCAGCGTTACCGGGCGATATTTCAGGTGGCCTATAACTGGGATTTCTACATTTGACTCAGTTATCGACTAAAGTAGACCGCAGAGACATAATCCAGCTAAAAGCTGAAATGCGATCCCGGAAAGTACCACAACCAAAAACACAACAATCCAATGAACACCATCTCACAAATCCGCCTGGCCTTCGTAGCCATCATGCTTGTCGCATCTTCGTTTGCCGCAAAAGCGCAGATGAAATCGGAACCTCCTGTAGCCAAAGAAGGATTCTGGGTAGTTGAAACGCCCGCCAAAAGCCGCCAATGCACAGTAAAGTTCTACACCAATGATCAGAGATTGATTTATGAAGAAACCGTAAATCGCAGTCTGAACATTAAACGCCTGCAAACCAAACGCCTGTTAAACATCGCACTGGAGCAGGCAATGTTTGTCTGGAACGCCACCCACCAGATTCCAACCGACCGGCAATGGGTAGCAGTCCGTTTCGAAAAAAAGTAACCTGACGAGGTCGGGCAACGAACGAGTTCATTTGTTCGTTGCCCGACAGATTAATAAAGGGGTTGAGGGGTAAATTTTTGTCGTTGCGCGCTTTGATCAGCGTACGTGTAAAGCTTACCTTCATGCAATCCAACAGACGCAAATTCATAAAAAGCCTGTCGGCGGCTTCGGCGCTGGTCGCAACAGAGAGCGTAGCCCGACCATTCGGGATGCCGTCCTACATCCCGAATTTGATGAAAATCAGTCCGAACGACAAAATTCGGCTGGCCACGATCGGCATGGGAATTCAGGGCAACTTCGATACCAGAGCGGCTCTGCGCAACCCCGATGTCGAATTGGTTGGTGTGTCTGATCTGTACGATGGTCGGCTTGAACACGCTAAAACTGCATTCGGTAAAGACAAAGAGCTTTTCGCCACCCGCGATTATCGCGAAATTCTGGCCCGCCCTGACATCGATGCTGTTATTGTCGTTGTGCCCGACCACTGGCACGACCACATTACCATTGCTGCCCTCAAGGCAGGTAAGAACGTCTATTGCGAGAAACCGATGGTACAGCACCTGAGCGAGGGGAAAGCGGTGATCGATGCCTGGAAGAAATCAGGAAAGACGATGCAGGTGGGTAGCCAGCGCATTAGCAGTGCCGCCTTTCAGGAAGCCAAACGACTCGTTGATGCTGGCGAAATTGGCCCGATTAACTATATCGAATCGAATAACGATCGTTTCAATGCCATTGGCGCCTGGCAATATTCCATTCCACCCGACGCATCGACCCAAACTCTTGACTGGGATCGCTTTCTGGGCGATGCCCCCAAGCGTCCATTTGATGCCAAACGCTTTTTCCGCTGGAGGAACTACAAAGACTACGGCACGGGCGTCGCAGGTGATTTGTTCATCCACTTGATTACGGGTGTTCATTTCGTTACAAATACACTCGGCCCAACGCGCATCTACTCGTCTGGAAATCTTGCCTACTGGAAAGATGGGCGTGATGTACCTGATGTCATGTCGTGCATTATGGACTATCCCAAAACCGACCAGCACGAAGCCTTCCAGATGGTTTTGCGGGTAAATTTTGCCAATGCAGGTAAAATCAACGACGTAACGCGGATCATTGGTAGCGAAGGACAGATCGAGTTTTCGGAAAACAACCTTATCATGACCAAGAAGAAACTGCCCGTTGCTCCGGGTTACGGCGGCTACGATAGTTTCTTTACGTTTACCGAGCCTGTACAACAGGAATTTGTGAAGCAATACGACGTACAGTATCCGCCCGAAACGCGCACAGCAGAACCTGTGAAGGAAGTGAAGTTTGAAGCACCGAAAGATGACGATGCCCATGCTAAACACTTCGCCAATTTCTTCGAAAATGTGCGTCTTGGAAGCCAGGGAACCGTTGAAGATCCGGTATTCGGTTTCCGGGCAGCGGCTCCGGTACTAGCCTGTAATGAAAGCTATTTTGAGCAGAAGGTCGTTTACTGGGACCCTGTCACGATGACCCAGAAAAACCCGACCGCTAAAACAACGCCCAAGAAAACGCTTGCCTCAGCCAAAGCAACGGCAAAAAAATCGTAAACCATCCTCTTTTCAGGAAGCACCCCACCAAAGAAATTCATATTTTCTGGTGGGGTGCTTTTGTGTTGGTAAGCTCTTGAAAACCAAGGGTGGATTTTCCTGTGTATATATTCTGTCGTTCGTCAGAATTTTTAATTAGTATGGAAAACTCCACCACTACACTTACCCGCCCACGCCAGCACAGATTAAGTTGGCAACTTGGACGCGTCTGCTTACTGGCGCTTACGCTCTGGATTATAGTAGATTTATCGATACCAGTACGACATGATCTGAGCCAGTTCGACGCGCGAGCGGTATCAATGATGGAAACTGCGATGTGGCGATCCTACTATGAAAAGAAACCCGTTTTATTGTTCTGGCAGTTGTCGACATGTATGCGACAGCAATTTCATGCCCCATTCTGGCGGTCATTCAAACTAGTACTCTTCCAATTTAATCCTTACATCAACTTGGATTACAAGCCGGATTCACCTGCTCATACCACCGCTTGAGTTTGGTTTCCGCTGTAACTGCGGTAAAACTCCAATGCACCTTCACAGCA
>NZ_CP045997.1:10295126-10295618 GCF_010233585.1 Spirosoma endbachense
GGGAATACGGACCTGACTACTGGGGTATCTAAGCCTGTTTGCTCCCCACGCTTTCGCACCTGAGCGTCAGTCTTCGTCCAGGGGGCCGCCTTCGCCACCGGTATTCCTCCAGATCTCTACGCATTTCACCGCTACACCTGGAATTCTACCCCCCTCTACGAGACTCAAGCTTGCCAGTATCAGATGCAGTTCCCAGGTTGAGCCCGGGGATTTCACATCTGACTTAACAAACCGCCTGCGTGCGCTTTACGCCCAGTAATTCCGATTAACGCTTGCACCCTCCGTATTACCGCGGCTGCTGGCACGGAGTTAGCCGGTGCTTCTTCTGCGGGTAACGTCAATGAGCAAAGGTATTAACTTTACTCCCTTCCTCCCCGCTGAAAGTACTTTACAACCCGAAGGCCTTCTTCATACACGCGGCATGGCTGCATCAGGCTTGCGCCCATTGTGCAATATTCCCCACTGCTGCCGCCCGTAGGATAGCGCATTTCA
>NZ_CP045997.1:10295651-10297035 GCF_010233585.1 Spirosoma endbachense
TCGTATGCTACTGATTTCTGTGTACATTAAATCGGTAAGCTTATGTATATTAGCGTATTACAACGAAATAAGAAAAGTAGAAAGTCGCTGCATTTTAAGCGAATGGTTACCGAAGTCTATCGAGCCGAAATCGCTCAGCCCGCCGACATCCAGCAATATCTGCACATCCCGCTGACCGAATTACGGCAGTTGAATCGATGGTATTTCAAGCACCGATTAGCGCCTTATTTGTACCCCTATCGCTGTTATAAATCCATGAAAAAGCACAACCAAGATGCCTATGTTAAAGCCCTTGAACGACGCCTGGCTGCTACGGAAGAGGAAAATAAACTCCTTAAGCTAAAAGCCGAAGCCTTTCAAACGGCCATCCAACTTGCCGAAGAGCAATTTCAAATCCCTATCTTAAAAAAGTCTGGCACCAAACGGTCAACCAACTGACTCGTCGCTATCCCTTGGTGGGCATGGAGCAGTTATGTGGGCTGTTTGGGTTAACACGACAAGCTTGGTATGCGGCTACCCGGCGTCAGGAGAAACAAGGCTTTCAGGCAACTATTGTCCTGGCTGAAGTCAGACGATTACGAAGGCAGGTGGCAGGCTTAGGAACGACTAAATTGTATGAATTGATGCAGGAGTTTCTGGCCTCTCATCAAATCAAGCTAGGACGTGATAGGCTTCATAATCTACTAAAAGTCAATGGCTTGTTGCTGACAAAGAAACGATCGAGAATCAAAACAACCGACTCTGATCATGATTTAGAAAAGTACCCTAATCAAGTTAAGGAACTCAAACCGGATGGCGTTGGTCAGCTCTGGGTAAGTGATTTGAGTTACATTCGCGTGGGGATTGGCTTTGCTTATTTGTCGGTGATTATGGATGCCTACTCGCGTAAAATTGTGGGTTGGTCCTTCCATAAAACATTAGAAGCCAAGGGGCCCGTAGCCGCTCTGGAGATGGCGTTAAAAACGCGAAGTCAAACCGATCAATCGCTTATCCACCATTCCGATCGGGGTGTTCAATATTGTTCGGGAGCTTATGTGGATCGGCTGCGCCAAGCGACGATTACCATTAGTATGACCGAATCGGGTGACCCCAACGAGAATGCTTTAGCAGAGCGGGTTTTTCGGACTTTAAAGGAAGACTTTCATCTTTGGGGATTCCCTACGTTTAGGCTGGCCGAAACGGCCGTTGAGCAGGCCATTGGTGCGTACAATTCGGTACGACCGCATGCGTCTTTAGGCTATCAAACGCCTAATCAGGCTCACCAAGGTCAAGGCTATCCACCACTAAAATGGTACCCATACAAAAAAGTACGGTTCGGAAATGTGCAATATCAGGCTGATAATCAGTACTGTTCTCCTTTGTAAACCTATTCTAGTAGCATACG
>NZ_CP045997.1:10297068-10297323 GCF_010233585.1 Spirosoma endbachense
CGGCTACGGTAAGCGGAGCGAGTTCAGCCAGTCTCACCAGCACTGGCACGGGTAGCTTCAGCCAGAGTGTCATCACCGGTAGCCAGCCATTGACCTATCAGCCTTCGGCGGCCGACATCGCAGCGGGTAGTGTGACCCTGCGGCTCACCAGTGCCGATCCCGATCTGAGCGGCAGTTGTTCCCGGGCAATCATCAGCCGGGTGCTCACCATCAGTGCCCCCCCCAGCCTGAGTATCACAGCCAGTTCGGCCAGTC
>NZ_CP045997.1:10297356-10297527 GCF_010233585.1 Spirosoma endbachense
CCGAGGTGACATTGAGGGTGGCGACAGGATTGATGGTGACCGTGGCGGTAGCTACATCACTACACCCCCCTGTCGTCGTACCCGTCACCGAGTAGGTGCCGGCCACATTGACGGAGATGGACGAGCCGGTGGCGCCATTGCTCCACAGGTAGGTAGATGCTCCGGATGCGG
>NZ_CP045997.1:10297560-10297815 GCF_010233585.1 Spirosoma endbachense
TGGTTGGCTCATTGCCTGCAAGTGTTGCGGTAGTACTGACTGTGCCATCGGTAATGGTTATTAGTTGACTACCCATTGCATTGGTCGCCGAAAGGGTTCCTCTGACACTATACTGGTTCGTGGCGGTATTGCAACCATCAGGGGCAACCACTAAGTTGAGCAGGCAAGGTGGTGTCACCGAGCAGGCGGCCGGGGCCATATAGGTGGTGGTCGTGGTTGAACAACCGGGCAGACTGGCGGTTACGGTATGGCTCT
>NZ_CP045997.1:10297848-10299284 GCF_010233585.1 Spirosoma endbachense
ACCGCCACGAACCAGTATAGTGTCAGAGGAACCCTTTCGGCGACCAATGCAATGGGTAGTCAACTAATAACCATTACCGATGGCACAGTCAGTACTACCGCAACACTTGCAGGCAATGAGCCAACCAGCTTCACCCTCAACGGGTTAACCAGTAGTGGCACCTTGCATACCGTAACAGCTTCAGCAACGAACTGTGGTATGGCCAGCACCACTTACACCGCACCGGCTTCCTGCTCGGGTACACCAACTGCCGGTCTGGGTGATTACGTCTGGAATGATTCCAATAAGAATGGTAGTCAGGATGCGGGCGAAGCCCCCATCCCCGGCGTGGTCGCTACCCTGTTCATCAATGGGGTCAGCTCAGCCACCACCCTGACCAATGCCACCGGCTTCTACTCCTTCACCGGATTGACTCCAGGCTCAAGTCTCTCCTACTCAGCGGGCTTCTCCACTCCGGCGGGCTTCTCCGCCACCAGCCAGAATCAGGGGGACGATGACACCAAAGATTCGGACGCCGATCCCTTTACTGGCAAAACTCAGTCCGTCACCCTGTTGGCGGGGGAGTTCAATCCTACCCTGGATGCAGGCTTCTATGGCGCTAACCCCGAGCTCAGGTTGGACAAACGGGTCGACAAGTCGAAAGCTAAGGTTGGGGATGTGCTCTCCTACAGCCTGGTGCTCACCAATACGGGCTCCGCTCTGGCTTCCCATGTGGTCGTGCAGGACTCAACCTCTTCGGGTCTGAGCTATGTGCTCAATTCAGCCACGGCTCCCGTGGGTACCACCTTCACCCAGGGTACGCCCATCAGCCTGTGGACAGTAGCCAGCCTCAGCCCCGGCCAGAGTCTCACACTTACCTTCCAGGCCAAAGCCGATACCAGTGGTATCCTCTATAATACAGCCACCATTCCAGGAGATACGGCGAAGGTCTGTACGTCGATACCCGTCAAGATGTGCCTTGGCGATGAATACACCCTGACGGCACCTGCGGGACGACCCAGCTATCGATGGTTCAAGGATGGTGTGCTCATACCCGGACAAAGCAATAATGAATTGGTGGTCAACGAACCAGGTGCCTACAGTCTGGAGAATGACAATACCGGGGGACTATGTCCTACATTCTCGTGCTGCCCCTTCATTTTAGAACTCGATACGTTACCGAACTATCAGGCGGTGGCCATAGCTGCGACTTGTCAGGGCAATACGCCCCAAAACAATGGTCAAGTGGTGTTAAGCCAGTTCAATCCGAAACACACCTACCAGTACTCGGTAGGGGCTTCGTTCAACGCTGCCGCTTCGCTCTCGGGTCCAGCCCAGGTGATTCCCGCCAATGGGGTGCTTGTGAGCACCCTGGCCAGTCCGGGGGTTGCCACCACGTACACGGTGCGGGTTTATAACCAGTCAGGATGTTACACCGACATGACCGTATTATTGAT
>NZ_CP045997.1:10299317-10300021 GCF_010233585.1 Spirosoma endbachense
CCCGCTGCGATGTCGGCCGCCGAAGGCTGATAGGTCAATGGCTGGCTACCGGTGATGACACTCTGGCTGAAGCTACCCGTGCCAGTGCTGGTGAGACTGGCTGAACTCGCTCCGCTTACCGTAGCCGTCAGGCTGAGGGTATTGCCCGCACAAACCTGGGGGCTTGCGGGAAGCAACGTCAGGCTGACGGGAGTCTGGCAGCCACAGTTGAGGACGATGGTCTGGGAGTCGGAGCAACTGCTGCCCTGCGTGCGGACCACGACGGTGGCCGTGGTGCTGGTAGGGGCATTGAGGGTGAAGCTGTTGCTGGTGGTAAAGCTGCCCCCGTTGAGGCTGTACTCCAGGGTGCCACTGCCGGTATTGGTGGCATCGACGGTGAAGCTGGCCGTATTGTTGATACAGGCGCTGGCCTGGTCGATGCTGAGGATCTGGGGCAGTCCATGGACGGTGACGGTTACCGAGGTGGTACTCCGGCAGCCGCTGGCATTGGCCACTGTCACCGAGAAGGTGGCGGTGGTGGCGGGGCTGACGGGGAGCAGTCCGGTGGCGTTGATGGTACCCGTACTGAAGGAGTAGCTGGTTCCCCCGGTGGCGGTAAGGGTGGTCGACTGTCCGGCACAGAGGGTGGTCGATGAGGCCGTCAGGGCAGCAGCGGGTGCTGGACTGATGGTGACCGTAGCGGTGGCCACATCCGAACAACCTGT
>NZ_CP045997.1:10300054-10300309 GCF_010233585.1 Spirosoma endbachense
TCCCCAACATTTTGCAAAGTCAGATTTTTAGCCCTTCTGTTTTTGCGGAGTGTCTCGCCCAGAGTCATTATTACTTCCATTGATTAACTCTTAATTAAATTTTTTCGTGAGTAGTGTTGTGTTTTACGACATACTGTTGTAATGTTGTGTCATAATTGACAATGTACATTTTAACAGTGTCAAAAACAACCGCGTAAATGTATGAACAAACCGGCGCTTTACCGGCAAAAGCCTGATAGACACTTTATTGAACGG
>NZ_CP045997.1:10300342-10303821 GCF_010233585.1 Spirosoma endbachense
GCTCCCCAGTGAGACGAGAAAACGTTCATGAATAAGCTCCTGCCTGAGACGAAGACGTATGTATCTGCTCATAAATTTGGGCGTTTAATTGGACGGCTAGAAAATAGCCAACGCCATCGATGCGTTGGCTGTTTTACGAACGCTTTAGTCGCTTCGTAGGCTTTTAACCGGATTCATCAAGGCCGCTTTAACGCTCTGAAAACCCACCGTCAGCAGCGCCAGGCCTATGGCCGCCAATCCGGCGGCCACAAACAGCCAGCCACTTAGCGGTGTTCGGTAAGCAAAGCCCTGAAGCCAACCATGCATCAAATACCAGGCCAGTGGGCTGGCCAGTAGCAAGGCAATCAGGATCAAGAAGACAATTTCCTGACAAAGCAGAACTACAATTCCCGCGACACTTGCCCCTAATACCTTTCGGATACCGATTTCTCTGGCTCTTCGTTCTGTCGAAAAGATGGCCAGCCCCAGCAGGCCTAAACAAGAAATAAAAATAGTGATCCCCATCGCCAAGTTGGTTAGCCGCTCGGTTCGAAGATCGTCCGCGTACATCGTGGCAATACGATCGTCTAGAAACGAATAAGTAAACGGTTTCTCCGGGAAGACCCCCTTCCAGTCTGCCCCTAGTTTGTCGATGAGCGTCTGCAGCTCCTCAGCGGCCATGCCCTTAGCGGCTATTTTGACGGCGATGACGTTCTCTTTGGCAGGGTCGTGTCGGATGACGATCGGCCAGCTCGCTTGATGGAACGAGTTCTCATAAAAATCGGCTACCACCCCAGCAATCGGATAGACCTCGACAGGGCTGGCGACCAGCTCCTGGCCGATAGCCTGGCTCACATCGGCAAACCCCAAGGCATGCGCACACCGCTCACTAATCAGCACTTCCCGGCCACTGTCGGCTGGAAGCAAATTTCGCCCCGCAACCAGCTTCATCCCATAAAAAGGAACGTAATCCTGATTGCCGAAATGAAAGGATAGATCGATGGGTTTCTCCGGGCTGTTTTTCAGCCCACCGCCACCAAATCCACTATGCTTTTTGTCCATGGGTGACTTCCATTGTCGGATCACCTGCTCTACACCCGCTACTTGGCGGATCTTCTCCGCCAGTACCGCTAGCTTACCCAGCTCAGCCCTAGCCGGTAGCCGCCCCTTCGACTTGTCCGACCCGATCGTTGTGGTATGCATCGGGTTAGTTGGCTGACCACCGAGCGTAATGATGGCATCCGTCTTGAAACCCAGATTCGTATGCAGTACATACCGCAATTGCGAACCCATAACCAGCGACGCAATGATAAACACCAGCGAGATCGTAAACTGGAAGACGATCAGTCCTCGGCGCAGCGTTGCTTTTCCAGTGCCCGCTGTCGTCGTGATTCCTTTCAGCGTCATTACGGGCTGATAGCGGCCCAATACCCTGGCCGGATAAAACCCCGCCAGCAGCGTGGTCACCGCCGTTACCAGCAGAAAAAATACAATAGTCGTACGATCCACCTGTAAAGAAACGCCCGCTGGGATCAAATCGGCGAACACGTTCATCACCGGCCGAACCAGTAGCGCAGCAAGCACCACGGCGGCTACGGTCAACAAGAGGGATTCGGTAAAAAACTGCACAGCGATGCCCGACCGGTTACCACCCAGCACCTTACGAACGCCGATTTCTTTGGCTCGTTGCCGGGATTGGGCCGTTGACAAATTGACAAAATTGACAATGGCCAGAACAAGGATAAATCCAGCCACCGCCATCAGCGAGTACAAGACCGGTAAACTGGCCTTTCTGCCCTCACCCCCATAGTCGGGATAAAAGTGGCTACCCGACAGCGGTTTGATCTGGGCGGTAAAACCCGACTTGGGGCCATAGTGCCGTTTGGCAAAGGGGATAAATTGCGCATCAATCTGGGCAGGGGTTACATTCGTTGCCAGTTTAATGATCACCTGGCTGGAGCGATTCAACTTATCCCAGCGATCCAATGTAATGTCTGTCTTCAAAAAACTGGCGGGGATCGTCGCATACGAGATCCACTGGCTGAACCGAAAATCACTGTTTCCCTGCCAATCGGCGACAATCCCAGTTACGGTAACCATCAGCGAATCCTGATAATAGATCGTCCGACCGATGATGCTGTCGGGGTGGGAATCACCAAAGTATTTTCGGGCTCTTTCGGTGGTAAGCACGACCGAGTTGGGCCTGCTCAGGGCAGTCCTGGCATTTCCGCTTACCCATTGGTAGTGAAAGATGTCGAAGTACTGGGGTTCCGCAATAACGATACTACCGTCGTCATCGAAATGCTTCGGTTTCTGGGCCTGATCCGGTGGTATCGTTACGCTGGCACCATAGGTCTGATAGGCCGCCACCGTCTGAATGCCCGTCATTTCCTGGCGCATAGCCGCTGGCATAGGACCCGGTACGCTATGCCAACGCCCCCCAAACACGACCGCATCCACACAATAGATGCGGTCAAGGTCGGGATGGAAATTATCAAAACTGAATTCGTATCGATTAATCAGATAAATAACCAGACAAGCACAAACGCCTACCGCCAAGCCCACTACGTTGATGAACGAATAGAGCTTATGGCGAATCAGTTTACGAGAGGCTATTTTGAGATAGGTAGGTAGCATAGCGGCTTGAACTAAAGATGAAGAGGTCCCGTACTCTGGGTGGGTGTTGGGAGATTTTTGGCCGATTTTCGAGCTTGTAAACGGTTGAATCAACCGCAGGACAGCCAGTGTATATCGCCAACGGGCTTTGGATACACCGACAGTTTTCAGCCAGTAGGAATACATCTCCAGCAGATCACCTTGCAACTCATCTTCCAGACCATCTGGACTATAATGGCTCAGTAGCCAGACAGCCCAGGGGGGCGGCTGGCACTCCGGTGGCCCGTCGCCCTTGGTTAAGCGCCCCATAGCTGTAGAATTGGCGTTGGAATCTGGTCCCACAATTGGGTACGCAGATGTCGACATTCGATTAGCGCCCGCTGCCCGGCTGTGGTTACTACAAATAGGCGTTTCTGACGGCCTCCCCGTTCGGCCGTCGCCCCGCCCATCTGGGAAGCGACAAATCCTTTTTGCTGGAGCCGTTGTAAGGTGGTATGGACCGTAGGAAAGCTGATGCTACGGGCCATTTGCCCATCAATGGTTTGGGTGATTGAGGCACAGTAGGCCCCTTGCTGCAGGGCGGCTACCGTTAGCAAGACGATCTCTTCCAACTCACCTAAAAAGGGTCGTTTCATGATCAAAAGCGGTTGAACAACTTGTCATACCAATTAGTATAGTCTTTGTCGTACAAATACCTTACCAACTCTGTACAAGTAGGCTTAATGGCCACGAAACGGCTTTTTCATTACCTCAGTGAATCCCGCGTTGTCCAAAAATGGACAGTTACTGTACCGAAACGGACGGCTTATTGATTGACTGGTAAGTCTATATTGGAAGGATAAGCGTTTAAGCTTAGAAACACCTTTGTCTTACAAAAACGCTCC
>NZ_CP045997.1:10303854-10304109 GCF_010233585.1 Spirosoma endbachense
GTGACCACTTTACCATCCTGACGCACTTTGTAATAAATGCCGTCTAGCCACACCAAGGTGTACAGACTTTCCAATGGCCGGTTCTGCCACTCCCGCATGGCCGGGATGACTTTGTCTGTAATAGCAGCTAACTCGCTGTCTGACAGTGAATAGCCGTACATCTCTGACAGGTGTTGGCTAATGTCAGCGTAACTATTGCCCACACTGTAAAGTGATATTACCTTCTGTTCGAGCTGAGGTGTCAGTACCACCTGT
>NZ_CP045997.1:10304142-10305628 GCF_010233585.1 Spirosoma endbachense
GGGCTGCCGATGCGCCGGGCCGCCCAATGCTGTCAACTTAAGCATCAAGTTGCTCTTCTTCGATTAATTTGGGGCTTTCTAGGCCTTTTCCGTTGGCGGCTAAATGCTCGGTTTGGCTTCGACAACGATTTATGCCGACTTACTTGAGCCACTAACCGATCATAAGTAACCTCTACAGACTGGTTCCCAAAGAGCATATCAACTAACTCATCCTTAAGGAGGCCTAAGGAGACAGACCGATTGACCCGGTAGAATGGCTTGGTAGAGAGTGTAGGACTTTGCGGCTGCACCCAGTGTTGCTGAGCGTCTAAATTTAGTAAGCCACTGATGTTGCGGCATAGGATACTGGCATGAAAGTCCTGGCCTACTCCTTCCACTTTTTTACTAGAAAAATTCTCGATTTCCAACAGCGTTTTATCAAAGGCATACTGGGTTTCTATACCCCAGCGTTTGCGGTAAGCCTCGGTAAAGAAATCTAGCCCATATTGCTGGGCTGGCAAGTTGGTAATCAGATATGCCTTAAGCCCGTCAGGTAAATCGAAGGCGATTAATTCGACTACCAGTGGTGCCTGATCTAATTGTCGAAGTATAGTTTGTAAGCGTATGTTTTTCTTTCTTTTAGCTGTAGTCACATTCAACGTAACTGTAGCCCTGGACTGTCCTGAAGCGGCAAAATCCCTAACTTCTTGTAACGAACTTTGTGAACTAATGCGCATCAAAAAATTGATCTTTAGTCGCTGTAAGTGCGCGATCAAGTCAATGGCAGGGTAGCCTCGGTCCAATAGGAGTAGGGTAGGAAAATCGTCAAGCTTACCCCTGGCTTGGCCATCCGATTCAAACCACTCCAGATGTTGCCATGCCATCGTTCTATCATCACTCCTATAGGGAGTTAAAATGGCATGCAGGGTTAACTGATTCAGTATATCATGAGCCAGTGAGCATCGAGCCATAGGAACACAAGCGGTTTGATTGGAAGAGCGGCCATAGTGTTGCACAATCTCTGAGCTTTCTGGTAACTGTAAGGTACTTCCATCGATGGCTAGTAAACGAAAACCATGAAACGTAGCAAAGGCTCCATCGGCGTAGAATTGCTGAATAAGTTGATCATTTAAAGCCACAAAGGCTTCCGGTTTAAGTTTCTGACGTTGCTTAGAGAAGGCTTGTTTGCTGCAAAATGGAGCCTCACTTCCGTGTATATGCCCCAAGAGTTTAGTGAGTTCGACGGCAATACTCCGATTGAAAAGATTGATAAGCCCTACCACAATTTTGGGAAAACTCAGCGTCCGATTGCGAGAAAAATCAGTGAGTTTTTGGCGGTATGTGTGCTGAAAATCCAAATCGGTAATCATGGCTCGCAACGTGGTTAGAATCAACAGATTCTTTTTTTATAGTTTCCATAATGAACGAGAAGACATGAAGCCAAAAAGGTAGTGCTTTTTCCTTAAGTTGACAGCATTGGCCGGGCCGCCGATGCGGTTTCAAAAAC
>NZ_CP045997.1:10305661-10306743 GCF_010233585.1 Spirosoma endbachense
ACTAAGTACTCAGACGGAATTAATTATAGAATGATTTTGAGTAAATCGGATAGTGTACTTGGTGCCAAATTCAGCCAGGATAGCCTTGACGGCCTGAGTCAGCGACTCATAACTGGTGTAAGCTGCTGTATCCAACCATTCATATTTGATTTTACGCCACAAACACTCGACTTTATTCAAATGAGGACTGTAAGCAGGCAGAAAAAAAATATACAAGCCTGCTTGCTGCCACCGCTCAAAACAAGCCTGGAAAGCCTTCGAGCGATGCATGGGTGCATTGTCCAACACCAGAACTGTAGGGCGGCTCAGACTAAGCACCCACTCTTCGACGCAGCTAATCACAAACTGACTGTTTACACTAACTGGGCTGGTAAAACTCACCAGATGGCCAGCTTGATCGATCCAAGCCAATACATTGAGTCGGCGACTGGCCTGACTAGTCCGCTCCAAGGCATGATCTGCCGCTTGCCAACCGTAGGGAACAACGGGTATCAGACTGAAGCCCGATTCATCGCCATAAAACAGATCAATATGGCCCTCAATTGTCAGGGTTTGCAAGTCGATCAAGCATTCGAGTTTGTCCACATAGTTAGCTGGTCGCAATCGCTTTACACCCCGTCGGATACGCTTCCAGCGCCAGCCACACTTTTTAAAAAGCGTTGGAGCGTTTTGTGGCTGAACTCCCGGTTGAGCTCTTGGCGTAAGACTTGTCGAGCAGCTTTCAGTTGCTGGGCATGGGCACTTACGTGCTGGTTAACCAAGGCCTCATCGGCCGAGGTTAGAATGGGCTTACGCCCTTGGCCTGGCTGATTGTAAAGCCCTCGTAGACCTTGTTGTTCCCAAGCATCGAGCCAATTATAGATCGTGAGCCGACTGACCTGAAAATGGTCTTTCAGCCAGCCAACGGATTGTTTCTGGTGACTCAACAGGATGCACAGGCACCGATTACGAAACTGAAACTGAGGCCCGTGCTGCTGACCCTCTCGCAGAGTACGTTCTTCGTCTGGAGTGAGACTGGCAAAGCGTGGTTGCATTTCACAAAGCTAATTCATTGCATAAATAAATCTGTCTGAGTACTTATT
>NZ_CP045997.1:10306776-10313724 GCF_010233585.1 Spirosoma endbachense
CAGCCCAGGTGATTCCCGCCAATGGGGTGCTTGTGAGCACCCTGGCCAGTCCGGGGGTTGCCACCACGTACACGGTGCGGGTTTATAACCAGTCAGGATGTTACACCGACATGACCGTATTATTGATACCAACGGTGTGTGATTGTCCGGCTGAGGTCTGTTTGCCATACGTAATCAAACAAACCAAGCGTCCAGGACGCTTGGGAGATCAAAAGTAATCCATGAAGGAGGTAGACCCTTTAGCTGCCCTTACTGCTTACTCCAATTAAGTTGTTTTCTACCCTGAAAGAGTTTCCCAGATCAACCATTTTATCTCGTCTGATAACCGGTTAGAAAGGGAACACTTTCATCAGTACGAGATGATATGTACTCACGAAAAATGCCCATTTGCCTGATGAATGCCATCCAGACATATAGACTCATTGTCAATTTATAATCTTGATTTTATGAATATGCCCACAACTTTACGACAAAGTATACAGTTAATAGCATCGTGCACGATGCTACGGCCTGTGCCCAGAAGGCTTCGGGCTATATGGCTTTTATTCAGTCTGGCAGGGCTTTTTAGCCCTATTTTGGCCCAGGCACAATGTCCGACGATTCAATCGGTAAGTTCTTCGAGTTGTTACTATGTTGGTGGACAAAGTAGGGCTACTGTTAGTGCTACGATAGTTTGGGATAACACTGGCTCTGGCGATATCACGGTCCAGCTCAGCACCCTGAGTGGAACCCCAATTGCCTCCCGAACATTTAAAACGGGCACCTTTACCCAGGTATATACCGCTAATTATAGTGGGCAGCAAACCATATTATCGCCCCAGGTTATTGCATTTGAAGTGCCCGCTGATGGCTCTACAGGCCGCTTAAGTGTATCGCGAGGAAGTTGTCCGACCAGTACGTTCCAAACGCTTTATACGGCTCCGTCTGCCTGTCCACCAACAGCATGCCCGGCTAACACCCTTGGTGGCACCGTTTTTTATGACTTTGATGCCAACGGCATTCAGGCAACTGGTGAAACAGCGGGTGTTCAAAACGTTACCGTTACTGCCTTCCCCCGAATTGGCTCTCCGGTTTCGACTACGACCGATGCTTTCGGTATTTTCAGTCTCACCATTCCGACCAGTGCCTATCCCGTACGATTAGAGTATTCGAACATTCCAGCCTTTCTGTCGGGAGGGAAAAGTGGGCCCAACGGAACCAGCAGCCGAACAACCGTTCAGTTTATCAGCGCACCAACCTGCACGGCGAGTCTGGGTGTGCTGAATCAAAACGAATTCTGCGAAACCAATCCATTGCTGACCACACCCTGTTACACCAACGGGGACCCATTGGGCGGAGGCAACTCAGGTACTGATCCGGCTATTGTTGGGTTTAACTATAATTCAGCCGGACGCAGTGGCCCTGAAACGTTTATGATAGAAGGTTCTGAGGTTGGGGCAACCTGGGCGATGGCTTACAATAAATTTACCAAACGACTCTTTGCATCTGCAACCGTAAAACGACACGTTGGGTTAGGCCCACAAGGTATTGGTGGAATCTATGCCATTAACTTAACGAATCCGGCTGCACCAATCGTATCAAACTTTCTCAATGTAGTCACCGACCTTGGTATTAATGTCGGTAGCATTGGTACGAACGTAGCCCGTGGATTAAATGCCAATCGAACGGCACCCAGCAATGACCCTACTTCCTTTTCCGCAGTCGGTAAGATGGGAATCGGCGGAATGGACCTGTCGGATGATAATACCAAGCTTTACTTCACCAACCTGTTCACCAACACCATTCACCAGGTGGATATAACCGCGTATAACAGCAGTGGAACCAAACCCACAGCGGCTAATGTAACGACGTTTACGATTCCTGATCCGGGCTGTACGGGTGGCACAGCACATGCATGGGCCTTGAAAGTATACCGGAATAAAGTCTACGTAGGCGTTGTATGCGACGCTTCTACGTCCACAAAAAGCAACCTGACTGCATTCGTGTATCAACTCGATCCAGTAGCGAATACGTGGACAAACGTATTTACAATTCCGCTGACCTACCCGAAAGGTTATGTTTCCAGTAGCAATCCAAGTGTTACGGGCTGGTTCCCCTGGAATGATGATTTATCGACTTTTAATCAGGGAGCCAATCAATTCGGATTTGATGTTTATCATCCGCAACCCATTTTATCAGACATTGAATTTGATGTTGATGGCTCCATGGTGCTGGGCTTCATTGATCGGACGGGTATGCAGACCGGCTATTTTAACTATGGTTTAACGGGCACAACTCTATACAATGGTTTTTCGGGGGGAGATATTTTACGGGCTTATTATAGCAACAATACGTTCATTCTGGAAAACAATGCAAAAGCTGGACCTTCTACCGGCTACGGGCCAGCTAATAATCAGGGACCTGGCTTTGGTGAATTTTATAACGACAACTGGAATCAGCTAGATAATCCTAACCTTATATTCCATGCTGAAAATAACGAAGGTGGACTGGCACTACGGCCCGGTTCGGGTGAAGTAGTCACTACCGTTATGGACCCAATTAACCCTAATGATAATCCCGATGTACAGAACGTCTTCTATTCGGGAGGAGTACGACACTTAAATAACAACACAGGGGGCGTAAATAGTGCTTACATGCTGTACCAAACTAACAACAATGGTACACAGCCAAACCCAGGTACATTCGGAAAAGCAACGGGTTTAGGTGACCTGGAGCTAGCTTGCTCAGCAGCCACGTATATTGAACTGGGAAACCGAATCTGGAACGATGCCGACCATGATGGCGTGCAGGACCCCGGCGAATTACCCATAGCAGGCGTCACTGTCAATCTCTACAATGCCACAACGGGTGCTTTAGTGGCATCCAGAACTTCCTCAGCAAGCGGAGAATATTACTTTTCTACCCTATTAGGGGATGCGCTATTACCCAATACGGCCTATAACATCTTATTTGGAGTGGGTCAGTTTAACAGCGGCACGCAGGAACTGACGGTTAGTGCTAATAAATTTAAACTGACGGTAGCAAACGTGGGTGAGGGGAGCATACCTGACCAGAACGACTCGGATGCTGACCCCAACGTGCTGTCTACAGCTCTGGGCGCCCGGCCAGGTGGTATTCCACAAATAAACGTCACGACGGGCGATTTTGGCTTTGTCGATCACACTTTCGATGCAGGCGTCTTTTGCTCGGATATAACAGCGACACTAACGCCGGTACCCGCCACCTGTACAGCAACAACGGAAAACAATAACGGCCAGATTAGCATCACCTCGGTGACGAATGCGAATCGCTTCGCCATTAGTTTGGGTACGTCCTATACTGGTGTAGCCTACGCCAGCGCCACTGCGATTGGGTCGCTTCCACAAACAGTGGTCAATAATGCTCCCAATGAAGGTCAGACTTATACTGTCCGGTTTTTCAACGGATCAGACAATTGTGTACAGGATATAACAGTGACAGTTGCGCCAAAAAGTTGTACAGCCGTGCCTTGTGGGCTGGCTATGGTCGTCACACCAGGTCTGTGCCAATCGGCAACCAACAGCTATGTCCTGTCAGGTACTGTCACCGCCACCAACGTTCCCAGCAGTGGCACGCTCACGATTACCTCAGCGGCCTTTTCACCGCGAAGCCTAACCTTGCCTGCGGGCAATGCTTCGGGCACCTTCAGTTACTCTGGGTTAGTCAGCAATGGGCAGGACTATACCGTTACGGCCAGCTATTCCAATTCAGCCTGCTCACCCGTAAGTCAGACATTCACTGCTCCAGCCTCCTGCTCAGTCGCGCCCCCCTGTTCGATGAGTGCGGTGGCCACGCCAGGCATTTGTGCCACGGCCACCAATGCCTATTCGGCCACGGCGGTGGTCAGGCTGACTAACCCCACGCCGGGACTGCTCACCGTCACCAATGGCGCCCAGAGTCTGACTTTCGTCACTACCGCCGTCAGCTCAGCTACCTTTACGGCAGTCTTCAACGGGCTCGTCTCCGATGGACAGAGTCATACCGTCACAGCCAGTCTGCCCGGCTGTTCGACCACCACGGCCACCTATACCGCTCCAGCCTCCTGCTCAGTCGCGCCCCCCTGTTCGATGAGTGCGGTGGCCACGCCGGGCATTTGTGCCACGGCCACCAATGCCTATTCGGCCACGGCGGTGGTCAGACTGACCAACCCCACACCGGGGGTGCTCACCGTCACCAATGGCGCCCAGAGTCTGACCTTCGTCACCACGGCGGTTAGTTCGGCTACCTTCACAGCACTCTTCAATGGGTTAGTCTCGGACGGAGCCTCCCATACGGTCACGGCCAGCCTGCCCGGTTGTTCGACCACAACAGCCACCTATACGGCTCCAGCCTCCTGCTCGATAGCGCCCCCCTGTTCGATGAGTGCGGTGGCTAGTCCGGGTCTCTGCGCCACGGCCACCAACGCCTACTCGGCCACGGCGGTGGTCAGACTGACCAACCCCACACCGGGGGTGCTCACCGTCACCAATGGCGCCCAGAGTCTGACTTTCGTCACTACCGCCGTCAGCTCAGCTACCTTTACGGCGGTCTTCAACGGACTCGTCTCCGATGGACAGAGCCACACCGTGACCGCTAGCTTGCCCGGCTGTTCGACAACTACGACCACCTACATGGCCCCGGCCGCTTGCTCAGTCGCGCCCCCCTGTTCGATCACAGCGGTGGCTACAGCCGGTCTCTGTGCCACGGCCACCAACGCCTACTCGGCAACCGCTCTGGTTAGGCTGACCAATCCCACACCGGGACTGCTCACCGTCACCAACGGAGCCCAGAGTCTGACCTTCGTCACCACGGCGGTTAGCTCGGCTACCTTCACGGCCGTCTTCAACGGACTCGTCTCCGATGGACAGAGCCATACCGTGACCGCTAGCTTGCCCGGCTGTTCGACAACTACGACCACCTACATGGCCCCGGCCGCTTGCTCAGTCGCGCCCCCCTGTTCAATAAGTGCGGTGGCTACAGCCGGTCTCTGTGCTACAGCTACTAATACCTACGCGGCAACGGCTGTCATAACTCTGACTAACCCCACACCGGGACTGCTCACCGTCACCAACGGAGCCCAGAGCCTGACCTTCGTCACTACCGCCGTCAGCTCGGCCACCTTTACGGCGGTCTTCAACGGACTCACCTCCGATGGAGTGTCTCATACCCTGACCGCGTCGCTACCCGGTTGTTCGACCACGACCACGACCTATACCGCTCCGGCCGCCTGTTCGATCGCGCCCCCCTGTTCGATGAGTGCGGTGGCCACGCCGGGGATTTGTGCCACGGCCACCAACGCCTACTCGGCAACCGCTCTGGTCACTCTGACCAACCCCACACCGGGGGTGCTCACCGTCACCAACGGCGCCCAGAGTCTGACCTTCGTCACCACGGCGGTTAGTTCGGCTACCTTCACAGCACTCTTCAATGGGTTAGTCTCGGACGGAGCCTCCCATACGGTCACGGCCAGCCTGCCCGGTTGTTCGACCACAACAGCCACCTATACCGCTCCAGCCTCCTGCTTGGCCGCTCCGGTTTGTTCGATCACGGCGGTGGCTACAGCCGGTCTCTGTGCTACAGCTACTAATACCTACTCGGCAACGGCTGTCATCACCCTGACTAACCCCACACCGGGGGTGCTCACCGTCACCAACGGCGCCCAGAGCCTGACTACCACCATTGCCAGTGGACTCACCAGCTTCTCCTTCACGGCGGTATTTAACGGACTCGTCTCCGATGGACAGAGCCATACGGTCACGGCCAGTCTGCCCGGTTGTTCGACCACGACCACGACTTATACGGCCCCGGCCTCCTGCTCAATCGCACCAGTCTGTTCGATCACGGCGGTGGCTACAGCCGGTCTCTGTGCCACGGCTACCAACGCCTACTCGGCCACGGCTCTGGTCAGACTGACCAACCCCACACCGGGGGTGCTCACCGTCACCAATGGCGCCCAGAGTCTGACCTTCGTCACTACCGCCGTCAGCTCGGCCACCTTTACGGCGGTCTTCAACGGACTCACCTCCGATGGAGTGTCTCATACCCTGACCGCGTCGCTACCCGGCTGTTCAACCACTACGGCCACCTATACCGCTCCGGCCGCCTGCGCGATCGCGCCAGTCTGTTCGATCACAGCGGTGGCTACGCCAGGCATTTGTGCCACGGCCACCAACGCCTACTCGGCAACGGCTGTCATCACCCTGACCAACCCCACACCGGGGGTGCTCACCGTCACCAATGGCGCCCAGAGCCTGACTACCACCATTGCCAGTGGACTCACCAGCTTCTCCTTCACGGCGGTATTTAACGGACTCGTCTCCGATGGACAGAGCCATACGGTCATGGCCAGTCTGCCCGGTTGTTCGACCACGACCACGACTTATACGGCCCCGGCCTCCTGCTCAATCGCACCAGTCTGTTCGATCACGGCGGTGGCTACAGCCGGTCTCTGTGCTACGGCCACCAATGCCTACTCAGCCACGGCTGTCATAACTCTGACTAACCCCACACCGGGACTGCTCACCGTCACCAATGGCGCCCAGAGCCTGACCTTCGTCACTACCGCCGTCAGCTCGGCCACCTTTACGGCCCTCTTCAACGGACTCACCTCCGATGGAGTGTCTCATACCCTGACCGCGTCGCTACCCGGTTGTTCAACCACGACCACGACCTATACCGCTCCGGCCGCCTGTTCGATAGCGCCGGTCTGTTCGATCACAGCGGTGGCTACGCCAGGTCTCTGTGCCACGGCTACCAACGCCTACTCGGCAACGGCTGTCATCACTCTGACTAACCCCACACCGGGACTGCTCACCGTCACCAACGGCGCCCAGAGTCTGACTACCACCATTGCCAGTGGACTCACCAGCTTCTCCTTCACGGCGGCCTTCAATGGCCTGACCTCCGATGGACAGAGCCATACCGTAACCGCCAGTCTGCCCGGTTGTTCAA
>NZ_CP045997.1:10313757-10314066 GCF_010233585.1 Spirosoma endbachense
GCGAACCCGGATCAGTAGCCGTCACAGTGATGGTGAAAGGTGACCCGATCGTAGTGGAGGGCGTTCCCGAGATGGTAGCCGGAGCGGTAAAGCTCAATCCGGCAGGCAGACTACTGACCGACAGGGTCAGGCTGGCAGGTGTCTCCGAATCGGTGAAGGTGTTGGCTGGGATGAGATAGCTGAACCCACTGCCCACCGTGGCCGACTGGGGCGGGATAGCATTAGCCACACTGGGCGCGGTGTTCACAATCGGGGCGGGGCTAACGGTAATGACCAGGGTTGTGCTGGCCGTTAATGAACCCGGATCGG
>NZ_CP045997.1:10314099-10315006 GCF_010233585.1 Spirosoma endbachense
TAGTGACTACGTGTATTGAGTGATTAGATTATTCCCCGACTGGCAGCATGAAGCGGGTAATCCCGCCGATATACCTCAAAGGGAATTTGGTTGTCTAACCCTTGATGAGGACGACGGTGATTGTATGCCATCTCCCAGAGTTTTAACTGGTAACGTCGATCCTCTGAGTCCACAAAATGCTGCTGAGTAAACAACTCGTCTTTATCGGTTCGGTTGCTGGGTTCAATAAAGCCGTTGCGCCAGGGTTTACCCGGTGGAATCAGTGCATGAATCCGGCCACTGCCTTCTACCGTTTTGGTAAAACGGGTTTGGCGATCAGGATGGGCTGTGTACTTCATGGTAAAGCTCATGGCGTTGTCAGTGAAAGTAATAAAAAAGGGGGTAAAGCATCCCAGGCCCGCTGGAAAACAGCAGCTATGGTCGCACTTTCATAATTGTCGTGAATCTCTGAGTACTTAATCCGAGTCGACAAATGAATGATCGAAATCTTGTACTCGAACCCGCTACTACCCTCAATGGCAGGCAGTTGCTGCACATCCATCTGGGTGCGGTGACGGCCCACCGGGATGGCCTTCGACTCCGTCGCTTTGGGTTTAGGCGCTTGGCTGAGGGCCGCTTGTTTGACAATGAGCCGCACTGTACTAAAGGCAAAATGGCCGTGGGTGGCCTCCAGTTCAGCCTGAATGCGTACCGGACCATGAGTAGGGTGCGCCTGTCGGTAAGCAATGACGGCCTGCCGGTAAGCTTCTGTAACGCGTCGTCGGCCATGCTGTTGAGGGGCGCTACTCCTATCGGTGGTCGTGTCTCGTTTGACCCATTTCGCAATTGTCCGGCGAGTGGTAGCAAACTGTTTGGCCAGTGCAGGATAGGTGTAGTTTCCGGTTTGATAGAGTCGTTTGATTTCTTG
>NZ_CP045997.1:10315039-10315919 GCF_010233585.1 Spirosoma endbachense
TAAAACACAACACTACTCACGAAAAAATTTAATTAAGAGTTAATCAATGGAAGTAATAATGACTCTGGGCGAGACACTCCGCAAAAACAGAAGGGCTAAAAATCTGACTTTGCAAAATGTTGGGGAAGCCGTGGGCTTACCGTATCAATCGGTTCAGCGTTGGGAAACTGATAAGGCTATCCCTAACGCTGTTCAATTAACTGTACTAGCGAAACTATTTGGCATTTCAGTAGACGAGCTGTTAAGTGAAGACTTTGTCATGGGTGACATAAAGGGTATATTGCCCTTTGGAAGTCACCTAACAATCAATCTCCCTTTAATAACTGTGGCCAATAGAACACAACTACTTAACACATTTACAAACTATGACTCTGTGAAGTCTCTTAATGAAACCTTTCCGGTAACAACAGGCATTGTTCCAGTTCAGGACAATTATGTTGTCATTGAAATTGGCAGTGACATCATGGAACCCAAATTGTCTTCAGGAACAAAAGTTTTGGCAGAACCTATTTCACAAGAAAATTTCCCTGAAGAACACGGTGGAGTATATGCAGTCCTGTATAACAAGAAGTTTGCCGTTCGCCGGATTGTCAATAATGACATTGCCGAGCATGGTAAACTTTTTCTAAATGCTGATAATACCAAGTATGACCCTATAGTTGTGGAAGCTACCAGCATCCGGGCAATGTGGAAAGTTCTCCGAGTCGTTGACGCTGTAGTGTTCTAAAATTTGGCCTTTAATAGCTTGATTATCACACACGCCAAAGGCGTAAAACACATCTAATAATTGTAAAAAATGGCTATCACTTCCGAATTACTTCCGAATAGGAACGTAATTGTACTGATTATCAACACATCTTGATTTTCCGTCCGGACCGCC
>NZ_CP045997.1:10315952-10323815 GCF_010233585.1 Spirosoma endbachense
TGGTTGGCTCATTGCCTGCAAGTGTTGCGGTAGTACTGACTGTGCCATCGGTAATGGTTATTAGTTGACTACCCATTGCATTGGTCGCCGAAAGGGTTCCTCTGACACTATACTGGTTCGTGGCGGTGTTGCAACCATCAGGGGCAACCACTAAGTTGAGCAGGCAAGGTGGTGTCACCGAGCAGGCGGCCGGGGCCATATAGGTGGTGGTCGTGGTTGAACAACCGGGCAGACTGGCGGTTACGGTATGGCTCTGTCCATCGGAGGTCAGGCCATTGAAGGCCGCCGTGAAGGAGAAGCTGGTGAGTCCACTGGCAATGGTGGTAGTCAGACTCTGGGCGCCATTGGTGACGGTGAGCACACCCGGTGTGGGGTTGGTCAGGGTGATGAGGGCCGTGGCCGAGTAGGCATTGGTGGCCGTGGCACAGAGACCGGCTGTAGCCACCGCACTCATGGAGCAGACTGGTGCGATCGAACAGGCGGCCGGGGCCATATAGGTCGTGGTCGTGGTCGAACAACCGGGCAGACTGGCTGTGACGGTATGACTCTGTCCATCGGAGACGAGTCCGTTGAAGGTGGCCGTGAAGGTGGCCGAGCTAACCGCCGTGGTGACGAAGGTCAGACTCTGGGCGCCATTGGTGACGGTGAGCACACCCGGTGTGGGGTTGGTCAGAGTTATGACAGCCGTTGCCGAGTAGGCGTTGGTGGCCGTGGCACAAATCCCTGGCGTGGCTACCGCACTGATCGAACAGGGGGGCGCTATCGAGCAGGAAGCCGGAGCGGTATAGGTGGCCGTGGTGGTTGAACAGCCGGGCAAGCTGGCGGTTACGGTATGACTCTGTCCATCGGAGACGAGTCCGTTAAATACCGCCGTGAAGGAGAAGCTGGTGAGTCCACTGGCAATGGTGGTAGTCAGGCTCTGGGCTCCGTTGGTGACGGTGAGCAGTCCGGGTGTGGGGTTGGTCAGTCTGACCAGAGCCGTGGCCGAGTAGGCGTTGGTAGCTGTGGCACAGAGCCCGGCTGTAGCTACTGCACTCATCGAACAGACCGGCGCGACCGAACACGAAGCTGGAGCGGTATAGGTGGCCGTAGTGGTTGAACAACCGGGTAGACTCGCCGTGACTGTATGGGAGGCTCCGTCCGAGATTAACCCATTGAAGAGTGCTGAGAAGGTCGCCGAGCTGACAGCAGTGGTGACGAAGGTCAGACTCTGAGCGCCATTGGTGACGGTGAGCAGTCCCGGTGTAGGGTTGGTCAGTCTGACCACCGCCGTGGCGGAGTAGGCGTTAGTGGCTGTAGCACAGAGACCCGGCGTTGCCACCGCACTCATCGAGCAGACGGGGGCGATTGAGCAGGAGGCCGGGGCCGTATAAGTAGCTGTGGTGGTCGAACAACCGGGCAGGGAGGCTGTCACGGTATGGCTCTGTCCATCAGAAATTAGCCCATTGAGAGTATAGTTGACCGATGTTGTAGCTGTAGTGACAGCTACCGTTGTGGTTGATGTGCCTGTGCTGATCGTGAGTGTACCAGCTATGGCAGCGGTCAAACTTACCGTACCGCTTAGGCTATATTGGTTGGTCGCGGGTGTACAGATTGTCGGTGTAGCTGTAGTATTCAGGGCACAGACTGGTGGAAAATCAGCATAAATATCAATATCTCCTATGTAGCCTTTATTGTTGAGAAAATAGTCGCCATTATAGTCGAAATTCCAGGTGCCATCCATGACGCCTTGCTCTGTTTTGTTGGCTGCAGTAACTGTACTGCTAATTGGTACACCCTGCGCCCCATAAACAAGATTCTGGTCGGGAAGCGCTGGTATTACATTATCAAAAAATATTCTGATGACATTCGACGACGCCCATATCATTTGCTCTTTATTGGCACTATTCACCGTACCGTTCATGTAGCCATAGTCTACTCCGCCAGCTGCATTTGTTTGGGTCTTAAAGGAGCCGACAAAAAACTCTTTGTTCAATGTCCAGGTAGATCCGCTTTTTACGTATTCCAAAGGCCGGGAAGAGTGTGCCCGTTCTACCCAATCCCACATCATTGACTTTCCTGACATGAGCATCTTGCCATCAGACGAAAACTCAATGTCTGTGATTGGGTCAGCCACCCATGCCGTGCCATCACCGCCATTTCGGGCCGTATAACCACTAATGAACGGAACCGTAATTTCCAATTTATCGCTACCTGCTACAAAATCACCCGAGGCATTCAGGGCAACAGAGCGAATAGTATTTTGAGTGTTAGTGCCAATCTCCTGATTCCAAACCGCATAGTATACCCGGTTATCAATATGGTTATAACCAATGCCCCAGATCCTTTCGCCTAATGGTGCATATCCGGGAAGGCCATCATCGGCCGACATGGGATCAAAATTGCTTAAAATGGTGCCTGATGTACTGATGCGATAAATCTTGCCATCCTCCAGATTTGTAGCAAACAGCTGATTATGAATATAATCGTAATCAATGTTGCCCAAACCCGGACCTGTTTTATTCGTTTGATGATAGTACCAGATGGCGGTTGTTCGTCCGTAGGGGTCCGTAAATGGGGTTCCCGCTCCACAACAACCAACTGAGCTTGCCGGGTCAAATAAAGGAATAGACGCCGTTTGAGGCAGTGTGGCCAAAACAGTAACGGCCTCCGTGTTTGCATCAATCTTATAAATAGCACCCGGTCCTCCTTTTCCTGGATGGTCCGCCCCTTTGGGATAGAAACCATCGGAAGGGCGTGGATAAGAGGCTTTTACTGCTGCAGCACCAGTTGCCCATACACCCCATCCAGAATAGTGGGTTGTATAGATATTTTTTTGCTTATCATAGGTAATACCAAAAACACCACCCAGTTTGTCGGTCCTGCCGGTTGCGTCATTTACGGTGCCAAATAACCAGTCTGAAGCCATGTAGACACTAGGTTCAAACGGAGCCGGGCTTGCTGACGGAAGGCTTCTAACATCCTTGATCCCAATCACAGGATCATTCGGATTGGCTGGCTTTATCGTATATATATCACCAGTGCCGCAGGTAACGATCGATTGCCCTTCGACCAAAGGAAGCTGGGCGTATGTTTCCTGCTTTACAGCAGTCATTAAGAACATACCAACCGAAAAAATAGTAGTCCTGAGGATCCATCGGAACAAGGGCCGATCCAAGTGGATCTTCGTTCCATGGGTCTGAAGGGAGACAAACTGAACGTGATAGAGAAGCGTCATAGTTACAGTGAATAAAAATGCTTGCGGGGTAAATGGTGGTGTGCTAGCTCGTAGCCTTATAGGGTCCGTGCCAGTTTTAAAATTCAGTGCTCCTGAATGAAAAGTGACCGAGAGAGAGCGCTGACTCTATTATCGTTAATAGTCAGCACAGGCAATAGAGCAGGCATAGATCGGAATCCGGGCACTCCTTAACCGCACTTGATCGATAAGCAGTCGTAAATGGTGGTACCGTGAGTAGAAATAGTCATAGATTTTGATTAAATTCTGTCCGCTGAGGGTATTAATCAAGATGTATGCCTTGGCGATGGAAAAAAATGTGCTTAGCTTTTTAGCCCTCTATAAACTAAAGAAAAAGGTATGAAAATGCTTTTTAGCGTTATGAAACCATCGCTCGTCTCATGTGAAAGCTGACCTGGAAAAGCTAAGAAATTACAATTGGATAGCAATTTGCTTATGACAGCGGACGGGTGTGGGTCAAGGAAGTATTTATCCTTAAACGTTTGATGAACACGAGCTCGATTTATCCGTAGCTGGGTAAGGCATCAATTCAGCCATGTCTTAACACGTTACTTCTGGAATAGCAGGGTTAAAACTGGCAGTTAATACTGGTTGGCGATGAGCAAATGTGATGGCCTGATCGGTTGTAGATAATGGCAAAAAGGCTGATTTGGGCGAGACTAAGTTGGCTACGGTGCTCTTCTTGATGAAGGTAAACAAGCCGCCAATTCCTTCCTAAAGAGTTCTAAAAAGGTTATGAATCAATTCAATAGCTGAGAAACAGTCGTCGCAGCCCGTTACTAACTTGTTGCGAGTCAGGGCAGTTGAATTAATACCCAGATCCTATTCCTGCTGACATCTAATCTGCGTCAATATCAATTAGAGTTTCATATGGCGCTGAAAGAAGGCTACCGTTTTAGCCATACAATCCTTATTATTAGTCTCGCTAAAGCCATGGCCATCCAGATATTCGTAATAGTCATTTGGGACTTTCTTCGCTATTAACTTTGCATGGAGCCATTGGCTCTGGTAAATGGGTACGACTACATCCAGCGTGCCATGAAATACGATCGTTGGTTTGTCTTCCGTATTCAATTGTGTGTAAGGGCTATTGGCATGATAAATTGCCACATTTTTTTCCCAGCTAAATCCGTTATACTGGGTAAGAACGTCTTTAATCTTGAGGCCAAGGAAAGCGTTAAAACTGTTGTACCAATCCCAATCATCGATCACGCAGGGGGCATATAAATCTGCTACGCATTGAACATAGTCGTTGTTGTTCTGAGTGTAGGTATACAATAGAGCAAGTTGGGCTCCTGCACTGGCTCCTATTATTCCCATCGTATCCGAGATCTGGAAGGATACTTTATTCGTAGCTATGAAGTTTACCGCGGCTTTAATATCTGACATAATCTCCTCACTATGAGCGTTATTGTTATTAGCCAGCCGATAATTAATGTTGGCTACTGCGCAGTCGGGCCACTTGGCTCTAAAGGCTGCCACCAAGCTATTCATTTCCGTTTTATCACCGCCAAACCAGGCCCCGCCGTGAATCATTACCACCAGTTTAGTTGCAGCCGTCCGGTTTGCGGGTAAATACAGATCCATCTTTTGACTGACATGTGTGCCATAAGCTGTATTCAACATAATACGCTCGGGCAAAGTAGACGTTGCTGGAGTGGCTGGCGTTGTTGTGGTAACGGGCTTACAGGCGCTAAAAAGCGAAAGCAAGACCAGTACCCCAAAGGGCACAAAGTAGGTATTTTTTTTCATAAGATATAGGTGTCGAACCAGCGCGTGAAGAGCAGACTATATCTGAGTTGTAGCCTGTTTATAGGTGTAGGAACAGAGTAAACGACTCATTGGCGAGTCGTTTACTCTGTTCCGTTTTGTACCCTGCGATATAGATAAATTCCCTCCTTGCTATAGTTCCTTTTTAACAACCAGGGGAAATAACTCTCGTACTAACTCACGATATTGCAGGCCAATGGGAATCCGCGTATTCTCAATCCAAACCGCCTTGGCGTCCAGCATAGAAACTTTGGCGAGATTAATGATAAACGATTTTTGGATTCGCTGAAATTGCCAGACAGGCAACTGCGCTTCTAATGCCGAGATTGGCGAATTGACAATGATTGTCTGCCCTGGCATATGGATTTTGGTACTTGCACCAAAGGCCTCGAAGTAGAGCAGTTCATCCAGTGTGAATTTATGTAACTTCCGTCCGCTATAGAGCAGGATAGATTGATTTGCTTCCTGCTTTTTGTGGTTAACCGGAGATGCCAGGGCACGAAAAATAGCTCTAAATAGCCGTGGTAAAGTAACGGGTTTAAGCAGGAAATCGGCGATAGGCAGGTCGAAACATTCGACTGCGTAGTGGGCCTCAGTGCTGATAACGATAGTGACTGGAGGAGTGGGCAACTGGTGAAACCAGCTAAGTCCGGACTGGTCGGCTAAATGTGTATCTAAAAATACAACATCATACTGATTGGCCTGGATTAACTCGATCGCTTCTCCAATAGTGTGTCTGCACTGAATCTTATTCGTGAGAGGAACCTGGGTCAATAATTTGTTTAAATGTTGTAGATCGGCCTGATTATTACCCAGAAGCAAATAATTATAATTTACCATACCGCTGTACTAATCTACGTGGATTAGCAACGTTTTTCAAGTTAAGTTAACAGTGGTTCACAATCGAATAGAACCCAATCAAGCAGTCGTTTGAATGATAATAGCTTAGTAATACCAGTGTTTTAGGATGCTAGTTGTGCTATCCGATTGGAATGATAAGCATTAGACGAATGGCATTTTCTATAGTAACAAACCGACCAGTAAGTACACCCAGAATTTTTTTATTGGGCCAATTTGCCCATCCATAATCAGTTCAGCGTATTTAGAAGAATGTGCTAACGGTAGGTAGTATACGTAATCAATAGGGCAAAATATTGTTGCAAAGTTTATTGACTGGAAAAATCGTACCTCAACAGGTGAGAAAGATTATAAGTTAAATTAAAGCCAAAATCATAGGCAAGCTTACCATCAGTTGAAAATGGCGGTTTGCGAAACCGCCCAAAATATTATTTAGCCTTAGTGCCAGCGAAGCGCGTTAATGTTGCGACCTATTTTAGTGCCTTCAGCCAGGCCTACTTCATTGTCGTATCGGGTATGAATACCACCCATCAACCGCGAATCGGCACACTCCTGAGCGGCCGCCCAAAATGAGGTGTAATGGCGGTCTTCAAACTTTAATGTATGCGTGGTAAAGTTTGGAAGTAGATAGATATTATTGGTAGGATTGGGGGTGTCGGGTAGTGGCCCCTGAATATAATACGTCAGTTGGGGGCGGTGGGAATGTGTATTATCGGTAAATGAAAAATCAGGGCCATACAATTCGGTCAGAACCGTGGCTGTGGCGGCCGATTGTACCGCATGGCCCGAATAAAACGAAGGAAAAGGAGGTTCCAGAAAAAAAGGTAACCACGCATATCGCTTGTTGGTCGTGCTAGCAATCTGGGTTCTAATAAATGAAGAAGGACGTTCGACCATAAAGGTAAATTTTGTTTTCCAGCAGCAGATAAACGCATCAGCAACGGCCATACCCACTCGTGCATAAGTTTCGGCGGCTTTTACCAAGCCAGCCTCGCTGTTGCGAATGGCAATCGTAGCCAGATTATAGGAGTGTCCAGGGGGGGAGCAAGTCTCAATTGGATCGTCGCCCCACCACATCACAATAGCACGATCTGAATCAGTGAGCGACTTTTTTCGATCAAATACCTCTTTGTAGTGCCGATAATACTGACTGGTTGTATCCGTCGAATAGACCAGCGGTTTAGGTAAAGGAAGTCGAGCATTCCGGGATGAAAACGGTCGATTCTGTCCCCAGGAGGGATGCATCGGAATTTTGGTATTCGACTGACCTATTGCAGGGGGCACCCACATGCCTGACCCCTGGGTGTGTACGTAATCTTTCGGGAAATTATGAAGGTAACCTTCATAGCCACCATCGCTCTTCGACCATTCATAGATTTTTGTGGCGATGGCTTTGCCATATTGTTCCGACCGATCAACTACCTCTGGAGTAAGACTGGCTGCATAGCGGTGATGGATAGCTTCTTCCAGTGAGTCAATCGATAGCGTTCTATTCGTATAAGCATACAAAGCCTTTAGCATATAGGCTTGCCCGGCGTTAAGAGCGAGTTCCCAGCAATAGGCTTTCTTAAGATCGGGTTTTGGTAACGAAAGCGTGTCAGCTAATTTTCGAATCACTGAGCGATGCTTCGGAGAGGCATAGACCACCGTTTCGTACATGGTCAGGCCCAGATAGCCAATGGCTCTGGACCCGTAAGTGGGAGTGTTTTTAGGTGCTTTTGTCATGACCCGCACGGTCATATCGGCCCAATCTGTGGCGATTGACGTAGCAGGCTGATTGTTTATGGGTTGCTGGGCCCACGAGTGGGAACTCACTAACAAACAGGTTTGTAGAAGCAGACTTCTGACTAAGTTGTTGATCATTTTCCTTGTTACTAGTACTCTTCCAATTTAATCCTTACATCAACTTGGATTACAAGCCGGATTCACCTGCTCATACCACCGCTTGAGTTTGGTTTCCGCTGTAACTGCGGTAAAACTCCAATGCACCTTCACAGCAA
>NZ_CP045997.1:10323848-10324637 GCF_010233585.1 Spirosoma endbachense
TCATCAGCCGGGTGCTCACCATCAGTGCCCCCCCCAGCCTGAGTATCACAGCCAGTTCGGCCAGTCTGTGTGGGGGTCAGACCGCGATGCTCACCGCATCGGGGGCCAACACCTATCGGTGGAGCAACGGGGCCACCACGGCCTCCATCAGTGTGAGTGTGGCCGGACCTTACTCGGTGACGGGTACTTCCTCGGGGGGTTGCTCGGCGACAGCTACTACGACCCTCACGGCGAGTCCTGCTCCGACCGTCAACGTCTCCTCCATCAGCATCTGCGAAGGCCAAACCGGTACGCTCACCGCTTCAGGGGCATCTACCTACCTGTGGAGCAATGGCGCTACGGGCTCATCCATCTCGGTCAATGTGGCCGGCACCTACTCGGTGACGGGTACCTCTTCGACAGGTTGTTCGGATGTGGCCACCGCTACGGTCACTATCAACCCCGTGGCCACCCTCAATGTCACCTCGGCTACCGTCTGCGAAGGCCAGACGGGTACACTCACCGCATCGGGGGCCAGCACCTACCTGTGGAGTAACGGGGCCACTACGGCTTCCATCAATGTCAATGTAGCCGGCACCTACTCGGTGACGGGCAACAGTGGCTCGGGTTGTACCGGCGTTGGATCGGGCATCCTCTCGGTCAGCCCTCCCCCCACCGTCAATGTCTCCTCCATCAGCATCTGCGAAGGCCAAACCGGTACGCTCACCGCTTCAGGGGCATCTACCTACCTGTGGAGCAATGGCGCCACCGGCTCGTCCATCAACGTCAGTGTGGCCGGCACCTACTCGG
>NZ_CP045997.1:10324670-10325785 GCF_010233585.1 Spirosoma endbachense
AACTGATGTTACGCCAACTCCATTTGTGGATGTTGGCTGAGTTGATTTTTGAGGACGGCCAGTTCCGCAAAAGCCGCTTGCAGGGCTTTGAGGTATAACCGCCCTTTCAAGGCAAAATGATTGGTATGGGCCATTAGCCGCAAACGCTCTAACTTAACATAGGCGCAAATACTGGCAAACAGATGATTCGCCTGAGTGCGGTGGGTGCGGGTGGGAGACTTCTCCAACGAGGCATTTTGCTTGAGCGATTTATGATACTCCTCGATACCCCACCGTTTTTGGTAGGTTGTCAGAAGTTGTTGGTAAGTCATTGTCACATCAGTAGTGAGCAATAGTAGTTCACCGACCGACCCATCCTTGTTGGGAAGAATGTCGCCACAAATCGCGACGGGTGCTTGCACCGAGCGAATGAAGACGGTCAATACGGTGCCTGGTTGAAGCTGTAGTGTGCTGATTTTGACAAATTTACCATTCGCCCGGTCATGTTTGGAGAGGGCTATTTCCAGATTGGACTTGACTGCACCCAGGTAGTGGTGCTTCAAGCCTAAGACTAAGTTGATATTATCCGCATTAGTGTACCAGGAGTCGGCCAATACATAGCGGAATGGGACAGCGTTCTGGTGGGCCTGTCGTACCATATCCTGAAACATCTGGTGCTTAGTTCGTTCTGAGCGCCAGACAACCTTGTGCGTCTTCAACTCGCACTGCTGGACTTTGATAACTGGCTCGAAACTCAGCGGACATTGGCCTTTGGTGGTTTGATAGACTAAACTGACAAAATTAATGCCCCGCACATACTCACTACAGGTATGGTCGTAATGGGTGGTGACCAACCCGTTTTCATCGCTGTGGGGCTTGTGGGCGATACTATCATCGGTAAGTAGAACACCGTCAGGCTCCTGAATTTGGCGAATTAGTGGTTTGACATGTTGCCACAAGGTGCGGTTATCACCCTGAAGTCGGTTGAGCAGATCGGTCCCCGCATCGTGGCCTACGGCTCCATCGGTCAGCCGTGACAAGCCAGTCGCGGTAGTCTGGCCAAAACTACTAAGTAAGTAGTCAGTATAGAGGTCGAGGGTTGTCTGCATACTCAAAATTAAACCAGCCATCCAAAA
>NZ_CP045997.1:10325818-10326072 GCF_010233585.1 Spirosoma endbachense
TCCCCAACATTTTGCAAAGTCAGATTTTTAGCCCTTCTGTTTTTGCGGAGTGTCTCGCCCAGAGTCATTATTACTTCCATTGATTAACTCTTAATTAAATTTTTTCGTGAGTAGTGTTGTGTTTTACAACATACTGTTGTAATGTTGTGTCATAATTGACAATGTACATTTTAACAGTGTCAAAAACAACCGCGTAAATGTATGAACAAACCGGCGCTTTACCGGCAAAAGCCTGATAGACACTTTATTGAACG